>NZ_JAWHPJ010000018.1:0-300000 GCF_032587815.1 Pseudomonas syringae group sp. 26L6
CCGGGCAGGGTTTTCCGGTGCTGGACCTGACCGACAACGAACTGGCCAAACTGCATATTCGCCACATGGTTGGCGGGCATGCCGAGCGGGTCAATGATGAAGTGGTGCTGCGCTTCGAGTTCCCGGAGCGACCGGGCGCGCTGTTCAACTTCCTCAACCGTCTGGGCGGCCGCTGGACCATCTCGATGTTCCACTACCGCAACCACGGCGCTGCTGACGGCCGGGTGGTTGCCGGGCTGGTGGTGCCGGAGGATGAGCGGCATCTGGTCGGTGCTGCTCTGGATGAGATCGGTTACCCGTATTGGGATGAAAGCGAGAACCCGGCGTACAGGCTGTTTCTGGGCTGACGTTGGGCGCAGAGCAGGCTTCTGCCCGCAGGGCGTGGGAGCGGACCGGGCGACGCTTCGCTTGTTCGCGAAGGCGGTGTTTCAGGCGACGCAACTTCGGCGGATGTACCGGGCCTTTTGCGAACAGGTTCGCTCCCACGGCCTTCGGCCAGAATCAAAGGCGGATTTGTGTATAACTCTGAGCGCTGGAGCGAAGGTCTGCGAAGCTGCCCTGAAACCGGTAACCTCGGTTGCGTCTGATGTACCGTGTGCACCGGTTTTGCTGCCGGTTCCCGGCAGTTCGCGGACAAGTCCGCTCCCACACAAGCGAAGCGTCGCCTGGTCCGCTCCATTCCGATCTAAAAGGAACACCGCGTCATGGAACCCATCACCGCCCTCAATACCCTGCACATCGTCGCTATTGCGCTGTTGTTGATCAGCGCGCTGGTGTTGGCCAGCGGGGTGGTCAAGGTGCGTCTTGAAGGCGACACGACCATTCAGAATCGCCTGCTCAAGCGGCCCTTGCTGTTTTTCTGGGTCCTTATGGCCGTGTGCCTGGCGACACTGCCATTCAGCGGCTGGTGGCTGGTGCATCTGAAAGGGTTGTCGCTGGGCCAGGCCTGGGTGCTGGGCAGCAGCGTGCTTTACACCCTGGGGCTGTGCAGTTGGGTGTGGCTGGTGGTCAGGCTCAACCGGTTGCGCCTCGGTGCCAAGGGCGGCAAGCGAGGCTTTACCTTGGCGCTGACCCTGATCAGCGTCGTGTGCTTTGTGGCGATGGCCGGTCTGATGGGCTTCAAACCGGCCTGAGCAGTGCCGACGTTCAGTTACGCAGGGTGATAACCGGCCAGCCGCGTCGCTCGGCTTCGGCACGCAATTTATCGTCCGGATCGACCGCAACCGGGTTGGCCACTTGCTCCAGCAGCGGCAGGTCGTTCATCGAGTCGCTGTAGAAATAGCTGTCCTCAAGGCTGAACGCGTTGTCTTCAAGCCAATGATTGAGGCGTGTCACCTTGCCCTCACGGAAGCACGGAACGCCCGTAGTACGGCCTGTGTAACGACCATCAACCATCTCGCATTCGGTTGCCAGCAGTGTATCGATGCCCAGCCGCGCCACAATCGGTGCGGTCACAAAGCGATTGGTAGCGGTAATGACCACCAGCTTGTCGCCTGCGTCGCGGTGTTTGGCGATCAATTCCAGCGCCTTGGGCAGCATGATCGGCTCGATGCAGTCACGCATGAAGTCGCGGTGCCATTCCTCCAGTTGCGCCATATCAGTGTTGCCCAGAATCTCCAGGGTAAAATTCAGGTAGTCGGTCATGTTCAGCGTACCGGCCATGTAATCCTGATAGAACTCATCGTTGCGGGTCTTGTAGGTTGCGGCATCGAGGATCCCGCGTCGGCACAGATAATCGCCCCAGGCATGGTCGCTGTCGCCGCCCAGAAGCGTGTTGTCGAGGTCGAATAAAGCCAGACGCATAGGGTTACTCGCTGAAATAGTTGAAAAAAGAGTCCCAGAATACGAGGTTTTCACAAGTCTTCACATAAGGTGATAAGCCTCGTTGCTGGTTTGATCGCCTTTGTGGAACAATGCGGCGACATGCGTTTGCGAGGTTGTTGCCGTGATCGACCCCGATGGTTTCCGTCCTAATGTCGGGATTATTCTGACAAACGATGCTGGTCAGGTCCTATGGGCTCGGCGTATTAACCAGGATGCCTGGCAGTTTCCTCAGGGTGGAATCAACCCGCAGGAGACGCCGGAAGACGCGCTTTATCGTGAATTGAATGAAGAAGTCGGGCTGGAACGACATGATGTGCAAATACTTGCCTGCACTCGGGGCTGGTTGCGCTATCGTCTGCCGCAACGTCTGGTCCGTACGCACAGCCAGCCGCTGTGTATCGGCCAGAAGCAAAAATGGTTTCTCCTGCGCCTGATCTCCAACGAGCAGCGGGTGCGGATGGATTTGACCGGTAAACCGGAGTTCGATGGCTGGCGCTGGGTCAGTTATTGGTACCCGTTAGGCCAGGTGGTGACATTCAAGCGCGAGGTGTATCGACGCGCACTCAAAGAGCTTGCCCCGCGCCTGTTATCGCGCGACTGACACGGAGTTCGACCCCGAGCCATGCTCAATACGCTGCGCAAGATCGTCCAGGAAGTTAACTCCGCCAAGGATCTCAAGGCGGCGTTGGGCATTATTGTGTTACGCGTCAAGGAGGCCATGGGCAGCCAGGTCTGCTCGGTCTATCTGCTCGATGCCGAGGTCAACCGCTTTGTGCTGATGGCCTCTGAAGGCCTCAACAAGCGCTCCATCGGCAAAGTCAGCATGGCGCCGAATGAAGGCCTGGTCGGTCTGGTCGGCACGCGTGAAGAACCGCTAAACCTCGAAAACGCCGCAGATCACCCTCGTTATCGCTATTTTGCCGAGACTGGTGAAGAGCGTTACGCCTCGTTCCTCGGCGCGCCGATTATCCACCACCGTCGCGTGGTGGGGGTGTTGGTGATCCAGCAAAAGGAGCGTCGTCAGTTCGACGAGGGCGAAGAAGCCTTCCTCGTGACCATGAGCGCGCAACTGGCGGGCGTTATCGCGCATGCCGAAGCCACCGGCTCGATCCGCGGTCTGGGTCGCCAGGGCAAGGGCATTCAGGAGGCCAAGTTCGTGGGTGTGGCCGGTTCGCCGGGCGCTGCTGTAGGTGTGGCAGTGGTCATGCTGCCGCCTGCCGATCTGGAGGTGGTGCCGGACAAGACCGTCACTGACATCGCCGCCGAGCTGGCGTTGTTCCAGAACGCGCTGGAAGGCGTGCGCAATGACATGCGCACCCTGTCAGCCAAGCTCGCCACCCAGCTGCGCCCCGAAGAGCGCGCGCTGTTCGATGTTTACCTGATGATGCTCGATGACGCCTCGCTGGGCAGCGAAGTGACCGATGTCATCAAGACCGGCCAGTGGGCGCAGGGTGCCTTGCGCTCGGTGGTCAGCGAGCACGTCAAACGTTTCGAACTGATGGACGATGCCTACTTGCGCGAGCGAGCCTCGGACGTCAAGGACCTGGGCCGTCGCCTGCTGGCCTACCTGCAGGAAGCGCGGCAGCAGGCGCTGGTCTACCCCGACAACACGATTCTGGTCAGTGAAGAATTGACCCCGGCCATGCTGGGCGAGGTGCCGGAAGGCAAGCTGGTGGGTCTTGTATCGGTCCAGGGGTCCGGCAACTCCCACGTTGCGATTTTGGCGCGGGCCATGGGCATTCCCACGGTCATGGGGCTGGTGGACTTCCCTTACTCCAAGGTCGACGGCATCGATCTGGTGGTCGACGGTTATCACGGCGAAGTCTTCACCAACCCCAGCGAAATCATGCGCAAGCAGTTCGGCAAGGTGGTCGAGGAGGAGCGCCAGCTTTCCCAAGGCCTGGATGCCCTGCGTGAACTGCCCTGTGTGACCCTGGACGGCCATCGCATGCCGCTGTGGGTCAATACCGGCCTGCTGGCTGATGTTGCTCGCGCCCAGCAGCGCGGTGCCGAAGGGGTGGGGCTGTACCGTACCGAAGTGCCATTCATGATCAACCAGCGATTCCCGAGTGAAAAGGAACAGCTGGCGATTTATCGTGAGCAACTGGCCGCCTTCCATCCGCTGCCGGTGACCATGCGCAGCCTGGATATCGGCGGCGACAAGTCGCTGTCCTACTTCCCGATCAAGGAAGACAACCCGTTTCTGGGCTGGCGCGGTATTCGCGTCACTCTCGATCACCCGGAAATCTTCCTGGTCCAGACCCGCGCCATGCTCAAGGCCAGCGAGGGCCTGAACAACCTGCGCATTCTGTTGCCGATGATCTCCAGCACCCACGAAGTGGAAGAAGCGCTGCACCTGATCCACCGGGCGTGGGGCGAGGTGCGCGACGAAGGCACCGACGTGCCGATGCCGCCTGTGGGCGTGATGATCGAAGTGCCTGCGGCGGTCTACCAGACCCGCGATCTGGCGCGTCAGGTCGACTTCCTCTCGGTAGGCTCCAACGACCTGACCCAATACCTGCTGGCGGTCGACCGCAACAACCCGCGTGTGGCCGATCTTTATGATTACCTGCACCCGGCCGTGCTCCAGGCCCTGCAAAGCGTGGTGCGTGATGCACATGCCGAGGGCAAGCCGGTCAGCATCTGCGGCGAGATGGCCGGCGACCCGGCTGCGGCTGTGCTGCTGATGGCGATGGGCTTTGACAGCTTGTCGATGAACGCCACCAACCTGCCGAAAGTGAAGTGGATGCTGCGTCAGATCAACCTCAGCAAAGCCAAGGAACTGCTTGCGCAGTTGATGACCAACGACAACCCGCAAGTCATCAGCAGCTCCCTGCAACTGGCGCTGAAAAACCTCGGCCTGTCGCGGATGATCAACCCGAGCTCGGTCAAAGGGCACTAATCGCCACGATAGTTACAGAACTATCGTTCCTCACGCTCCAGCGTAGGAATGCCGTGGGTGACGTTCCGCTTCATAAATCTGTGCCGCGCCGCCCGCTCAAGATCGGACGCAGAGCGTCCAGACTGCATGCGACGCAGAGCGCCGCACGATAGTCGAGATTATCGTTCCTCACGCTCCAGCGTAGGAATGCCGTGGGTGACGCTCCGCGTCATAAATCTGTGCCGCGCCGCCTGTTCAAGATCGGACGCAGAGCGTCCAGAACTGCATGCGACGCAGAGCGCCGCACGATAGTCGAGATTATCGTTCCTCACGCTCCAGCGTAGGAATGCCGTGGGTGACGCTCCGCGTCATAAATCTGTGCCGCGCCGCCTGTTCAAGATCGGACGCAGAGTGTCCAGAAAGGCGCTACCACGCGGAGCGTGGGAGCGATAACCCCGCTTCTTTACCGCCAGACACATCAGGTGCACCTTTTTTCACTTCGTTCAGCTGGCTTCCATCGGTAGCCGCTAGAGCATCCTGCCGGGCTCCGGTAACATGCGCGCCTGATTCAATCGCTCGCAAGGGCGTTCCAATTGAGGAGTCGCAATGCTGCCTTACCCGCAGATTGACCCGGTAGCCGTCGCTATCGGCCCGCTGCAAATTCACTGGTACGGGTTGATGTACCTGGTCGGCATCGGTGGCGCCTGGCTGCTCGCGTCGCGTCGTCTCAACAAATTCGACCCGACCTGGACCAAGGAAAAACTCTCCGACCTGATTTTCTGGCTGGCCATGGGCGTGATCGTCGGCGGGCGGCTGGGCTATGTGCTGTTCTACGACCTGTCTGCCTACATCGCCAATCCTCTACTGATATTCGAGGTCTGGAAGGGCGGCATGGCGTTCCATGGCGGCTTTGTCGGTGTGATGATCGCGGCCTGGTGGTTTGGCAAACGCAACGGCAAGAGCTTCTTCCAGTTGATGGACTTCGTCGCCCCGCTGGTGCCGATCGGCCTTGGGGCCGGGCGCATCGGCAACTTCATCAATGCCGAGCTGTGGGGCAAGCCGACCGACGTGCCGTGGGCGATGGTTTTCCCGCCGTTCAGCGACCCTGCGCAACTGGCGCGTCATCCTTCGCAGCTGTATCAGTTCGCATTGGAAGGCGTTGCACTGTTCATCATCCTCAATCTGTACGCTCGCAAGCCGCGCCCGACCATGGCCGTTTCCGGCATGTTCGCGCTGTTCTACGGCATCTTCCGCTTTGTGGTCGAGTTCGTCCGCGTCCCTGACGCCCAGTTGGGCTATCTGGCGTGGGGATGGGTGACCATGGGTCAGATCCTCAGTCTGCCGATGATCATTGCCGGCCTGTTCCTGATCTGGCTGGCCTACAAGCGCGACCCGGCTGCCAGCAAGGCAGCGGCTTAATACCGAAACGCCGGGTGTCAGCACCCGGCGCGTTCAACAAGGCAGGTGATTTATGAAGCAATATCTGGAACTGGTCGCACATGTGATCAAGCACGGGACCTTGCAAGCCAACCGTACCGGCGTGAACACCATCAGCTTTCCGGGTGCGATGCTGCGTTATGACTTGCAGGAAGGCTTTCCGGCCATCACCACACGGCGCATGGCGTTCAAATCGGCCATCGGCGAAATGGTCGGCTTCCTGCGTGGCGTGAACAACGCTGCCGAATTCCGCGAGCTGGGCTGCAAGGTCTGGGACCAGAACGCCAACGAAAACGCCCAGTGGCTGAACAACCCGTTCCGCAAGGGCGAGGATGACTTGGGCGAAATCTATGGCGTGCAGTGGCGCAAGTGGCCTGCCTACAAGCGTATCGATGCCGGCAATGTCGCAGCCATCGAACTGGCGCTTGGTCAGGGTTATCGCCAGATTGCCGAATCGGAAGAGGGCGGCCAGTCGTTCGTAGTGCTGTACAAGGCCATCGACCAGATTCGCCAATGCGTCGACACCATCATCAATGACCCAGGCAGCCGCCGCATCCTGTTCCACGGCTGGAACTGCGCACAGCTCGATGAAATGGCCCTGCCGCCGTGCCACCTGCTGTACCAGCTGCACCCGAACCCGCAGACCCGCGAAATCTCGCTGACGCTGTACATCCGTTCCAACGACCTGGGCCTCGGCACGCCGTTCAACCTGACCGAAGGCGCTGCACTGCTGAGCCTGATCGGTCGCCTGACTGGCTACACCCCACGCTGGTTCACCTACTTCATCGGCGACGCCCACGTGTACGAAAACCACCTGGACATGCTCAACGAACAGATGACCCGCGAGCCGTACCCGATGCCGAAACTGGTGATCTCCGACCGCGTGCCCGAGTTTGCCAAGACCGGCGTGTATCAGCCTGAGTGGCTGGAGCTGATCGAGCCTTCCGACTTCACACTGGAAGGCTACCAGCACCATCCGGCAATGACGGCGCCGATGGCGGTTTGAGCCCGTAAGAGAACGAATCTAGCGCTGTGCTATAGTTTCAGCGCACGCCCCCCTGACCTTGTTCAATGGAATCGACTATGTTTTTCAATCGGATTGGACATCGTAGTGATACGAAGAAGGCTGAAGACGCAGCCCTCATGCAGGCAATCAAGAGCATCGACACTCTTGTGGTAAGGGGGGGGCGCATGTCCATGGACGCCAAAGAAATCGAAGGCTTGGTTCGCTCTTCACGCGATAAGGCTAAAAAACTGGTCACTCCTCAAGCCGAATCCTGATAAATGGCTTTTTTACTTCTGCTGCCACTACTTGTCAGCGGCTTTTTGGTGTGCCTGAAGGATCCCACCGTTTACTGCAGGCTGCATCGCTATGAAGGCCAGATGCTTTACTTGCAGGTGGGGCGATACGGTATTTACTGCTTTGTAGCGGCCATGTGTGTCACTGCAGTCCTTGCAGGACTGTTCTCGCATGACTGGGGTGTGCTGTGCCCCAAATGGCTGCAAGCGGCAAACGCGGCCTTGCCAGTCTGTTTTGCCGTGAACACCGACTTCATGGGTGCCTTAGGTCAATTGGGACAGGACTTCGACATCACGGGCAGGAATTTTAGCCAAGTGGGTGTGTTCCTTGCCCTCTCAGGTTTACTGACCTTGGCGATGCCAAGTCTGGGGGCCTTTATTACTGTCAGGATTCTCAAGTGGCAACTGGGTGCCAGTAAAAAAGAAGAAATTGCGGCCTATCTGCTGGGCGAGTCTGTAGATCACAGCCCTATCTGCTCGACTCTTTTCGATGCATTCGTCGAAAAGGATGAAGTGATGATCACGATGGCAGATCGAAAGGTCTACGTCGGCTACATCATGGACGTCGGGGCCCCTACCGAAGTGACGGGTGTGAATCAGGAGATTCTGCTCATTCCCACCGTCAGTGGCTATCGGGATAAAGACACCCTTAAAGTGGTGTACACGACCGATTATCCAAGCGATACACCGCTCAGGCCTATTGGTTTTCGGCAGGAAAATATTGTCTCGATCAGCGTCTTCAGCGAGGAAGTACGCGAAGCTTTCAAGCGCGTTGATTCTGAGCGGGCGGGTGAAGAGGCTGCGAAAGAGAAAGCTGCCAAAGATCAGCTCGTAAAGGCGATCACTGAGCTTGTGGCGGTGGTGCAAGCTGCGCAGCGTTAAACGAGAGATGTCAAACCCAACTCAATGCCCATGACTCCTCCCCACATGTGAAGCCTCGCCCTCTGGCGCTGCCACAGCCCCGGTCACCTCCAGCCTCTCCAGTATCGCGCAGTGTTCTGCCGCGCCATCGCTGCAGCGGCGGCGCAGGTCGAGTAGTTGTTCCTGGAGCGCTTGCAGGCTCGCGACCCGGGCGTTGACGTGTTCGATGTGTTCGTCGATCAGCGCATTGACGCTTTCGCACTGGTCCTGCGGGCTGTCGCGCAGGCTGAGCAGGTTGCGGATTTCCTCCAGAGTCATGTCCAGGCTGCGGCAGTTGCGGATAAACGATAGGCGCTCCATGTGTGTCTGGGTGTACAGCCGGTAGTTGCCATCGCTGCGGGCAGGTGCGGGCAGCAGGCCTTCGCGCTCGTAATAGCGGATGGTTTCGACCTGTGTGTCAGTCAGTTTTGCCAGTTCGCCGATTTTCATTTGGACTCATCTCGTTTGAGTGCTTGACCCTATAGTGGCTACAGGGTGTTCACTTGGCAACAAGCAGAATCCTGGAGCGCAAAGAATGGGTACGACGATCAAGACTTCCCCCGCACATGACCACGACCACGATCATGACCACGGCGAGCATGCGCCTGAGCAAAAGCCCGTAGAACATGCTCATGCGTGCTGCTCCAGCGATGCACAACCTGCTGTGGTGACCTTTAACGATGCGCTGGCATCAGGTAGTCGCTTGAGCAGCTTTCGTATCGAAGCCATGGATTGCCCGACCGAGCAAACCCTGATCCAGAACAAGCTGGGCAAGCTTGCCGGGGTGCAGAAGCTTGAGTTCAACCTGATCAATCGCCTGCTGGGCGTCTGGCACGATCTGCCGTCTACCGACCCGATTCGTGACGCCATCAGTTCGCTGGGCATGCAGGCCGAGCCGGTCGAGGAGGGCGCAGCGTCTGACCAGCCGGCTCCGGCGGTGAAGAAACACTGGTGGCCGCTGGCATTGTCCGGCGTTACTGCGCTGGGTGCAGAAGTGGTCCATTTTGCTTCACTCGGCCCGACCTGGGTCGTTGCTCTGCTGGCGCTGGTGTCGATCTTCAGTTGTGGGCTGACGACTTACAAGAAGGGCTGGATCGCGCTCAAGAACTTCAACCTGAATATCAATGCTCTGATGAGTATTGCGGTGACCGGTGCAATTCTGATCGGGCAGTGGCCTGAAGCGGCAATGGTGATGTTTCTGTTTACTGTGGCCGAGTTAATCGAAGCCAAGTCCCTCGACCGTGCGCGCAACGCAATCAGCGGGCTGATGCAGTTGACGCCGGAACTGGCCACCGTTAAACAGGCGGACGGCAGTTGGCAGGAAATTGAAGCTAAAAACGTCGAAATTGGCGCTATTGTCCGCATCAAGCCAGGTGAGCGCGTAGGGCTCGACGGTGAGGTGGTGTCCGGTAATTCGACCATCGATCAAGCGTCGATCACAGGTGAAAGCCTGCCGGTCGAGAAGACTGTCGGCGACAAGGTCTTCGCAGGCACTATCAATCAGGCGGGCTCGCTGGAATATCGTGTGACCGCTGCGGCGAACAATTCGACGCTGGCGCGCATCATTCATGCGGTAGAAGCGGCTCAGGGTTCGCGTGCGCCGACCCAGCGCTTTGTCGACAGCTTCTCGCGCATCTATACGCCGGTGGTGTTCGTTGTCGCCTTGGGCGTGGCGCTGATTGCGCCGCTGTTTTTCGGCGGCGAATGGTTTGACTGGGTTTACCGCGCGCTGGTGTTGTTGGTAGTCGCTTGCCCCTGTGCGCTGGTGATTTCTACGCCGGTGACGATCGTCAGCGGTCTGGCGGCAGCGGCGCGCAAAGGCATCCTGATCAAGGGCGGCGTTTATCTGGAAATGGGCGAGAAGCTTGATTACCTGGCCCTCGACAAGACTGGCACGCTGACCCACGGCAAGCCCGTGCAGACCGACTACGTGCCGCTGGCCCCGACGGTCGCCGACACTGCGCCGGCCATTGCTGCGAGCCTTGCGGGTCGCTCCGATCACCCGGTTTCGCAAGCGATTGCCAAGGCGGCTGACAGCAGCCTGAGGCTGCATGAGGTCTCGGCGTTTGAAGCCTTGGGTGGAGGTGTGAAGGGCGCAATCAACGGCCAGATGTATCACCTGGGCAATCATCGCCTGGTTGAAGAGCTGGGTCTGTGTTCGCCAGAGCTGGAGGCGAAGCTCGATGTTCTGGAAATGCAGGGCAAGACCGTGGTGCTGTTGCTGGACACCTCCGGTCCGATCGCGCTGTTTGCGGTGGCTGACACTGTCAAGGAAACCAGCCGTGAAGCCATCGCTCAGTTGCATGAGTTGGGCATCAAAACGGTCATGCTGACTGGCGACAATCCGCACACCGCCAAGGCGATTGCCGATCAGGTCGGTATCGACGAAGCGCAAGGCAACTTGCTGCCTGCCGACAAGCGGAGTGCCATCGAGGCCCTTTATGCTCGCAACCACCGTGTAGGCATGGTGGGTGACGGCATCAATGATGCACCGGCGCTGGCTCGGGCCGAGATTGGTTTTGCGATGGCGGCAGCGGGTACTGATACTGCTATCGAGACGGCAGATGTCGCCCTGATGGACGATGATCTGCGCAAGATACCGACGTTCATTCGATTGTCCCGTCGGACCTCGGCAGTTCTCAAGCAGAACATTGTTCTGGCAATCGCGACCAAGGTGTTGTTTATCGGCATCACGTTTGCGGGCATGGCGACCATGTGGATGGCTGTGTTTGCCGACATGGGGGTGAGTTTGCTGGTGGTGTTCAACGGCTTGCGGTTGCTCAAGAAGTGATCAGCCGTGGGCTTTGAAGGGCGGACGCGGAGCGTCCAGAACGGCATTCCCACGCAGAGCATGGGAACGATAATCGTGGCCACCGGCTCCGATCACTGGCTATCGCTCCCACGCTCCGCGTGGTAGCGCTTTTCTGGACGCTCTGCGTCCGACGTTGTCAGCCAAACCGCTCCTGTCCCCAGGCAATGAAGGTTTCCAGCAGTGGCTTGAGCACGGCGCGGGTCGGCTCTGCCAAGTCCGGGCGGTAGTGGAAGGGCACGAACTCCTCCATGTAGGTGCTTTGCGCCAGTTCCAGCTGCACCGCATGGATGTTGTTGGCCGGGTCGCCATAGTGGCGGGTGATGTGGCCGCCCTTGAAGCGCCCGTTCAACACATGGCTGTAGTCTTTGGCCGCAGCGCAGACCTGCTCCATTCGGCTGGCCAGCTCCGGGTCGCAGCTCACACCATTGAAGGTGCCGAGGTTGAAGTCCGGCAGGCGACCGTCGAACAAATGCGGAATGTGCCCGCGAATCGAGTGGGCGTCGAACAGCAGCGCATAGCCGAACTCATCACGCATCCGCTGCAGCTCCTGCTCCAGCGTCTGGTGATAAGGCGTCCAGATCTGCTGCAGATACAGCGCCCGCTCTTCGGCACTCGGCGTCTGCCCATCTTTGAACAGCGGCACGCCATCGAACAGAATCGACGGGAACAGGCCGGTGGTCGCGCCAGCGTACATCGGTTTGTCGTCGGAGGGCCGATTAAGGTCGATGACAAAACGCGAGTATTCAGCGGCCAGGGTACTGGCACCCAATTCAGCAGCAAAGTCATACAGGCGCGGGATATGCCAGTCGGTGTCCGGCAGGCTCAGGGCTTCGTCCACCAGCGCGGCTTCGACCACCGGGGTCAGTTTCAGACCGGCATGCGGCATGCTGATCAGCAGCGGAACGCGGCCGCGTTTGAATGTCAGAACGTTATCCACAGGGCTCTCCTTCAGATCGATGATTCGACGCCGTGGCGCACGATGCGTTTATCCAGATCGCCGCCCAGCCAGTAGGCCAGATCAGCCGGTCGCTCAATGTCCCAAGCGACGAAATCCGCTACCTTGCCGACCTCCAGCGAGCCGTGGGTCGCGCTCATGCCCAGTGCCTTGGCGGCATTGAATGTCACACCCGCCAGTGCCTCTTCAGGTGTCATGCGAAACAGCGTGCAGGCCATGTTGAGCATCAGACGCAACGACAGCCCTGGCGAGGTGCCGGGGTTCAGGTCGGTGGAAATCGCAATCGGCACGCCGTGCTTGCGCAGCGCTTCCATCGGCGGCAGCTGTGTTTCACGGAGGAAGTAAAACGCCCCCGGCAGCAGCACTGCGACGGTCCCGGCAGCGGCCATGGCGACGGCATCGTCTTCGGTCATGAACTCCAGATGATCCGCCGACAGCGCCTTGTAACGTGCCGCGAGGCTTGACCCGCCAAGCGAAGAAAGCTGCTCGGCATGCAGTTTGACCGGCAGTGCCAGTTGCCCTGCGCTGATGAACACCTGCTCGACCTGCGCAGGTGAAAACGCCAGGTACTCGCAGAACGCGTCCACGGCATCCACCAGCCCTTCGGCAGCCAGTGCCGGCAGCATGTCGTTGCAGATGTGATTGATATAGTCGTCGGCGCGATCCGCGTATTCCGGTGGCAGGGCGTGGGCGGCCAGACAGGTGGCGCGTACAGTGACCGGTTGAGTATTGCCCAGGCGGCGGATCACCCGCAGGATTTTGCGCTCGTTTTCCAGGTCCAGCCCATAACCTGACTTCATCTCGACGGTAGTCACGCCTTCCTTGAGCAAGTGTCGCAAGCGTCGCTCGGCACTGGCGTACAGCTCATCTTCACTGGCCGCACGAGTCGCGCGCACCGTGCTGGCGATACCGCCGCCTGCTGCGGCAATCTCGGCGTAGCTCACACCCTGGAGACGCTGTTCGAACTCACCGCTGCGGTTGCCGCCAAACACTGTGTGCGTGTGGCAGTCGATCAGGCCGGGCGTCACCCATGCGCCGCCCAGATCGATGCAGTTGTCATGTTCCGGCTCGGCCAGCTCGGTTTCAGGCCCGATCCACTCGATGAGCGCTCCGGAGGTCACGATGGCGGCATTCTCGATGATCGAGTATTTACCGTGCGCCATGCTTGCGATGTGACAGTGTTTCCAGAGCGTTTTCATTTCGGGCCTCTTTGGTCAATGGGGATTGTTGAGCGCCTTTGGCTTGACCCACAACCCGTAGGCGATGAGCAGCAGCACAATCCAGATTGCGCCGACGATCAAGGCTGCACGGTTGTCCGGGAAATAGCCCAGCACTCCGAAGATGAACAGCATGAAGACGATGGCGGCGGCCGGACCGTAAGGCCAGAACGGCACCGCGAATTTCAGTTGTGCGGCCTCGTCGCGGTTCATCGAACGGCGCATGGCAACCTGGGTGAGCAGAATCATCAGCCAGACCCAGACCGTGGCAAACGTTGCCAGCGAGGCGATCAGCAGGAACACGTCCTTGGGGATCAGGTAGTTGAGCAGCACGCCGCCCAGCAACGCGATGCCCATGACCAGCACGGTCATCCACGGCACACCATGCCGTGACAGACGCGCAAAACTGGCGGGTGCCTGACCGTCACGGGCCAATCCGTACATCATGCGCCCGGCGCCGAAGATGTCGCTGTTGATGGCCGACACCGCAGCAGAGATGACCACGATATTGAGGATAGTCGCCGCCGACGCGATGCCCAGATTGTCGAAAATCTGCACGAACGGGCTGCCTTGGGTGCCGATCTGCGGCCACGGGTAAATGCACATCAGCACAAACAGTGTCAGCAAATAGAACAGCAGAATGCGCAACGGTACGGCGTTGATCGCCTGTGGCAGGCTGCGTTGCGGGTCCTTTGCCTCACCGGCCGTGATGCCGATGATTTCAATGCCGCCGAAGGCAAACATCACCACCGCGAACGAGGCGATCAGACCGGTGACGCCGTTGGGCATGAAGCCGCCATGTGCCCACAGGTTGCTGATGCCGATTTCGGTGCCGCTGGTCGAGCTGCCGATACCGAAGATCATGATGCCGAAGCCTGCGACGATCATCGCCACGATGGCGCTGACCTTGAGGATCGACAGCCAGAACTCGGTTTCACCAAAGACTTTCACGTTGCACAGGTTGAGCGCGCCGATCAGAAAGACGATGCCCAGCACCCAGATCCAGCGGGGTACTTCCGGAAACCAGAAGCCCATGTAGATGCCGAATGCGGTCACGTCGGCGAGGCAGACAATGATCATTTCGAATGCGTAGGTCCAGCCCAGTACGAAACCGGCCAGCGGGCCCATGTAGCGCGTGGCGTAATGGCTGAAGGAGCCGGAAACCGGGTCGTGAACGGCCATTTCGCCCAGTGCGCGCATCACCATGTACACCGCCGCGCCGCCGATCAGGTACGCCAGCAATACGGCCGGACCGGCCTGTTGAATCGCCGAGGCCGAGCCGTAGAACAACCCTGTGCCGATGGCAGAGCCCAGGGCCATGAAGCGGATATGGCGGGCGGATAACCCGCGTTTCAAACCATCTTGTGACGTCATTTCAGGTCCATTTCATTACATACAGGTATGGCAAAAGCCGCGAAAACGCCTGCAATCGGCTTCCCGCAGCAATGACCAAAGCGAGCCCTGCCAGGCTCGCGGTACATCACAAACTCGGTAGCAGACGTGCAGGAACCAGCGGGTTCAGGCAAGTGGAGGACAACAGCTGACTGGCAGCTTCGATGTCCGGTGCAAAAAAACGGTCCTTTTCATAGAACGGGACCTTGCTGCGCAACAGGCTGCGGGCTTGCTCCAGTTTCGGAGAGGTTTTCAGACCCTCACGCAAGTCCAGACCCTGGCAGGCAGCCAACCATTCTACGGCAAGAATCCCGCGAACGTTTTCTGCCATTTCCCATAACCGCTTGCCAGCGGCCGGGGCCATCGACACATGGTCTTCCTGATTGGCGGATGTCGGCAGGCTGTCGACGCTGTGCGGATGAGCCAGCGCCTTGTTTTCACTGGCCAGCGCGGCGGCCGTGACCTGCGCGATCATGAACCCGGAATTGACGCCGCCGTTGGCGACCAGGAAGGGCGGCAGTTGCGACATGTGCTTGTCCATCATCAGCGAAATACGCCGTTCGCTGAGCGAGCCGATCTCGGCAATGGCCAGTGCCAGATTGTCTGCGGCCATGGCGACCGGCTCGGCGTGAAAATTGCCACCGGATATGACGTCGTTCTCGGCGGCGAACACCAGCGGGTTGTCGGACACCGCATTGGCTTCGATTTCCAGCACTTTGGCGGCTTGGCGCAACTGGGTCAGGCATGCTCCCATGACCTGCGGCTGGCAGCGCAGCGAGTAGGGGTCCTGAACCTTGTCGCAGTTGCGGTGCGACTCGGACACGCCACTGCTTTCGCCTAGCAAGTCGCGGTAGCAGGCAGCGGCATCGATCTGCCCGCGCTGACCGCGTGCTGCATGAATACGTGCATCGAAGGGTGAGCGCGAACCGAGCACGGCTTCGACGGTCAGCGAGCCACAGGTCAACGCCGCAGCGAACAGGTCTTCGCCCTCGAACAAGCCGCGCAGTGCATACGCGGTGGACACTTGCGTACCGTTGAGCAGCGCCAGTCCTTCCTTGGCGGCAAGGGTGAGCGGTTGTAGTCCCGCGACAGCCAATGCATCGACAGCATTCAGCCATTCGCCCTTGTAACGCGCCTTGCCTTCGCCCAACAGCACCAGCGACATGTGCGCCAGTGGAGCCAGGTCACCCGAAGCGCCGACCGAACCCTTGAGCGGAATATGCGGATAGACCTCGGCATTGATCAACGCGATCAACGCATCGATCACCACCCGACGAATACCCGAGAAGCCACGGCTCAGGCTGTTGACCTTGAGCACCATGATCAAGCGCACCAGATCATCGCTGATCGGCTGACCAACACCGGCCGCATGCGACAGCACCAGCGAACGCTGCAGATTTTCCAGGTCTTCGCTGGCAATCCGCGTCGAGGCGAGTAGGCCAAAGCCGGTGTTGATCCCGTAGGCGGTGCGGTTCTCGGCCAGAATGCGTTCGACACAGGCGACGCTGTCGTCGATCTGCTGGTCTGCGCTGCTGTCCAGCGTCAGGCTGACCGGCTGCTGATGAATGGCGCGCAATTGCGCCAGGGTCAGTTGGCCGGGGATCAGGTTCAGCGTCTTGGCAGATAAGGTGGTCACGATGCAGCTACTCCTTGATTGATGCAGCAACGGCGTGTGGCCGTCCGCCGCTTTTTATAGGGTTGCCGCATGATCGCGGCAGTGCTGGAAAACCCTTTCCAGCGATGTTGCGTCTTTGAGCAGGGCCGCGCTGCTGGCGATATCAGGGGCCAGCCAGCGGTCTTCATCGTAGGCCGGAACCCGCTCGCGCAGCAGTCGCCACGCAGCACCTGTACCCACGCCAAACCCTTGCGCCTTGAGGAATTCGAACGCCTGGGCCGCCAGCAAATACTCGATGGCCAGAATCTGTGTGACGTTGCCTAGCACTTTGTGCAGCTTGAGCGCGGCACTGGTGCCCAGGCTCAGATGGTCTTCCTGCAGGCCGGAGGTGACGTAGTTATCGACCACCGCCGGTTGCGCCATCTGGCGGTTTTCCGCGCACAGCGAGGCGGCGACGTACTGAACGATCATCATCCCCGAATTCACCCCTGGCTGGCTGACCAGAAACGCCGGCAGGCCGCTGACCATCGGGTTGATCAGGCGGTCGAGACGTCGCTCGGCGATGGAGCCCAGTTCTGCCAGCGCCATGCACAGCAGGTCTGCCGCCATCGCCACCGACTGGCCATGCGGGTTGGCCTGAGACACCACGCGCCAGTCATCGGGCGTGCCGAGCAGCATGGGGTTATCGGTGACCGAGTTCAGCTCGGTCTCGATCTGGCGAATGGCATGAGCCAACTGATCGCGGGTTGCGCCATGCACTTGGGGAATCGAGCGGATGCTCAGCGCGTCCTGGGTACGAATGCCCTGGCGGCTGGCAAGCACTTCGCTGCCAGCCAATACGCTGCGCAGGTTTTTGCCCACCTGCTGCATACCGGGATGCGGTTTGAGGGCAAGAATGCTCTCATCGAATGCATCCAACTGACCGCCCAGTGCTTCGAAGGTCATCGCGCCGATCACGTCGGCCCATTGGCTCAGGCGCTCGGCATCGGCGATGGCCAGGCAGCTCAGGCCGGTCATGCATGGCGTGCCATTGACCAGACACAAGCCGTCCTTGGCACCGAGAATTACCGGAGCCAGACCTTCTTCATTCAAGGCCTGCTCAGCCGGGACGATCTGCCCGCGATAACTGACCTGACCGACGCCCAGCAAGGTGATGCCGACGTGCGCCATGTGGGTCAGGTAACCCACCGAACCCTGCGATGGCACGTGTGGCGTAATGCCCCGATTGAGCAAGGCCAGCAGCGCTTCGACCACTTGCCGGTGAATGCCGGATTTACCCTGGCTGTAATTGAGGATTGCGGCGCAGATGATTGCGCGAGTCTGCTCGTCGGCCAGCGGCGCACCCACGCCGCAGGCATGGCTGAGCAGGGTATTGCGCGACAGGCGACTGAGCTGTTCGCCTTGCAGCGATACGTTGCACAGCGCGCCAAGCCCGGTGTTCACGCCATAGGCGCGTTCGCCGCTGACGACAATCTGCTGCACGATGGCCTGCGCGTTATCGATCCGCGCCCAGGCGGCATCCGACAACACCAGTTGCGCCTCATGGCGGGCCACGGCGACTACGTCCTGCCAGCCCAGCGGGGCTTCACCGATGACGATCTGTTCTGCTCGCGACATCTGCAACGGTCCTTAAAGGGTGGCCACGCGGCGCTGAACGAAACGGTCCACGTAATCGTCGGCGGGCGAGTGAAGGATTTCTTTCGGTGTACCGACTTGAATCAAGCGCCCGTCCTTGAGGATCGCGATGCGATTGCCGATGCGTACCGCTTCGTCCAGGTCGTGGGTAATGAACACGATGGTCTTGTGCAGGCTGGCTTGCAGTTCCAGCAACTGGTCCTGCATCTCGGCGCGAATCAACGGGTCGAGGGCGCTGAACGCTTCGTCCATAAGAATGATGTCGGTGTCGGCTGCCAGTGCTCGTGCCAGACCGACGCGCTGGCGCATGCCACCGGAAAGCTGGTGCGGGTATTTGTTTTCGTAGCCCTTGAGGCCTACGGTCGTTATCCAGTGCTGCGCGCGTTCCTGGCACAGCGCCTTGCTCTCGCCGCGCACTTTCAGGCCGTACGCGACGTTGGCCAGCACGGTCTTGTGCGGCAGCAGGCCGAAGCTCTGGAACACCATGCTGATCTTGTGCCGACGGAATTGGCGCAGCGCCTCCATGTCGTAGCGCAGGATGTCTTCACCATCAACCAGAATCTCGCCGCTGGTAGGGTCGATCAGGCGGTTGAAGTGGCGTACCAGCGTCGATTTGCCGGAGCCGGACAGGCCCATGATGACGAAGATTTCGCCACTGCCGATCGACAGCGACAGGTCGTTGACCCCGACCACGCAGCCAGTTTGCGCCAGTACCTGATCCTTGCTCTGGTTCTGTTTGATCAGCGCCAGTGCTTCCTTTGAGCGATTGCCAAAAATCTTGAATACGTTTTTAACGACGATCTTGTTCGGTTCCACGCTGCTCATTTGTGCGCCTCATGCCGTGGGCGGCCATAGGCCTGCGTGATACGGTCGATGACGACCGCCAGAATGACGATGGCCAGACCCGCTTCCAGCCCGCGTCCGACGTTGAGCGTCTGAATGCCCACCAGCACGTCTTCACCCAGCCCGCGTGCGCCGATCATGGAGGCGATGACCACCATCGACAGCGCCATCATGGTGGTCTGGTTGATCCCGGCCATGATGCTCGGCATGGCCAGTGGCAGTTGCACACCAAACAGCTGCTGCCAGCGGTTGGCACCGAAGGCGTTGATGGCTTCCATCACTTCACCGTCAACCTGACGAATGCCCAGGTCGGTCAGACGAATCAATGGCGGCGCGGCATAGATCACCGTGGCGAAGATGGCCGGGACCTTGCCCAGGCCGAACAGCATCAGCACCGGAATCAGGTAAACGAAGCTGGGCATGGTCTGCATGATGTCCAGCAACGGCATCAGCACCGAGCGCAGGCGATTGCTGCGCGCGGAGAGAATGCCCAGTGGAATGCCGATCAGTACCGCAATGATCGTGGCGACCAGCATCAGCGCCAATGTCTGCATCAGCTTGTCCCACAACCCGACCGCACCGACCAGAAACAGCAGGCCGACGATGACCAGCGTCGTGACGATCTTGCGTGTCGCGTGCCAGGCAATGCCGCCAACGATTATCAGCATCAGCCACCACGGCGCCATGCGCAGCAGGCCTTCGAGGTTGACGATGGCCCATAGCAGGGTGTCGGAAATGTGCCGGAACACATCGCCATACTGAGTCACCAGCGAGTCGACCCCGTCGTTGACCCAGTTGGCGATCGAGAAAGTGAAGCTTTCAGGAAACATAAGCGGCTCTCAAATGAGGTGTGTCGGGTCAACGTCAGGGCAGTCGGATTTGTGAGTCCGACTGCCCTTTCGTTTACAGCGAAGCGTCCACCTTTTTCGCGGCGTCTTCGCTGACCCATTTGTGCCAGACTTCGGGGTGCTCTTTCAGGAAAATCTTCGCCAGCTTCGGCGATTCGATACGTTCCTTGGCCATGCGCCCCAGGTTCTGGTTGAGCAGGTCGATAGGCAGGTTGACCTTTTCCAGGATGGCGACCAGTTCAGGGGCCTCATCGTGGAACACTTTGGACACGCCGACCTTGATATCGATCGTCTTGTTGACCCCGGCTTTCTCCTCCAGATGCACCAGGTCCACCTGGCCCATGAGCGGAGTCGGCGACCAGTAGTAGGTCAGGATCGGCTCGCCACGTTTGTAGCTGGAGAGAATAGCCGCATCCAGCGCAGGGCCGGTGCCCGGGCGGAAGTTGGTGTATTTGCTTTCCAGGCCATAGCTCTTGAGCATTTCGCTGTTTTCCAGCTCGCAGGTCCAGCCAGCCGGGCAGTTGTAGAAGCGGCCTTTGCCGGGTTCTTCCTGATCCTTGAACACCGCCGAATACTGGGCCAGATCGCTGATGGATTTCAGGTTGGGTGCCTTGGCTTCAAGCTTGCGTTTGGCATCGCCTTCGATCACATAGCGGGGCACGTACCAGCCTTCCACTGCGCCAACGATAGGCGCGCCGACACCGACCACTTTCCCGGCTGCGGCGGCCTTGTTCCAGACCTCACTGCGACCGACCCATTCTTCGGCAAAGATCTGGATGTCGTTGGTGCTCAAGGCGTTTTCCATGGCGATGGAATTACCGGGCAGGGCGTCAACGGTGCAGCCGTAACCCTTGTCCAGAACGACCTGCAGAATGTCGGTCAGCAGCATCGCGCTTTCCCAGTTAAGACCGGCGAATTTCACCGGCTTGCCTGATTCGCACCAGCCGGCAGCCTGACTTGCGCCTGCGCTGGCGAGCAGGCCAGCGGATACCAGGGTGGTCAGCAGGGCCTTTTTCATATTCATTATTGATGCTCCTAAGCCTGAAATGGATGACGGCAGCTTCAAGTAGGCATCCGGCCTGTGGGCATGTTCATGCCCGTTCCCCCGAGTCTGTCGGTTTGATAACCGCAGCCCCCTTAACGTCCGATCATCGGCAGGTTCAAGCCCTGCTCTCTGGCACAGTCGATGGCAATGTCATAACCGGCATCGGCATGGCGCATCACACCGGTGGCCGGGTCGTTATGAAGGACGCGGGCGATGCGTTCGGCGGCTTCGTCCGTACCGTCACAGACGATGACCATTCCGGAGTGCTGCGAAAAGCCCATGCCCACGCCGCCGCCATGGTGCAGCGAAACCCAGGTCGCGCCGCTGGCGGTATTGAGCAGGGCATTGAGCAGCGGCCAGTCGGAGACGGCATCGGAGCCATCGCGCATGGATTCGGTTTCGCGGTTGGGGCTGGCGACCGAACCGGAGTCCAGGTGGTCGCGGCCGATTACCACCGGTGCCGACAACTCACCACTGCGGACCATTTCATTGAACGCCAGACCCAGCTTGGCGCGCTGACCCAGACCGACCCAGCAGATACGCGCGGGCAAGCCCTGAAAGCTGATGCGCTCGCGGGCCATGTCCAGCCAGTTGTGCAGGTGATCGTCGTCGGGAATTAGTTCCTTGACCTTGGCGTCGGTCTTGTAGATGTCTTCTGGGTCACCCGACAGCGCGGCCCAGCGGAACGGCCCGATGCCGCGGCAGAACAACGGGCGGATGTAGGCCGGGACGAAACCGGGGAAATCGAAGGCATTGGCGACGCCGACTTCCTTGGCCATCTGGCGAATGTTGTTGCCATAGTCGAAGGTCGGAATGCCCGCTTGCTGGAACGCCAGCATGGCTTCGACGTGTTCGGCCATGGATTGCTTGGCGGCTTTTACGACATTGGCCGGTTCACTGACCGAGCGGACGCGGTACTCGTCCCAGGTCCAGCCTTTGGGCAGGTAGCCATTGAGCGGGTCGTGGGCGCTGGTCTGGTCGGTGACCATGTCCGGACGCACGCCGCGACGGACCATTTCCGGCAGAATTTCTGCTGCGTTGCCGCACAGGGCGATGGAGATGGCTTTGCCTTCGGCGGTGTATTTGGCAATGCGCGCCAGAGCGTCATCCAGATCAGCGGCCTGTTCGTCGACGTAGCGGGTCTTGATGCGGAAATCGATACGGCTCTGCTGACATTCGATGTTCAGCGAGCAGGCCCCGGCCAACGTCGCGGCCAGCGGCTGCGCGCCACCCATGCCGCCCAAACCTGCGGTCAGCACCCAGCGACCCTTGAGATTGCCGTCATAGTGCTGGCGTCCGGCTTCGACGAAGGTTTCGTAGGTGCCTTGCACGATGCCCTGGCTGCCGATGTAGATCCAGCTGCCTGCGGTCATCTGGCCATACATTGCCAGGCCCTTGGCATCCAGCTCGTTGAAGTGCTCCCAGCTGGCCCAGTGCGGCACCAGGTTGGAATTGGCGATCAGTACGCGCGGGGCGTTGCTGTGGGTCTTGAACACGCCAACCGGCTTGCCGGACTGCACCAGCAGGGTCTCATCATCGTTGAGCTGAGTGAGGCTTTCGACGATTTTGTCGTAGCACTCCCAGTTGCGCGCGGCGCGGCCGATGCCACCATAAACCACCAACTCGTTGGGGTTCTCGGCGACTTCCGGGTCGAGGTTGTTCATCAACATGCGCAGCGGCGCTTCGGTCAGCCAGCTTTTGGCTGTCAATTGAGTGCCGCGGGCAGCCCGTACGACGCCTTCGCGATGGCGGGTCCAGTCCTGCTTCAGGTCTTGATTATTCTCAGTCACAAAAAAATCCTCGGCGATCAATGCGAACCAGCCCGTTGAAGGGCGAACAGTGCCTGGCGAAGCAGGCCGATTCAGTCCAGTAGAAAGACAGAATGTCTAGCCTGTCTCTACTTGTACATACAAGCATATGCAATCAGAAGACCAACTTTGTCTGGCGGCTGTTCATTGATCGTTCGATGACCCTGCGGCTCAGTGTTTTCAGGGGTTAGCGGACTTTTCCGAGCTGGCGAACAATGTGTGAGGCGAGGTCAGGCGTGTTACCTGAAGCGTGATTTGCGCGCTTTTGGGGCGGCAGGTAACAGAATGGTGCGGTAAATGTGCGCAGGGTCGCAGGGTCAACATCGGTTATTTATAGGTGCCTGAAAAATCCCCGTTGGTAGGGCCTGAATTGTGTTGCCTGAGGATGGGAACGATCCCGCTCAAGCATGCGTCATACCCAAGCCTGAGCGAGCATTCACTGGCCCCCGATTAGTCTTTACGGGCACTTTCATGTTTAAATTGAACGCTCGTTCAAGTTAAACCGGTGGTTCGCTGCCCGCTCACAACAGGAGGCTTACCCTTGCCGTATCCGCTTTTTGCAGTTGGTTTTATCAGTCCGGAGGCACGCAACCGATGAGCTCTCCGAGTACTTCTTCAAGCGGCAACGTCCGCATGAACGCTCCAGTGTTCTACTTCGCTGCGAGCTTTATTCTGATTTTCGGCATCGTTGTCATTGCCTTCCCGCAAGCCAGCGGAGAATGGCTGCTGGCGGCGCAAAACTGGGCGGCCAATACGGTCGGCTGGTACTACATGATGGTCATGACCCTGTATCTGGTCTTCGTGGTGGTCACCGCCTTGTCGGGCTTCGGCAAGATCAAGCTCGGTGCCGACCACGACGAACCCGAGTTCAGTTACCTGTCATGGGCCGGCATGCTGTTCGCCGCGGGGATCAGCATCACGCTGTTCTTCTTCTGCGTTTCAGAGCCACTGACGCACCTGCTGCAACCGCCGCAGGGCGAAGGCGGTACGGCTGAGGCCGCGCGTCAGGGCATGCAGTTGCTGTTTCTGCACTGGGGCCTGCATGGCTGGGGCGTGTTCGCCTTTGTCGGCATGGCACTGGCCTACTTCGCTTATCGCCACAACCTGCCGTTGGCCCTGCGTTCGGCGCTGTACCCGCTGATCGGCAAGCGCATCAATGGCCCTATCGGTTACGCGGTCGACGGCTTCGGCATCATAGCGACCATTTTCGGCTTGGGTGCAGACATGGGCTTCGGGGTACTGCACCTCAATTCCGGTCTGGATTACCTGTTCGGCGTGGCACACACCCACTGGATTCAGGTCGGTCTGATTACCCTGATGATGGGCGCGGCGATTCTGGTCGCGATAGCCGGTGTCGACAAGGGCGTGCGCGTCATGTCCGACATCAACATGCTGCTGGCCTGTGCGCTGCTGCTGTTCGTGCTGTTTGCCGGCCCGACTCAGCACTTGCT
Source organism: Pseudomonas syringae group sp. 26L6 (assembly GCF_032587815.1). Lineage (NCBI taxonomy): Bacteria > Pseudomonadati > Pseudomonadota > Gammaproteobacteria > Pseudomonadales > Pseudomonadaceae > Pseudomonas > Pseudomonas syringae group sp. 26L6. Next base: position 23,963 of record NZ_JAWHPJ010000018.1, read on the forward strand.
CAACACGCTGGTGCAGAACATCGGTGACTACCTGGGTGCGCTGCCGAGCAAGAGCTTCGACGTCTACGCCTATAACGAACCGAGCGACTGGCTGGGTGGCTGGACCGTGTTCTATTGGGCCTGGTGGATTGCCTGGGCGCCATTCGTGGGTCTGTTCATTGCGCGTATTTCCCGTGGCCGGACCATCCGTGAGTTCGTCTTCGGTGTGTTGCTGATCCCGCTGGGCTTCACCCTGGCCTGGATGTCGATCTTCGGCAATAGCGCCATCGATCAGGTGCTCAACCACGGCATGACTGCGCTGGGCCAGTCGGCCATCGATGATCCGTCGATGACCCTGTACCTGCTGCTGGAAACCTATCCGTGGAGCAAGACTGTCATTGCGGTCACGGTATTTATCAGCTTTGTGTTCTTTGTCACCTCTGCCGATTCGGGCACGGTGGTGCTGTCGACGCTTTCCGCCAAAGGCGGCAACCCTGACGAAGACGGTCCGAAATGGCTGCGGGTGTTCTGGGGTGTGGCGACTGCACTGATCACCAGCGGCCTGCTGTTCTCGGGCAGTATCGATGCGCTTAAATCAGCGGTGGTGCTGACGTCGTTGCCGTTCTCGCTGATCCTGCTACTGATGATGTGGGGCCTGCACAAAGCGTTCGTCATGGAATCCCAGCGCCAGATTGCGCAACTGTATTCGCTGGCACCAGTGTCCGGCTCACGACGTGGCGGCTGGCGTCAGCGTCTGAGCCAGGCCGTGCATTACCCGTCGCGAGACGAGGTGTATCGCTTCCTTGACCAGACCGTGCGTCCAGCGATTGAAGAAGTGACAGCGGTGTTTGTCGAGAAGGGCTTGAGCGTGGTCAACGTACCTGACCCTTCCAACGACTCGGTGACCCTGGAAATTGGTCATGGCGAAGAGCGTCCGTTCATCTATCAGGTGCAGATGAAAGGCTTCTTCACCCCTTCGTTCGCCCGTGGCGGCATGGGTTCCAAACAGCTGAACAACCGCCGCTACTACCGCGCCGAGGTTCACCTGAGCGAAGGCAGTCAGGACTACGACCTGGTGGGCTACACCAAGGAGCAAGTCATCAACGACGTGCTCGACCAGTACGAACGGCATATGCAATTTCTGCATCTGGTGCGGTGATAGAGGATTAAGAGCACCTGTCGTTCCTCACGCTCTGCGCCGCGCCCCATGTTCAGGCGAGGACGCAGAGCGTCCAGAACGGCATGCGACGCGGAGCGTCGTACGATGGCTGAAGTCATCGTTCTACGCCCCCCAGCATAGGCTCGAGATTGCGTCGGGCTCATGTACTCTCGCGCTCTACCAACCTGCACTCCAGCAAATTCAGCCGTTGTATGTCTCCCTCCACCGGCAACACGCCAAGGCTTTCAAGCACTCGTGTTGCTGCCAGTACGCCGATCTCCAGTGCTGGCGGTTTGATGGTGGTCAGGCTAGGGAGCATCATTTCTGCGAAGGCGTAATCGCCAAAGCCCATCACGGCACAATCCTGCGGAATGCTCAGGCCTGCGCGCTGACTGGCGAGCAGGGCGCCGGCTGCCAGGTTGTCGTTGGCGAAGAAGATGGCGTCGGGGCGCGGTGTTTGGCTCATTAGTGTTTCCATGGCCTGTTTGCCTGCTTCGAACGGCGCCCGTCCGGCGTCCGGGACAAAGACCCACGGTTTGATGCCGAGCCCTTCAAGTGTGGCGATATAGCCGTCACGCCGCTCCAGTGCGCTGAAGTCGCCTGCAATGCTGTTCTGCACGAACGCGATGCGGCGGTAGCCCTTGTCGTACAAATAGCGGGCTGCCGTGACGCCGACGTCATAGTGAGAAAAGCCAATCTGGATCGGGCTGCGTTCGGGCTGGTGGTCCCAGGTTTCGATCACCGGGACATCGGTCTGCTCGATCATTTTCTCGGTAGCCGGGCTGTGGAAACGACTGGTCAGCACCAGTGCTGCCGGTGACCAGCCCAGAAACGCCCGCACTGCGCTTTCTTCCTGTTCGGCGGAAAAGTAGCTGGAGGCCAGCAGCAACTGGAAACCATGCTGGCTCAGCGTGTCACTGAAGCCCTGAATGGTGTTGGCGAAGATCGGCCCGGAGATGTTGGGAATCACCATCGCTACCACCCGGCTGCGCGCCGACGCCAGGCCGCCTGCCACCAGATTGGGCACATAGCCCAGCGCATTGACCACGGCTGCAATTCGCTCACGCAGTTCAGGCGAGACTTGCTCCGGCTGATTGAAATAGCGCGATACGGTAATGGCCGAGACACCGGCCTCACGCGCCACTGCCGTTATCGTCACCCGGCCTGCGCCTCGGCGTTTGCGTGTCGCAGGTTTCTCGTCGGCCATGCTCGATCACTTCGTATAAAAGTAAAAAGAATATAAAACTAATTTTTCAGTATTGGACGATCTATTCGCCGTTTCCTGATACTGGCGATGTTAGCGCTAACAAAGATGGTTTGTCTGCTACTCGCCACCGCGAATGCCCGGACCCCGGTTTAGTCAGCAATCAACAGGCGCCAGTGCGTATCGCATTGTCGGATCAGGGCATATTTCAGGTAGGCACGCAGATGCACACAACACGTGGGGATAGCGTCAAATACACACTTCTGGTGCAAGCCATCGATCAGGCTCATGTGGCGCGGGGGCGCCGTTATGGCTGGCTGTTGATGGGGCTTGCGGCGTTGCCATGGGTTCCGGCAATGGCAGATAACGCAGCAACGCAGAGCACTGAAACGGTAGCGCTGGAGTCCGTCACCGTAACGGCCACGCGCCGTGAAGAGTCGTTGCAAAAAGTACCGGTCGCAGTTTCGGTGATTCAGGGCGAGCAACTGGAGCGGGACAATCGCAACGGCGTGGCCAGCATCGTTCAGCAAGTGCCTTCGCTGAATTTCCGTACCGGTGCGTCCAACAAGGACACCTCGCTGTTCATTCGCGGTGTCGGCACCATTTCCACCTCGCCGGGTGTCGAGCCGACGGTGGCGACAGTGATCGATGGCGTGGTGTACGCGCGTCCGGGCCAGGCCACGCTGGACCTGCTCGACCTTGAGCGCATCGAAGTGCTGCGCGGCCCGCAAGGTACGTTGTTCGGTAAGAACGCCTCGGCTGGCGTGCTCAACGTCACCACCAAGGCGCCGACCGAAGAGACTCACGGTTACATCGATCAGTCGTATTACAGCGGCAACGAAAGCCGCACCCGTTTCGGCATCGGCGGCAGTCTGATTCCGCAGACCCTCAAGGGCTCGATTACCACACTGTTCGGCAGCTATGACGGCAACGTCGATAACAAGCTCAACGGTCATGAAGTCAACGGTTACAACCGTAAGGGCGCGCGCGGCAAGCTGGAATTTACACCCAACGACGACATCACCTTCACCCTTGCCGCGGACTACATGCAGTCCCATGATGACGCGCCCAATGGCGTAGTGAGCAAGGCGCTGACCCCAGCGTTCGCCAGTGCGCTGTCACCGGTGCGCGCCGACAGTGACAACCGTGATGTGCTCAGTGATTACCGCAGCCATGTCGAGGACGTCAACAAGGGCCTGTCGGGCCAGCTTGACTGGCAACTGGGCGATTACACCCTGACCTCCATCACCGCCTGGCGGGGCTGGGATAACACCCAGTATCAGGATGGCGACCGTCTCGGCACCGTCACCGCTGCATTCCCCGGCACCGAAGACAAAGGCGATCTGGAGTTCAATCAGTACTCTCAGGAGCTACGTCTGGCATCGCCAAAGGGCCAGTTTGTCGAGTATGTCGGCGGTCTGTTCTATATGCATGGCAAGAGCGACGAGACCTACCAGCGCACGCTCATCACGCCAACCCGTCAGGACCGTGGTATCGCCGATTACAGCACCACCACCGACAGCTATTCGGTATTCGGCGAAACCACCTTCAACTTCACCCCGGACTTCCGTGCGATTGCCGGGGCGCGCTGGACCCACGACGATCTGGAATACGACCATCGCCGCGTTTCGACATCGGCGACCACGGTCAGCGGCATTCAGCCTGCGACCAGCAGTTCCGGTTCGGTGGACGAGGATGGCAAGTCCGGTCGGCTGGGTCTGCAGTACGACCTGAACGACAGCGTGATGACCTACATCACCTACTCGCGCGGCTATAAAGGCCCGGCTTACAACGTGTTCTTCAACATGCAGCCGCGTGACACCGACGCTTTGAAACCGGAGACCTCGAACACTTGGGAAGTCGGGGTCAAGGCCACCACCTGGAACAATCGCCTGACCACCAACCTGGCGGTGTTCCATAGCGATTACGATAACTATCAGGCGAACTTCTTCGACAGCGTTGCCGGGCAGGTCGTTACGCGGCTGATCAACGCAGGCAGTGTCAGTACTGAAGGCGTCGAACTGGATTACGCCTTGCAGGCCACCCGTAACCTGAAATTCTCCGGCGCGCTGTCTTACACCAAGGCGCGCATCGACAGCTTTGCCTGCCCGGCCGGTGCAGCGGCGTCGTGCAACGTCGATGGCAAAACCCTGCCGTATAGCCCTGACTGGAAAAGCTACGTTCGTGCCGACTACACCATCCCGCTGGACAACGGTCTGGATATCGAGCTGGGCACCGATTACAGCTGGCAGAGCGAAGTGCAGTACGACATCAGCCAGAACCCGGACACCAAGCAGGGCGCTTATGGCATCTGGAATGCCAGCGTGGCATTGGCCGATTACAACAGTGGCTGGCGCGTGGCGCTGCTCGGCAAGAACCTGGCAGACAAGTCCTATTCACCGATGCTGGCCACGGGTGGCAGCTATGTTTACCGGTCTGTACCGCGTGATGACGAGCGTTATTTCGGCGTACAGCTACGCAAGGATTTTTGAGTCGTGGCACGCGGTAACACAGTAAGGAGTGAAGAATGAGCACGACTGCTCGACAGATGAAACTCGGCGCTTTTCTGATGGCCACCGGGCACCACGTTGCGGCTTGGCGTCACCCTGATGTGCCTGCCGATGCAGGGCTGGATTTCAAGCACTATCGGCACGTGGCCAGGGTCGCGGAAGCGGCAAGATTCGATACGTTGTTCGTGGCCGACAGCGTGGCTGCCGCCACCGGCGATATCGCCAGCCGCATGGCCCGTTCTGATCATTTCGAGCCGCTGACCCTGCTCTCGGCGTTGAGCGCGGTGACCGATCACATCGGTCTGATCGCGACGGCGACCACCACCTACAACGAGCCGTATCACGTTGCTCGCAAGTTCGCCTCGCTGGATCACTTGTCCGGGGGGCGAGCGGGCTGGAATCTGGTGACCTCCGATGCCGCCGCCGAAGCGCAGAACTTCGGTCGCGCCGAGCATGTGGGGCATGCCGAGCGTTATAGCCGCGCACGGGAGTTTCATCAGGTGGTGACCGGCCTTTGGGACAGCTGGGCAGATGACGCGTTTACCCGCGACAAGACCAGCGGTGAATATTACGACCCGGCCAAATTACATGTGCTCAATCATCACGGTGAGCACTTCAGTGTCAAAGGCCCGCTGAACGTGGCGCGCTCGCCGCAAGGGCAGCCCGTGGTCGTGCAGGCGGGTTCCTCTGAAGTCGGCCGCGATCTGGCGGCGCAGACCGCGGAAGTGGTGTTCACCGCACAGACCTCGCTGGCCAGTGCCCAGGCGTTTTATGCGGACATCAAGGGCCGCCTTGGCGCATACGGACGTGACGCAGATTCGCTGAAAGTCATGCCCGGCGTGTTCATTGTCGTGGCCGAAACCGAGGCGTTGGCGAAAGCGAAATTCGAGTCGTTTCAGGAGCTGGTCGAACCTCAGGTGGGTGTCGCGCTGTTGGGCCGTATGCTGGGCAATTTCGACCTGTCGGGCTACCCGATGGACGGCCCGTTGCCAGAGCTGCCGCTGACTGACAGCGGCCAGCGTAGTCGGCAGAAACTGCTCACCGAACTGGCCGATCAGGAAAACCTGACCCTGGCGCAACTGGGACGGCGGATTGCCGGTGGGCGAGGGCATTACAGCCTGATCGGTACGCCTGAGCAGATCGCCGATGAGCTGCAAACCTGGTTCGAACACGGCGCGGCAGACGGCTTCAACGTGCTGGTGCCGCATTTGCCGGGAGGTCTGGAAGACGTCGCGCAATTGCTGGTGCCGGAGCTACAGCGGCGCGGGCTGTTTCGTACCGAGTATGAGGGCACGACCTTGCGTGAAAACCTGGGCTTGCAACGGCCTGCTTACAAATTTTGATCGTTGCCGCATGCAAGTCCTGATGAGCGCAGAAAGCGGGCTTCTGCCCGCAGGGCGTGGGAGCGACCGGGGCGGTGGTCCGCATTGTTCGTGAAGACGGTATTTCAGACGATGAATTTTCAGTGCTTGTACCGGCCCTTTCGCGAACAAGTTCGCTCCCACGGCCTTCGGCCAGAATCAAAGGCAGATTTTTATACAGAATTAAGGGATCCCCCATGAAACCATTCACGTTTATCGCCGCCATTCTGGCTTTCAGTGGCCTGTTCGGGACAGCTGCTGCCGACGAACCTGACACGCTGCGCATTGGCTATCAGAAGGGCTCGATCACGCTGGTGCTGGCCAAGGAACATGGCCTTCTGGAGAAGCGCTTTGCTGCTACAAAAGTCAAATGGATCGAATTTCCGGCCGGGCCGCAGATGCTTGAGGCTTTGAATATTGGCAGTCTGGACATTGCGTCCACCGGTGACATCCCGCCGATCTTTGCTCAGGTCGCAGGCGCAGACCTGGTCTACATCGGCGCAGAACCGGCCAAGCCACAGGCGGAAACCATACTGGTGCGCAACGAAAGCCCGCTGCACAGCGTGGCAGAGCTGAAAGGCCGCAAGGTCGCACTTCAGAAAGGCTCCAGCTCGCATAACGTGGTGTTGCGCTTGTTGAACAAGGCAGGGTTGACGTTCAAGGATATTCAGCCGATTTACCTGACCCCCGCCGATGCCCGCGCCGCCTTTGAAAACGGCAGTGTCGATGCCTGGGCAATCTGGGACCCGTACTACTCCATCGCCCTGAACGAAGGCCATAGCCGCCTCTTGGCCAATGGCGAAGGGCTTGGACTGTCCGGGCCGTTCTATACCGCACGCCGGGCTTTTGCCGAGAAAAATGCGGCGTTTGTGCAGCAGGTTCTCGACGAACTGACGGTGGCCGATGGGCTGACTCGCTCGCAACGCAACGAAAGCATTCAGATCCTGGCGCGCAGCATGGGCTTGTCCGAAGCGGTCATCACTCAGTATCTTGATCACCGACCTGAATCACCCAGCCTGCCGATCACAGCCGAGATCGTGCGTGCGCAGCAGGCGACCGCCGATCTGTTTTACGACAACCACCTGATACCCAAGCGGGTCGATATCCAGCAGGTGGTCTGGCAAAAGCCATGATTCTCGCGTGGCGAGCAGACGCTTCTGGCTCGCCAACGCACCGCAAGACGCCTCGAATATCCCCCAGACAAGAGAGGATTCAATGACTTACATCGCTGCCGAAAATCGTTACAACGACATGCCTTATCGCCGTACCGGCCGCAGTGGGCTGGTGCTTCCGGCGCTGTCGCTCGGCCTGTGGCACAACTTCGGTGACAGCACGCCGATCGACACCCAGCGCGCCATGCTGCGCACGGCGTTCGATCTGGGCATCAACCATTTCGACCTGGCCAACAACTATGGCCCGCCCTACGGCAGCGCCGAGATCAACTTCGGTCGCCTGCTGCGCGAAGACTTCAAGCACTACCGCGATGAACTGATCATCTCCAGCAAGGCTGGCTGGGACATGTGGCCAGGGCCGTACGGGCAGGGCGGTGGTTCGCGTAAATACGTGCTCGCCAGCCTCGATCAGAGCCTGCAGCGCATGGGCCTGGATTACGTCGATATTTTCTACTCGCACCGCTTCGATCCGGACACCCCGCTGGAAGAAACCGCCAGCGCGCTGGCTACGGCAGTGCAGCAGGGCAAGGCGTTGTATATCGGCATCTCGTCGTATTCCGGGGCCAAGACCCGCGAAATAGCGGCGTTGCTCAAAGAGTGGAAAGTGCCGTTGCTGATTCACCAGCCGGCTTACAACCTGCTCAACCGTTGGGTCGAGAAAGACCTGCTCGACGCGACTGAAGAGCTGGGCGCTGGCGTGATCGCGTTTACTGCGCTGGCCCAAGGGCTGCTGTCGGACAAGTACCTGAACGGCGTGCCCAAGGATGCGCGGGTCAATCGTCCGGGCGGCGGCTCGTTGCAGGCTTCGCACCTGTCCGAGCAGAACATCGCCCACGTGCGTGCGCTCAACGAAATCGCCCAGCGTCGTGGTCAGAGCCTGGCACAAATGGCCCTGGCCTGGACGCTGCGTGACCCGCGCGTGACGTCAGCGCTGATCGGTGCGAGCCGTCCCGAGCAGATTGTCGAAAACGTCGGCGCGCTGAAGAACCTGGCGTTCAGCCCGGAAGAATTGGTCGAGATCGACAGCTTTGCGGTGGAAGGCGGAATCAACCTGTGGGAAAAACCATCACTGGCTGAGTGATGCGGTGCTGAGCTGCGCGTTACACGCAATTCCTGAGATGACTATCGTTCCCACGCTCCGCGTGGGAATGCAGTTCTGGACGCTCTGCGTCCTGCCTTGAATAGTAGGCGCGGCGCAGAGTGTTTCGAAATGCATGCCAATGCGGAGCATTGGCACCAATGACCATCATATAACCACTCAGCCCTCGTCAGCCTCGTCGTCATCCCCGCCGTCGACCTTCATGCCCAGTTCCTTGATCTTGCGGGTCAAGGTGTTGCGGCCCCAGCCCAGCAGCACGGCGGCGTCGCGGCGGCGGCCGGCGGTGTGCTTGAGGGCGGTTTCGATCATGATCCGCTCGAAAGTCGGTACAGCGCTGTCCAGCAGGCTGGACTGACCGCGAGACAACGCCTGGTCGGCCCACTGACGCAGCGCCTGTTCCCAGTTGGTGACCGGGGCGGCGTCCTGCGGCAGGCTCAGCAGTTCTGGTGGCAGATCGCTGATGTGCACTTCACGACCCGAGGCCATGACCGTGATCCAGCGGCAAGTGTTTTCCAGCTGTCGCACGTTGCCAGGCCACGGCAGATGCTTGAGGTATTCCTCGGTCTCGGCCTTGAGCAGCTTGGGTTCGACTGCCAGTTCCTGAGCCGCGCGGCTGAGGAAGTGCTTGGCCAGGGTCGGGATGTCTTCGCGGCGGTCCGACATGCGCGGAATGTGGATACGGATCACGTTCAGGCGATGGAACAAGTCCTCACGGAACTTGCCGGCCTGTACCAGGGTTTCCAGGTTCTGGTGGGTGGCGGCAATGATGCGCACGTCGACCTTGACCGGCGTGTGCCCGCCTACCCGGTAGAACTCGCCATCGGCCAGCACGCGCAGCAGACGGGTCTGGGTGTCGGCTGGCATATCGCCGATTTCATCGAGAAACAGCGTGCCGCCGTCGGCCTGTTCAAAACGACCGCGACGCAGGTTGGCCGCGCCGGTGAATGCGCCTTTTTCGTGGCCGAACAGCTCCGATTCCATCAAGTCCTTGGGAATCGCCGCCATGTTCAGCGCAATGAACGGCGAGGCCGAACGCGGGCTGTGGCGGTGCAGTGCATGAGCGACCAACTCTTTACCGGTCCCCGATTCACCGTTAATCAGAACAGTGATGTTGGAGTGGCTCAGGCGCCCGATAGCGCGAAACACTTCCTGCATCGCGGGCGCTTCGCCAATGATTTCAGGGGTGCGGGTCAGGGTCGGTGCGACGTCCAGGCCTTGCTGTTCCTGGGCGTGCTGATTGGCGCGTTTGACCAGCGAGACGGCTTCATCGACGTCGAACGGCTTGGGCAGGTACTCGAACGCACCACCCTGATAAGACGCCACGGCACTGTCCAGGTCCGAATGGGCGGTCATGATGATCACCGGCAGACGCGGATGCTGCTCGCGAATCCGCGCCAGCAGGTCCAGACCACTGGCACCGGGCATGCGGATGTCGGAAATGATCACGTCCGGCTGCTGACGGGCCAGACGGCTCATCACCCCGTCGGCGCTATCGAAGCTCTGCGTGGTCATGCCTTCCTGTTGCAAGGCCTTTTCCAGTACCCAGCGGATAGAACGATCGTCGTCTACGATCCAGACAGTTTCACTACGGCTCATGTCGAAGCTGCTCCTTGTTCCAGCGGCAGGAAGATCGAGAACGTGGTGTGGCCGGGATGGCTGTCACACTCGATCAGGCCTTGGTGCTGGCTGATGATGTTCTGGGTAATGGCAAGACCGAGCCCTGTGCCATCCGGGCGGCCACTGACCATCGGGTAAAAAATGGTTTCCTGAAGTTCGGCCGGAATACCGGGGCCGTTGTCGATGATTTCGATCTTGCTGACCAGCCGATGGCGAACGTGGCCGATAGTGAACTGGCGCATGGCGCGGGTGCGCAGGGTGATTCGTCCCAGGCGCAATTCGTTCTGGCCGCTGATGGCCTGCATGGCGTTGCGCACGATATTGAGCACGGCCTGGATCATTTGCTCGCGGTCGATCAAGACGTCGGGAATGCTTGGGTCATAGTCGCGCACCAGCGTGATGCAGCCCTGACTTTCGGCCTCGACCAGGCTGCACACTCGTTCAAGCACTTCGTGCACGTTGGTCATCGCCAGCGACGGCAGCTTGTTGGAGCCCAGCATACGGTCGACCAGATTACGCAAACGGTCGGCCTCTTCGATGATGACGTTGGTGTAATCCTTGAGGCTTTCTTCAGGCAGCTCGCGGGCCAGCAGCTGTGCGGCGCCGCGAATGCCGCCCAGCGGATTCTTTATTTCGTGAGCCAGGCCACGCACCAGCATCTTGGTGGTTTCCTGCTTTGACAACTGGGCCTCTTCCTTGGTAATGCGCAGCAACCTGTCACGTGGGTGCACTTCAAGCAGCAGCAGGGTATCGCCCTTGCTGAGAATCGGCGTCACGGCATAGTCGACAGTCAGTGTCTGACCGGTCAGTGCGGTGAGCATCGCTTCGCGCTTGGTGAAAGGATGAGCCTGTTCCACTGCCTGACGCAGCGAACTCAGTGCCTCAGCCGACTCGGTGAACAGCTCGCTGATGAATTGCCCATGGCTGCGCTGCCCGCTGATGGCGAGCAGCATTTCCGCTGCCGGGTTCATGTACTCAAGTCGCAGGTCGGCGTTGAGCAGAATGGTGGCAGTGGTCAGGTTATCCAGTAACAGTCTGTGCAGCGCGTCGCTGATAGTCATGAATCGTGTTGACCTCTTTTGGCACATTGCAGTTGCGCAATGCTGGTGCTGGTTGGTCTGCGCCAGCAGGAGCAAGGCCACCAATACGGTGCTGTCTCAGTGAAGTTGCAAAAACCAAACCAAGGCTCCGAAAAGAAGCGCTTTATCTGCAAAATCGGGCCGTTTTTCGAGCGAGTGCCCGCATACGGCGCTACTTTCAGTGCGTTCCTGAACCAAATTGGACTGTATTGTTGCGCGGGCGTGCAGGCGTCGCACCAAAAAGGTGCTTCTGCGTTGTCGAGGATCAGAAGAAAGGCAGGATGCTGCTTTTAGGCTCGGGCTTGTCCTTGAGCGGACACTCCGGGCGCACGCCGTAGTCATCCTCCTTGCAGGGATGAGTCGCGCGCTTTTGCGCGAGGGAAATGCGCTGCACGTGAAACGGCTGGATCGGCGTTTTTTCCAGGACACGGCCAAGTTCGTCGAAAATCTCTACCGATAATTGATGCGTGCCCCGATCCACATTGCTCAGCGGGAAGACAGGGCTGCGTCCGGCCTCGCCGACGGCAACGCCATCCAGCAATAGCCGGTAGCTGTGACCCGGCTGTAAAACCGGTTCGCTGGTGACGGTAACGATCAGATCGCCACTGGGATTGACCAGCGTGGCGTCCGGCTCGGGCACGAGAATTCTCAGCAGTTGATAATGAAACATGGGCTGCACGGCGGGTTTGGCGGGGTGCGCTTTCAGGGTTCGGGTCGGCGGGGTGCCGGTCATGTTGTTGCTGGGTGGAATATCAACGCGTGTGGCGTTCTTGCGCGGCTGGTCGGTAAACACCCGATTGCCTTGCGCGTCGATGTAGGTATAGACGTCGGCAGCGGCTGGCAGCGCTATCAGCAGCAGCAAGCAGATCAGCGCGCTGTGCATTCTGTGTCTGTTCATGGTTTGCCGAGGTGCACGCGTTGAATGGTCAGCGTAATGGTCTCGCTCTGCTGAATGATCCGCTCGCCGTCTTTCACCACTACCGCGAAACTGTGCTCGCCGCGATCGATGTTGACCACTTGAAAGCGCGGCAGGTTGGAGGGCTGCCCGTACAGGTTGCCGTCCAGCAGCAGTTGCAGGCTGTGAGTCGGTTGCAGACGCGGCTGGATCTTCACGCCAATGATGAACGTGCCGTTGTTGGCACGTAATGCTTCATCGGCTGGCAGGTCCGTCAGTTCCAGTACGTCGTAGGCCGTTTGTGGCTGTGGCTGTGGCTGAGGTTGTGCAGGGGCTGGTTGCGGGGTGCTGTTGACGACCGGTCTGGCGGGCGTCTGCGTTTCTATACTGTTGAGTGGCGGCAGCTCGACCACTTCGGTTTTGGTGCCGTTGGGTGGCTGATTGCTGAACGCAGTGTTGCCGTTCGCATCGGTGTACTTATAGATCTGCGCCAAGGCAGGCAGGCTGATCAACAGCAGCAGGCAAATCAGGCTTTGACGCATGAGACTCTCGGCAGCAATGGCACAATTGGCCGTCAGCATAGAACACATCGCCCTATGCTGCGCTACCCGCCTGATGTGTCAGAGGTTTGCCGAGCAAAGATCGGCGGTGGCCAGTACCAGCGCCTGATCATGAATCGGGTCGGTCTGATAACGCTTGAGCGCCATATCCAGCTTGATCCTGCAGTCTTCGGTCTTGCGCAGTGGCTGGAAGTCGGCATATGCCTGCAGCAGCTGGGTTTGCAGGCGATCCAGCTTCGGACGGATGTCATCGACCAGGCTGAGTCTGACCGTGTCGGGCGCTTTGCCTGCCGCGTGCCACTGGGCGAGCAGGGCGTTCTGCACCTGTTTATTGGCTTCGATCTGGGCGCGGAACAGACGTTGAACATCATCGGGGTTGAGCTTGAACTCGGCAGCGCGGGCCTGCGCTGCGCTGATCACTTGCTGTTCGCGTGGCGGGTCCTCTACCGCCTTGCCGCTGTCCCATTTGCTCAGGGCAACCTGATCGGCGATGGACAGGCGCTCGCTGATGGCTTGCAACAGCGGCTCGATAGCAGAGGGCTTCTGCTCGGCGGCGAAGGCGAAGCAGGAAGACATGCACGTCAGGGTCAGCAGGGAAGAGGCCAGAAGCAGGCGCATATTCAACTCCATATTGATCGGGGCGGGTTCAGAGTTAAGCCCGATTCTTGGGTATGCAGCCAGTGCCCGGTGGTGAAAAGAATTTCACGTTGCAAGGCTGCATTCCGCGTACGTGCTGGTGAGAGCTTATTGCGACAACGGCGTTGCTTCTGTCGCGGCGTAGAAGACGATAAGTTCGACCGGTGTGTCGCCCGTCTTGCCGCGGTGCACGATATCAACCCTCTCTGCGAGTGCGTCGCCTTTTTTCAGGCGGATTTCCTTGTTGCTGTCCCGTTTTTCGACGGTGATTTCTCCTGAGGCCACGTAGGCGGCGTTGGGGATCGGATGGCTATGCCATTTCAGCGCGGTGTTTGCAGGAATGTTGATTTTCAGAACGGTCAGCTCGGGCTGGCCTTTGGGGTAGGCAATGTAAGGCGTGCCATCCCAGGAAGTTTTGCTTTTCAGCAGAACACGGGATTCGACGGTGGGGCTTGCCTGTTGGGCAACGGCGTTGCCTGTCAGTGCTATCAGGGCAGCTGTGATCAGAAGTCTGTAGGGCATGTCGGGATGGCCTTGCTGGCTGAAATTCGAGCCAGAAGTTTGCCCGGTATTTTTTTTCTGATGCGGTATCCCGTTATTGCACAAAATAAAAAATCGGTCCTCAGAAACAAAGAAACCTCCCGAAGGAGGTCTCTTGTTACGCCATCAACGCTGGCGTGGCTGGATCAGCAGCTGTAGTACAGCTCGTATTCCAGTGGGTGTACGAAGGTACGAACGCGGATTTCTTCTTCGCTTTTCAGTGCGATGTAAGCGTCGATGAAGTCGTCGCTGAATACGCCGCCTTTGGTCAGGAACGCACGGCCCTTGTCCAGTTCTTCCAGCGCTTCTTTCAGGCTGCCGCAAACTTGTGGGATCTCTTTGGCCTCTTCAGGCGGCAGGTCATACAGGTTCTTGTCAGCTGCGTCGCCAGGGTGGATCTTGTTCTGGATGCCGTCCAGGCCAGCCATCAACAGAGCCGCGAAGGCCAGGTACGGGTTGGCCGAAGGATCCGGGAAGCGTGCTTCGATACGGCGGCCGCGTGGGCTGTTGACGTAAGGAATACGGATCGAAGCGGAACGGTTACGCGCCGAGTAGGCCAGCATGACCGGTGCTTCGAAGCCTGGAACCAGACGCTTGTACGAGTTGGTGGACGGGTTGGTGAAGCCGTTCAGCGCCTTGCCGTGCTTGATGATGCCGCCGATGAAGTACAGAGCGAGGTCGGACAGACCGGCATAGCCTTCGCCTGCGAAGGTGTTCTTGCCATCTTTGGCGATGGACATGTGCACGTGCATGCCTGAACCGTTATCACCGTACAGAGGCTTTGGCATGAAGGTCGCGGTGCGGCCGTAAGCGTCAGCAACGTTGTGAACAACGTATTTCAGGGTCTGAACTTCGTCAGCCTTTTTAACCAGCGTGTTGAATTTCACGCCGATTTCGTTCTGGCCAGCGGTCGCCACTTCGTGGTGGTGAACTTCAACGGTCTGGCCCATTTCTTCCAGAGCGTTGCACATGGCGGTACGGATTTCGTGGTCATGGTCAAACGGCGGAACCGGGAAGTAACCGCCTTTGACGCCTGGACGGTGGCCTTTGTTGCCGCCTTCCACGTCCTGATCGGACATCCACGAACCCTGTTCAGAGAAGATCTTGAACATGGAACCCGAGATGTCGGACTTGAATTTCACTTCGTCGAAGATGAAGAATTCTGGCTCAGGGCCTGCGAATACGGTGTCACCGATACCGGTGGACTTCAGGTATTCCTCGGCGCGACGAGCGATGGCGCGTGGGTCACGATCGTAACCTTGCATGGTCGACGGTTCGATGATGTCGCACACCAGGATCAGGGTCGGTTCTTCGGTGAACGGGTCCAGAACAGCGGTTTCGTCGTCCGGCAGCAAAATCATGTCGGAAGCTTCGATGCCTTTCCAGCCAGAGATGGAGGAGCCGTCGAACATCTTGCCGACTTCGAAGAAGTCATCTTCCAGCGCATCGCGAGCTGGCATGGTCACGTGGTGCTGCGTACCTTTAGTGTCCGTGAAGCGCAGATCAATCCACTTAACGTCATGATCTTTGATGAGTTGAACCGACTTCGACATGGTGTCCTCCGGGTGGCTAAGAACCGCCTTCTATAGGCTGGGTCCCTTGAATTTGGGTGATGCCGGCGCGAATATTCTGCCAAGGCAACCTGCCTCACAAGGGAGCAATTTGCATGCCAGTGCCCCGTGTTGGGTTTTTTGCTTCAAAAGCAGGCTTTCAGGGGATTTAAACGCGTCTGCCGAGAAAAGTACGCACCGTTATGGCGCTGCAGTTTGGTGCGTCGACTCTTTTTGGTGCGCTGATGATCGGGTATACGATAACTGGTTAAACGTTGAGCAATTTCCGCTATAATCCGCGCCCCCCTTTTTCAGTCGGCACCTCACGCGCTGTTTCCATGAAACTAATCGTTAAAGTTTTTCCAGAAATCACCATTAAAAGCCCGCCGGTGCGCAAGAAATTCATCCGGCAACTGGGCAAGAACATTCGTACCGTGCTCCGTGAACTGGACGCGGACATTGTCGTGGGTGGCGTATGGGACAACCTTGAGGTGGAGACCCGCCAGACCGACCCCAAAGTGCTGCAGGGCATCAGGGACCGGCTAAGTTGCATGCCCGGCATTGCCAACTTTCTGCAGGTGGCCGAGTACCCGTTGGGCGATATGGATGACATCGTTGCCAAGTGCAAACTGCACTACGCCGACCTGCTGCCCGGCAAGATGTTTTCAGTGCGTTGCAAGCGCGCCGGTCGCCACGATTTCAGCTCGATGGATGTCGAGAAATACGTCGGTAGCAAGTTGCGCATGCAATGCGGCGCTGCCGGAATCGAGCTGAAAAAGCCCGATCTGGTCGTGCGGATGGAAATTCGCGACCAACGGTTGTTTGTCGTTCATGACCAGCATCAGGGCATGGGCGGCTACCCGCTGGGTGCGCTGGAGCAGACCCTGGTATTGATGTCCGGCGGTTTCGATTCGACCGTTGCGGCCTACCAGATCATGCGCCGCGGCCTTATGGCGCACTTCTGCTTCTTCAATCTGGGCGGAAGAGCCCATGAACTGGGCGTGATGGAAGTCGCTCACTTTATCTGGAAGAAGTACGGCAGTTCGCAGCGGGTGCTGTTTGTCAGCGTGCCATTCGAGGAAGTTCTCGGAGAAATTCTGCAGAAAGTCGATAACAGTCATATGGGTGTAGTTTTGAAGCGTATGATGTTACGCGCTGCATCCGCCGTGGCTGATCGTCTCGAAATCGACGTGCTGGTAACTGGCGAAGCGATTTCACAGGTTGCCAGCCAGACGCTGCCAAACCTGTCGCTGATCGACGCGGCGACCGACAAGCTGGTCCTGCGACCGCTGGTTGCGAGCCACAAGCAGGACATCGTGGACCTGGCGACCGAAATAGGCACTGCCGATTTTGCCCGCCACATGCCTGAGTATTGCGGGGTGATTTCGGTCAACCCGAAGACCAACGCCAAGCGAAATCGCGTTGAGTACGAAGAAAAACAGTTCGACATGGCGATTCTCGAGCAAGCGCTTGAACGCGCAAAGCTGATTTCGATCGATCGGGTCATCGACGATCTGAGCCGCAATGTCGACATAGAAGAAGTCAGCCAGGCGCTGGCCGGTCAGGTCATCATCGACATCCGTCACCCGGATGCCCAGGAGGACCAGCCGCTGCAAGTGCCTGGCGTGGAGATACAGACGTTGCCGTTCTACGCATTGAACAGCCGTTTCAAGGCACTGGATGACACGCGCCAGTACCTTTTGTATTGCGACAAAGGCGTCATGAGTCGCCTGCATGCTCACCATTTGCTCAGTGAGGGGCATGCCAATGTGCGCGTTTATCGACCGAGCTAAGTGCCCGGGGCTGTTTGCCTGTGGCTTGCGTCACCGGCCCCCCGACACCAGTCGTCATGCCGTAACGGCTTTTGCCGACTCGAAATAGTTAATCGCTGCCTTATAAACAGTCAGCAGACCGAATCCTCTGATCGAGATACACAAGTGATCGAAAATCTACGCAACATCGCCATCATTGCTCACGTTGACCATGGTAAGACCACCCTGGTAGACAAACTCCTGCGCCAGTCCGGCACCCTTGAGCGCAACGAGCTCAACGACGAGCGCGTGATGGACTCCAACGACCAGGAAAAAGAGCGCGGTATTACCATTCTCGCGAAGAACACCGCGATCAACTGGAATGGCTACCACATCAACATCGTGGACACCCCGGGCCACGCCGACTTCGGTGGTGAAGTAGAGCGCGTGATGTCGATGGTCGACTCCGTACTGCTGCTGGTTGATGCCCAGGACGGCCCTATGCCGCAAACCCGTTTTGTGACCAAGAAGGCTTTCGAAGCCGGCCTGCGTCCAATCGTGGTCATCAACAAGGTTGACCGTCCAGGCGCGCGTCCGGACTGGGTTCTGGACCAGATCTTCGACCTGTTCGACAACCTCGGTGCTACCGAAGAACAGCTGGACTTCAAAGTCGTCTACGCCTCGGCCCTGAACGGTATTGCCGGTCTGGAACACACCGACATGGCTGAAGACATGACTCCGCTTTATCAGTCGATCGTCGACCACGTTCCTGCTCCAAAGGTTGACCGTGACGGCCCGTTCCAGATGCAGATCTCGGCTCTGGACTACAACAGCTTCCTGGGCGTCATCGGTGTTGGCCGTATCGCTCGCGGTCGCGTCAAGCCAAACACCCCGGTTGTTGCTATCGATGCCGAAGGCAAGAAGCGTAACGGTCGTATCCTGAAGCTGATGGGTCACCACGGTCTGCACCGTGTGGACGTTGAAGAAGCAGCTGCCGGCGACATCGTCTGCATCAGCGGCTTCGACCAGCTGTTCATCTCCGACACTCTGTGCGACCCACTGAATGTCGAAGCGATGAAGCCGCTGACCGTCGACGAGCCAACCGTTTCGATGACCTTCCAGGTTAACGATTCGCCGTTCTGCGGTAAGGAAGGCAAGTTCGTCACCAGCCGTAACATCAAGGAACGTCTGGACAAGGAACTGCTGTACAACGTTGCCCTGCGCGTTGAAGAAGGCGACACCGCCGACAAGTTCAAGGTCTCCGGCCGTGGTGAGCTGCACCTCTCGGTACTGATCGAAACCATGCGTCGCGAAGGCTTCGAAATGGGTGTTGGTCGTCCGGAAGTGATCATCCGTCGCGTAGGTGACGTTAAGCACGAACCGTACGAAAACGTGACCATCGACCTGCCGGAAGAATCCCAGGGCGCGATCATGGAGCAAATGGGTCTGCGTAAAGGCGACCTGACCAACATGGTTCCGGATGGCAAAGGCCGTGTTCGCCTTGAGTACAACATCCCGGCCCGCGGCCTGATCGGTTTCCGTAACGAGTTCCTGACCCTCACCTCCGGTGCTGGCATCCTGACCTCGATCTTCGACCGTTACGACGTGATGAAGTCCGGCGACATGTCCGGCCGTCAGAACGGCGTTCTGGTTTCGGTTGAAACCGGCAAGGCACTCACCTACTCCCTGGAAACCCTGCAGGCGCGCGGCAAGCTGTTCGTCGAGCACGGTCAGGAAATCTACGGTGGTCAGATCGTTGGTCTGAACAGCCGCGACAACGACCTGGGTGTGAACCCTACCAAAGGCAAGAAGCTCGACAACATGCGTGCTTCGGGCAAAGACGAAACCATCGCCCTGGTTCCACCTGTCAAGTTCACCCTTGAACAGGCTCTGGAATTCATCCAGGACGACGAGCTGTGCGAAGTAACGCCGAAGTCCATCCGTCTTCGCAAGAAGATCCTGGACGAAAGCGAGCGTACCCGCGCTGCCAAGAAAGCCAAGGCTTGATACTTAGCCCGCGCTGAATAAAAAACCCCGGTCGAGAGACCGGGGTTTTTTTATGCCTGATGGATTATCGGGACACGCAACCGGCCGAAGCTCAGGGCGGGTATCAAGTGTCTAGCGCTTGCCACCCACCGGTGCCAGCAGCAGTTCGATACGTTGCTTGCGGATACCATCGGCAGCAGCTTCAGCCAGCGCGGCATCGGTGATGATGGTGTCGAACTGCTCGAGCCCGGCCACCTTGTACATGCCGAAGGTGCCGTATTTCGAGCTGGTCGCGACCAATATGGTTTGCGAGGCTGACTGCATGGCGGCCTGTTTGACCTCGACTTTCAGCGCCGACGGTGTAGTCGTGCCACGTTGCAGGTCCCACGAGCTGGTCGACATGAAGGCCACATCGGTCGCCAGTTGCCGCAACGTCGCTGCCGCCAGCCCGCCGACGCTGGAGCGGTTCGGATGATCGAGCAGCCCGCCGGTGTGAATCACATCCACATGAGCAGCATCGGCCAGCGCGTGGACTACGCCGAAATCATTGGTGACCACAGTCATGCCTGACAGCGCGATGATATGCGGGACGATTTCGAGTGTGCTGGTGCCTGCGTCCAGATAGATCGTCATGTCCGGGTGCAGCAAACCCGCCGCGAGCCTCGCCATGCCCTGTTTGTGCGGCAGCTCTATAACCGCCTTGGACTGATGGCTGGGCTCGCTGTGCACCTGACTGGCAATGCGCACGCCACCGGTGACTGAATAGGCCCGGCCTTCCTGTTCCAGCTGGGCGATATCGCGGCGGATGGTCATGTGCGAGCAGTCGAACATCTCCATCAACTGATGAACGCTGAGCACCTGATGCTTGCGCAATTGACGCAGCATCAGCTCCCGGCGCTGATCGGGGATCATAGGTGTACCGCCGGAAATGGCGATCTCCTCTTCAGTGGACATTCGTGCTCCTTGATGAGCCGCCAAGACAACAGGCGGTCCGCGCATCTTAGCCAATCGCTCCGGCAATGGAAGCAGCGACGGGCCTTTTTGCACGGACTTGCTCATCTTTACAGGCAGTCCACCTCAGTTCATCCAGTTGCCACCATCGACGTTATAGGTCTGGGCGACGACGTATTCACTGTCCGGCGACGCAAGGAAAATCGCCATGCCGGTCAGGTCATCCGCCGTGCCCATACGTCCGTATGGCACCTGCTCGCCGACCAGCTTCTTCTTCTCGCCCAGCGGGCGGTTTTCATAGCGGGCGAACATCGCATCCACGCCATCCCAGTGTTCGCCATCGACCACGCCCGGTGCGATGGCGTTGACGTTGATGCCATGCTTGATGAGGTCCAGTCCGGCCGATTGGGTCAGGCTGATCACCGCAGCCTTGGTCGCGCAGTACACCGCCACCAGCGCCTCGCCACGCCGACCAGCCTGACTGGCCATGTTGATGATCTTGCCGCCGTGCCCCTGGGCAATCATTTGCCTGGCTGCTGCCTGCAACGTGAACAGGGTGCCCGCGACGTTGATCGAAAACAGCCGCTCGTAACTGTCGCGGGTGATACCGACAATTGGTGCCAGATCAAACAGTGCGGCGTTGTTGATCAGGATATCCAGCTTGCCGGCCTGTGCGACCACAGCGGCGATGGCCTGATCGATGGACGCCTGGTCCGTCACGTCCATGCTGACCGCGTAGGCGTTCGGCCCCAGCTCGTTCGCCGTGGCTTGCGCGCGTTGCAGATTGATATCGGCAATGGCTACACGAGCACCTTCCTGGATATATGCCTGGGCAAACGCACGCCCGATGCCTCGCGCCGATCCGGTGATCAGCGCACTTTTACCTTCAAGTCGTTTCATGGGTTCATCATCCGTCCAATACAGTTGAGGGCCGCAGCTTTACTTCGGATAACCGGCGCGTTTCATCTCGCGTTCGGTGACGGCCTGTGCAGCGCTGAGCGCCTGTTCAGTGGTGGTCTGGCCGGTCACGGCAGCGGAGAACAACTTGCCGACCGAGGTGCCGATGGCCTGGAACTCGGGAATGGTCACGTACTGGATGCCGACGTAAGGCACTGGCTTGGCCGAGGGGTGCGCGGGGTCGGCGTGTTGCATCATTTGCAGCGTGACGCTGGCAAACGGCGCAGCCTTGAGATAGGCCTCGCTGTAGGTAGAAGTTCGAGTACCTGGCGGCACATTACTGATGCCGTCTTTCTCGGCGACCAGCTGGATATAGGCTTTGGACGTCGCCCAAGTGATGAACGTCTTGGCCGCGTCCTTGTGCTTTGAGGTGGCCGGTATCGCCAGCGACCAGGCGTAGAGCCATGATGAGCCCTTGTCGGTCACTTCAACCGGCGCAGGTGCGAAGCCGACGCTGTCGACCACCTTGCTCTGTTCCTTGTCCGTCGTGAAGGAGCCGGCCACGCTGGCGTCGACCCACAAGGCGCATTTGCCGCTGTTGAACAGCGCGAGGGTTTCGTTGAAACCATTGCTCGACACGCCCGGCGGGCCATACTTTTTCAGCGTATCGACGTAGAAATTCGCAGCCTTGCTCCATTCCGGGCTGGTCAGTTCGGGCTTCCATTGTTCATCGAACCAGCGCGCGCCAAACGCGTTGGCCATGGTGCTCAGCAGCGCGATGTTCTCGCCCCAACCGGCCTTGCCGCGCAGGCACATGCCGTAAATACCTTTGTCGGGCTGATGCAGCTTCGCCGCGAACTCACCCAGTTGGGTCCAGGTTGGCTGCTGCGGCATGCTCAGACCTGCCTGCTTGAACAGGTCGGTTCGGTAATAGGTGATCGTGCTTTCGCCATAAAAGGGCAGGGCATAGAGCGTGTCCTTGACCGACAAACCTTGGCGCACTGAGGGAAATATGTCTTCCAGTTCGTACTCGGGCGCAAGGCCGGTGATTGGTTCCAGCCATTGCTTGGCACCCCACAGTGGCGTTTCGTAGGTGCCGATGGTCAGCACGTCGAACTGGCCGCCTTGAGTAGCAATGTCGGTGGTCAGGCGCTGGCGCAGGACGTTTTCTTCCAGCACTACCCAGTTGAGCTTGATGTCGGGATGCTGCTGCTCAAAGGTTTTCGACAGGCGCTGCATGCGGATCATGTCGCCGTTGTTCACCGTGGCGATGGTCACGGTTTCGGCAGCCTGGACGGTCAGGTTGAAAAGGGCGACGGACACGCCCGCTGACAGGAAAAGCGCTTTGCGGATGTTCATCTCAGGGCACTCCATCCCGCGCCTTGGCTGGCGGGAGTCATTGTTTTTGTTGTTGGCCACGGCTGAATCACCATGGTGGACGGCTCGATTACAGCAGCCTGTTGCGGCCTGAACAAACGCATGGCAAACGATCGACTGATACTTTTTTAACCGCTGGCCACGCGGCGCTCTGAAAGCAAAAAAGTATCAGTGGCGGATTAATTGTGAGCTAGCACTGGCCGAGCGGCAGGGCGTATGTTTAGTTGTCCACAGCGCATTCATAACGATAAAAGGGGCGTCCAGTGCCTGACAGCCGAGCGGCTTTGTTTGAGCAGCGTCCCGCCGAGCTTGAGGTTATTCTCCCGCAACCAGACCACTGCTTTCGCTGGTACGAGCACGACTATCCCTACTCGCTGGCCCGCTGGAACCACCATCCAGAATTTGAAATCCACCTGATCCGCCAGGGCAGTGGCAAGCTGGTGGCCGGTGATTACATCGGTGAGTTCGGTGCCGGTCATGTGGCCCTGATCGGTCCCGATTTGCCTCACGACTGGATCGGCGATCTGGCCCCCGGCGAGCACTTGGCCGGGCGTGACGTGGTGTTGCAGTTCGATGGCGCGGCGTTGCTGGCGCTACGTGGCACGCTGCCGGAACTGGGCGATTTGCAGCGTCTGTTCGAACAGGCACGTCGCGGGTTGGAGTTCACCGGCGAAACAGCGGTGCAGGCTGCGCAACTGCTGGAGCAGATCGGCCCGGCACAAGGCCTGGAACGGCTGATTCTGTTTCTACAACTGGTCAATACACTGATGAAGGCACCTGCGCAGGAGGCTCATCTGCTGGCCAGCACCTGGTATGCACCGACCCTGGATGCGCGCAGTTCCGAGCGGATCAACAAGGCGTTCGATTATCTGCTGACTGAATTGACCAGCGATATTCGCCTGTCAGTCATCGCGCAACGGCTGGACATGAGTGATCCGGGCTTTTCGCGCTTCTTCAAACGCACCACCGGGCATTGTTTTATCGACCTGATGCGCAAACTGCGGGTTCAGCGGGCTTGCCGGTTGCTGCTGCACAGCGAGATGTCGGTGTCGGACATCTGCTTTGAAGTGGGTTACGCCAACCTGTCCAACTTCAACCGGCATTTCCGCGTGGAGATGCAGCAGACGCCCAGTGAGTACCGGCGCGCCGCTGCATCCGTCTGATCAATGCTCTGCCGGCTCTTTCGCCTGAGGCGAACGGGTGACGGCATGCACCAGCTTACCGATCGTCAGGCCTTGCAAGAGGATCGACAGCAACACCACGATGTAGGTGATGCTCAGCAGCAGGTCACGCTCCGGTCCGGTGGGCAAGGCCAGCGCCAGTGCCACCGAGACACCGCCGCGCAAGCCGCCCCAGGTCAGGATGCGGATCGTACCGTGCGGCACCTTACGCCAGCGACGCAGCAGCAGAATAGCCGGGGCCACGGTGACAAAGCGCGACAGCAGAATCGCCGCTGCCAGCAGGCTGGCGGCAATCAGGTGCTGCCAAGAGAACGGCAGCAGCAACAGCTCCATGCCGATCAGCGCAAACAGCAGTGCGTTGAGCATGTCATCCAGCAATTCCCAGAAACCGTCCATGTAACGACGGGTCATGTCGTTCATCGCCAGATTACGTCCCAGGTTGCCGATGATCAGCCCGGCCACGACCATCGCGATAGGGCCTGACACATGCAGCTCGGAGGCCATCGCCGAGCCGCCGATCACCAGCGCGAGAGTCAGCATGACTTCGATCTGATACTGCTCGATGCTTTTGATCATCAGGTACACGGCATAGCCAATCAGGCCGCCGAACAGCACACCGCCGACTGCTTCGTGGACGAACAGCAGGGCGGTTTCGCCAACCGTCGGCGTCTCGCCCAACTGCGCGATACCCAGCAGAACGGTGAACACCACCACCGCCGTGCCATCGTTGAACAGGCTTTCACCAACGATGGTGGTTTTCAGCGGTTTGGAGGCGTTGGCGGTACGCAACACACCGAGCACGGCAATCGGGTCGGTGGGCGAGATCAGCGCACCAAACAGCAGGCAGAACAGCGGGCTGACGTGCCAGCCGAACAGGGCGAAGATCCAGTAGGCCAGCGCGCCGATCACGGTGGTGGCAATCAACACACCGAAGGTTGCCAGCAGGCCGATGGGCCAGCGATAGCTTCTCAGGTCGGCAAGGTTGACGTGCAGCGCCCCGGCGAACAGCAGGAAGGACAGCATCCAGTTCATCAGCAGGTCGCCGAAGTCGATCTGACCGATCAACTGCTGGACGCGATCTTCCAGGCCGGGATAGCCCAGAAAACTCAGGCCTTGCAGCAGCAAAGAGAACATCAGCGCGGTGACCATCACACCGATGGTGGGCGGCAGACCGATAAAGCGATAGTTCACATAGGTCAGCAGCGCAGTGAGGCAGATAAAACCAGCAGCTAGTTCAAGCATCCGTCATTCCAGAATCCGTAAGTGCAGTGTCTCGATCACCGTAACCGAGCCTGTGTTTGATGGACCGGATCCATGTCCAGACACATCGCGACACGACACAGTGGGGTTTGCGTTGACCACGCAGATGCGGTGATGTTGCAAAAAAGGCAGGAATCAGTGAATGAGGCAGACTTGAAAGCGCAAGAAGCGGGGCATTGCAGACACAAAAAAGTCAGCCCGGATAACGGTCCGGGCTGATGGGGGATGTAACAGTGGGTGGCCTCCCTGGCAGGTTCAGAATCACTGGCTGTTTCTGCACCCGCTCAGGACCTGGTACTGCACGGTGTTCAACTTGCCTTTGGAGTCCTCGTAGGTCATCAGTTTCGGCATCACGCTACAGGTTTGCAGATCCGGGGATTTGCGAATGACCTTGGCAACGTCGAGCTTCATTCCGTATTTGTACTCCTTGATCTCCGGCATCGGCTTGTTATGGATAGCGGCGTATTTCTGCACGCTGGCCTGGTGTTCCTTGATCACTGTGGTGGCTTTGACTTCATCAGTGGTGTAAGCGTAAGCACTCAGTGGCGAAAGAATGACCAGAGCAAGTAACAACGATTTGGCGGTGCGCATTTTCTTTTGTCTCCGTTTGAATGTGGTTCAACCTTACCAAGTGCGCACTAACCGGAAAGTGGCTGAAACATTACAAATCGGTAATCTCGCAGATGTCAGCTTTCTAACAGTATTGTCATTCTCTGCTCACCTTCCTGTTAGCTACCCGGACGTACGCTTGTTTCATCCCTGACGAGCACTGCGCTTTTAAGGAACTCCTTACACACCGAAAGAGGTAATGATGATGAAACTGATCAAGTCGATGGTTTTCGCCGTAGCTGCCTTGTCCGCCACTGCAGCCTTCGCCGACGACGGCAACGAGTACGCAAGCACAGCGGCTGACAAGATGCGTCTTGCACAGGAACTGCGCTTCAAGGAACAGAACAGCAGCAACAAAGCCGAGCGCTACGTCAACACAGACGACAACGCCAAGGCCGAGCGGTCGACCAAGTCCGAAGGCTGATGCCTTTGATGCCCGACCCGCTGCACCCCCATTCGCCCTTGGTAGCTCCCTGCTCCTTTGGTCGGGGCGAATCTTTAAGCGTCCTTCGGGGCGCTTTTTTATTCCCGTATCTACACAAATCGTTATCACGCCCGTGCTCCAGCGCCCGTGGGAGCGAGCTTGCTCGCGAAAAGGCCGGTACAGCCGCCAGAAGGAGTGCACTTGAACCAGGGAATGCCGTTCTGGACGCTCTGCGTCCTATCTTGAATGTCTGATTACACCGGTCAAAGCGTATTTTATTTTATTGAGCAACGGCGTGCTGTAATGCACTTCCTTTCATAGTTGTAATCTTCCCGTCACCTCGGCGTTATCTTCGTCACTTCAAGATTGTGCCCCACTGGCAGCGCTCGGGTTAATAAAAACAGCCAGATCGACATGTTTATAACAATCTGCCGATTGGACGGAGCGCACATGACTCAACTTAAAACTCTATCACTGGCCCTGTGTTCGACCCTCGCCGGTGTCGCACCGGCTGCCGTATTCGCCGAAGAGCAAAAAGAAGGCTTCATCGAAGGCAGCACGCTGACCGTACTCAACCGCAACTTCTACATGAACCGCGACCATCGCAACGGCGAATCCAGCCCTACCGGCAATGGTTACTCCGAAGCGTGGGCGCAAGGCATCATCGGGCGATTCCAGTCAGGTTTTACTCAAGGCACCTTCGGCGTCGGGGTCGATGCATTTGCCATGATCGGTATCAAGCTCGACACCGGTGACGGCCGCAACGGCGGCCGCAGCGCATTCGACGTGCTGCCGGTCGATGGGGAAGGCAGCGCCCGTGACGAATACACCAAGGTAGGTGGCTCACTGAAGGCCAGAGCCTTCGACACCGTCGTCAACGTGGGCGATGTGTTTCCGTCCACCCCGGTGGTTGCCTTCGGCGACTCCCGTCTGCTGCCGGAAAGCTTTCGCGGCGTTACCGCCGTCAACAACAGCATCAGCGGCCTGACCCTGCAAGGCGGTCGCCTGCACTCCATGAGCCAGCCCGTTTCCAGCAACATGCGCGACGGTTTCGTCACCTTCTACGGCGGTGCCGTGGACTCTCCATGGGTTGCCTACTTCGGCGGTGACTATCAGGCCACCGACAGGCTGAGCCTTGGCCTCTACACCAGCCGACTCAAAGACGCCTGGGATCAGAAATACGCTTCAGCGTCCTACGTGCTGCCGCTCTCTGACGACCTGTCGCTGACCAGCAGCCTGAACTACTACAACGCCACTGACGAAGGCAAAAAGCTGCTCGGCGAATTCGACAACGACATCTGGAGCGCAAAACTCGCCCTGCAATACGGCGCGCACACCCTGTCGCTCTCGCACCAGCGCAACGAAGGTGATGACGATTTCGACTACCTCCGGCAGTCCGACTCCATCTACCTGGCCAACTCCATCCAGTACAGCGACTTCAACTCACCCAAAGAGCGCTCGTGGATGGTCACCTACAACCTCGACATGTCCACCTTCGGCGTACCCGGCCTGTCGTTCATGACCCGCTACGGCAAAGGCACCGACGCCGACTACTCCAACGCCAACAGCACCTACATGCGCCGCGACGCACAAGGCAACCCGCTGACCGATCAAAAACGCTGGGAGCGCGATATCGAAGCGAAATACATCGTGCAGACCGGATCACTCAAAGACCTGTCGCTGCGCGTGCGTCAGGCAACGACTCGTGCCACGGCGTTTGAATCGGACCTGGATGAGGTGCGGGTGATTGTGGAGTATCCGTTGAGTGTGCTTTGAATGTTTGACTGAAGCGTCCTTAGGGACGCTTTTTTTGAAGAGGTGCGAATACGCTAACAGGCCCGGTTTTATGACGGGCATGTGCTGCGGAATTACGGCATCTATCCTAGGCTAATTTTTTTGCAAATGATGATGCTTGCATTTGAAACTGTTTGATTTCTTGACAGTTTTGGGTGTTCTGATGTTTGTAACTTGTTACAGGGCTTGGTTGTGTCGAACTCGGGTTTTTATCTTAGTGACATGCAGCCGTCAATCTCAAAGCTTTCAGAGTTTATTATGAAAATTACAAGATAATTTTCTATTTCCAAGGTGACCCAGCTTCGCAACGCCTCATCTTTTGAAGCTTCAAGCGATGCTGCACATAGGTCTGCGCCATTAAGTTGGCGCCCTTGGGCTGCCAGGTTGCTGGCTCTGAATTCTATAATGAATTTTAACGTGTTTTTATTTTGATCATCATAGATAGATACTTCTGGAGGTAGCAAGGATGAAATATCAGATATTTTAGGTTTTTTAATTAATTTACGTGTGATAGGGTCGCAGAGATTCGAAGAAACGTACGTTTTGAAGTCGACTTTTTCTATTATATCTTTAGCTTTCATTTGGGTGATGGTTTTCAAGATTATTAATATCGGGGCTGTGAGCTCGCTTTGATACTGTATTCGTGATATTAAAATGAGCACTTGACTGCCATTTTTTCATCTCTTAATCCTCACTTAAGCCACAAGTCCTAAAAAAACGGCAGTGGCATTTCCTGTTCACTATCCGTGCCTGAAGATAGGACATCCCCTAAAGTAGCAGTTCTACGCTCAAAGTTTAACAGAATATCGAACAATTGAGCTCCAAACCTCTTATTACGAGCTGGGCTCCTGGCTTTATAGAATTCTTCACAGCAGTCGCAAGCAACTCTCGGACAGAATCGTTAAACTCCTGCTCCAAAAAGGCATTAAGTAAATCATTAGTCATAGCGCAATCTCATTTTGTGAATGCCGCATGCATGATTCAGTTTCTAATATTTACCTTGATAATGCTGGTTGACTTTCCGGAAGTATTCACGACTATAGCCTTTTCAACGTTATACTCTACCACATATCCACTCGGGCTATTCGGCCTCATCTTTATATATCGAAAAGTTCTACCCGTACAGCTCGATATATTTTGCCTATACATCGCCACTTTTGAAAATCAGAAAATAATTGAGTCTAAAATAAACTGTAGTTTCACCGGGTCCGCAGCATTCCCAAAATAATATTCATTCCCTCCATCATCGAGCAGCTCAGGGGGTGTCGATTTCCAATACAGCACGAAATATTTCTCGTCCAACAAATCCTCTAATGCGCCTGCGTCATCATATGTTGATACTCTAATGTAAGGCCCATATTCCGAGTGAATAGATACCACCACTCTCTCTCCGACTTTTGAATCAATCATATTTCACCTACCAATTAATGCTGTTAAACCAGTCCAACTCCTGCTGAGTAGGAGCTCGTTTGGTACCTTTAGTATCTAGAGGGTTCTCATATCGTATTGGGCGTGTTGCTCCAGGTACATAAGGGTTAAGTTCTGTTTCTTTGACTCGAGTACTGGTCATATCGAATTCCGTGCCGTCTTTATAGGTTATTTTCACTCCCGGCTCACCAGCCTTACCACCTAGTCGAGTGGTGTTCTTTGTTGTTCTGGTAGTAATCGTTCCGATTTTTTTTGCACCACCCGAAAATCTATTGCATAGACCTAACGGATCAACCCACCCATAAGGATTAGGTGCATATTGATAGAGATTATCCCCCCCACTCAGCCCAATCGGATCCTGCGTAATAAACCGCCCAATCTCAGGATCGTAATACCGAAACGTGTTGTAGTGAAGCCCTGTCTCGACATCGAAATACTGCCCCTGAAACCTCAGGTTCTGCTCGACCTCGTTAACCACCAGCTTTTCAATCGCTCCCCACGGCCGGTATTTGGCCTGCCAGACGATCTGCCCTTCGGCATCAGTCATCTCCAGTGGTGTACCAATCTGGTCTGTGTGGAAGTAGTAGACCTTGTTCTCTAACTCGCCCTTTTTCTCATCAACACGGGCTAAAGGCGCGTAGCTGCCAGGCTCATAGAGATACAAGCTGCTGTGCTCGGGACCCTCTTCACGCAGCAGCCGCAATCCCTGCCAGAGAAAGCGTTTCTCGTCGCTCTGGCCTTTGATATCCGACTGTTTGGAGGCTGTCGTACTGGTAGCTGCTGGTGCTCTCCACTTGACTGTTGGCCATGGTCTCGGTTTTGACCAGGCGGTTTTCGCTGTCGTAGGTGAAGGTTTGCCAGCGGACGATGCCGACGATTTTCTCGACCAGGTTGCCCCACGCGTCGTACTTGTATTCGTGGTTGCTCCATTGCTTGAGACGGTTGTCTTTGACGCGGTCGAAGCGGTTGGTGTTGAAGTTCAGGCGGTTGCCAGCGGTGTCGTAGCGGAATTCTTCGCCTTCGAAGCGTTTTTCGGGGTTGTGTTCAAGCAGGCGGCCGTTGGCTTCGTATTCGTAGGTGACCTCGCCGCGCAGTTTGTCGAGGGTGCGGCTCAGTTCGCCAGCCGGGTCGTACTCGTAGCGGCGGTGGATCGGGTTGTAGGCGTGTTCGACGTAGCGCTCTGGTTTTATGAGCGGGTTCTGGATCTGTGAGAGTTTTTCAGCGGGCAGTGTGGTTGCGTACTGCCAAGCCTTGCGGCCAAGGGCGTCGTAGCCGAAGCAACTGGTGAGTTTTCCCTGCGTGCGGTAGATCTCGCGGTGCAGGTCGTCGCGCTCCATGATCGCTGATCAACTGGCCATCGAGGTTCAGTTGATGCAGGTGACCGCTGCCGTAATACAGGTGGTTCAGGTGCTGGCCGGTGGGAAGGGTCAGCGTAGTCAGGTTGCTGAGCGGATCGTACTCGTAGGCCAGCGCGCCCTGAGGCGAGGTCTCCTGCGTCGGGCGGTCAGTTTCTCTGCAGTGATACCGAGTTCTCTACCGTCTCTAGGCTTACGCTCTAGTGTAGTGATTTTGTCTGACTTTTAAGGAGCAGATTTTTAATATCTAGAATAATGGCTGTGCTTTTAATATCAACAAGTTGAGGATGTTAGAATAAAATTAAAATGTCGATTTTTGCCATTTATCTCTGCGTAGAGTCTCTTTTTTTCTAATCATCCATCCTGATTGAGAGTTGACTAAAGTGAACTTAAAACTTGCCTCAAGTCCAATAGATTGCTCAACGATAAAAGAAGCGGATTGATCGCTTTCTTTGTCCGTTTTCACCTTGTCTCTTATAGGGTCATACATTGTAGGCTCTCCACACGCCAAACCTTCTAATCGTGCCCAGCTTTTCGGAGATTTTATTGAGTGTTTTTGCAAGATTTCTTCAAGTTTTTTTTTATAGTTTTCACTGCATGAGTTTGCATCAATACCTTTTTCTATTAAAGAAAATTTTTCGCGAAAAAAACTACTTTCCCATTCATTCATGTCGCCAAGGAACTGTATTAGCACATCAAGGGGTTTAGGTTTTTCTTTCATGGGTTCCTCTAATTGTCAAATATATTAAATAGTATGCGCTTGCCGTTTTGTGAAACGTTGTACAATATCTGGTCCGGGCGTGTTGAAGACTTTCCATATACAAATTTTATATCTACGTCTACAGGGCCTTTTTTTAGTACATACTCGGCAACGTCCTTTTCGAAGTCTCTAAAAAGCCACCTGTTAATTCCCGGAAGTTGAGGGAAAACACCATTTTTTCCTCCAGCTCCACCGAGTAGCTTGGCGATTATGTGGCCCGCATCGTCGTCCGGATTGCCAAGGCTTCTCGCCCAGCTCCGGGACGATGCGTTTGTCGCAGTTCCACCTTTTTTAATGTCATTTTCGGTAATCGTAGCCGTCGCTCGTAGAGGCTGTCCTGCGGGGCCTCGGATAACATTAGCATTGACGCACCAGCCTAATGGATCAACCCACTCATAAGGATTAGGCGCATACAGATAAAGATTATCCCCCCCACTCAGCCCAATCGGATCCTGCGTTATAAACCGTCCTATCTCCGGATCGTAATACCGAAACGTGTTGTAGTGAAGCCCTGTCTCGACATCGAAATACTACCCCTGAAACTTCAGGTTCTGCTCGACATGGCTCATCACAAGCTTTTCTGTCATTCTCCCAAGCCCGATATTTTCTCTGTCAGACGATTTGCTACCATGCTTCGATCATTTTCAGCCGGCTTGCTATATCGCTCATCGTGAAGTGATATAGAAGGGCTTTCTTCGCCTCCAACTTCGCGTTGATTGACTCTAGCGAGCGCGTAAAGATGCCGATAATTTTAGTATTGTAAATACTCTTTATACTAGTAAGAGTTGCATTCGGGTTGAGTGATTTATAATGGGGCGCGCCGCCATTTATCATCATGGTTTAAGATCTCCTTTTTCTTTATCAACCATTCATTATTTTGGAGTTTTAGTGTTATTTTCGATAAGGTTTCTGCTCCAGCAGTTTGCTGCGCTGTTATAGAAGCAGAGTTTTTTTCGCTAGCTATTGTTTCCAATATATCGCTTTCGGGATCGTATGTGGGTGGGTTCGTACAGCCTAAGTCTATTAGTCTGCCAAAGTTGCTTTTGTCTTCTATCACATATTTCTTTAGTATTTCTTCTAGTTTGCTTCTATAGGCTTTCTTTAAGGATAGATCATCTTTACCCTCTGTTAGTTCTTTTTTTCTTAGTCTGAAAAACTCCGTTTCCCAAAGGTTCATTTCTTTCATGAACTTTTCAATGGTTTCCAGCGCTTGGCTTGAAGATTCTTTATTGTTCATATTAATTCTCAAATATACCTTCTAATATTTTATTACCTTGACGATAGACGTCATAGGTTATAGATGTAGGCCGCGTACCGCCGCTGCCATATATAAAATTAAGCTCGACGTCAACCGGCCCTCTTTTGTTTACAGTGCTGGCGATAGTCGATTCAAAAGCTCTAAATTGACCACGGTTTATCCCTTTTAACTGCGGAAATACCCCATCCTTACCACCCGACCCACCAAGAAGCTTGGCGATTATATGGCCCGCATCGTCGTCCGGATTGCCAAGACTTCTCGCCCAACTCCGGGACGACGCGTTTGTCGCAGTTCCGCCTTTTTTGATGTCGGCCTTGGTAATCGTAGCTGTTGCTCGCAAAGGCTGTCCTGCGGGGCCTCGGGTAACACTGGCATTGACGCACCAGCCTAACGGATCAACCCACCCATAAGGATTAGGCGCATACACATAAAGATTATCCCCCCCACTCAGCCCAATCGGATCCTGCGTAATAAACCGCCCAATCTCCGGATCGTAATACCGAAACGTGTTGTAGTGAAGCCCCGTCTCGACATCGAAGTACTGCCCCTGAAACCTGAGGTTCTGTTCGACCTCGTTCACCACCAGCTTTTCAATCGCCCCCCACGGCCGATATTTGGCCTGCCAGACGATCTGCCCTTCGGCGTCGGTCATCTCCAGCGGCGTACCGATCTGGTCGGTGTGGAAGTAGTAGACCTTGTTCTCTACCTCGCCCTCTTTCTCATCAACACGGGCCAGCGGCGCATAACTGCCGGGTTCGTAGAGGTACAGGCTGCTCTGCCCAGGACTTTCTTCACGCAACATCCGCAATCCCTGCCAGAGAAAGCGTTTCTGGTCGGTCTTACCCTTGATCTCCCACTGTTTGCCAACGCGCCTGCCCAGGCTGTCGTACTTATAGCTGCTGGTGCTTTCCACCTGACTGTTGGCCATGGTCTCGGTTTTGACCAGGCGGTTTTCGCAGTCGTAGGTGAAGGTTTGCCAACGCACGATGCCGACGATTTTCTCGACCAGGTTGCCCCACGCGTCGTATTTGTATTCGTGGTTGCTCCATTGCTTGAGGCGGTTGTCTTTGACGCGGTCGAAGCGGCTGGTGTTGAAGTTCAGGCGATTGCCGGCAGCGTCGTAGCGGAATTCTTCGCCGTCGAAGCGTTTTTCGGGGTTGTGTTCAAGCAGGCGGCCGTTGGCTTCGTATTCGTAGGTGACTTCGCCACGCAGTTTGTCGAGGGTGCGGCTCAGTTCGCCGGCCGGGTCGTATTCATAGCGGCGGTGGATCGGGTTGTAGGCGTGTTCGACATAGCGCTCTGGTTTTATGAGCGGGTTCTGGATCTGTGAGAGTTTTTCAGCGGGCAGTGTGGTTGCGTACTGCCAGGTCTTGCGGCCAAGGGCGTCGTAGCCGAAGCAACTGGTGAGTTTTCCCTGCGTGCGGTAGATCTCGCGGTGCAGGTCGTCGCGCTCCATGTCGCTGATCAGTTGGCCATCGAGATTCAGTTGATGCAGGTGACCGCTGCCGTAATACAGATGGTTCAGGTGCTGGCCGGTAGGAAGGGTCAGCGTGGTCAGGTTGCTGAGTGGATCGTAGTCGTAGGCCAGCGTGCCCTGGGGCGACGATTCCTGTGTCAGGCGGCCCAGAATGTCGTAGGCGAATTCCAGTTTTTCGGCCGTGACACCGAGTTTTCTGCCACCGTCGGTGGGTGTGCGCTGAATGGACAGCAGGCGGTCGCTGTCGTCGTAGGTGAAATCCTGACGGGCGTCGTCGTTGAGTCTGGCCAGCAGGCGACCAATCGGGTCGCGCTCGAAATACGTGCTGCGCTGTGGTCGTTCGCCTTTTTCGCTGTAGCCGGTTTCTTCGACCTGAGTCAGATGCCCGCCAAGGTTGTAGCTGAAACGGCGGGTCAACTGGTCGATGCGTTTTTCTTCGATCAGCCGATCGGAGTGATCGTAGGCGAACGTGTAAGTGGCGTCGTTTTCATTGCTCAGCGCCACGAGGCGCAGGGCTCTGTCGTACTGGTAGGCGACCATCAGCCCTTTAGGGTCCTGACGTCTGGTCGGCAGGCCGCGTGCGTTGCGGGCCAGATGGGTGGTCTGGTCCTTGCCGTCAGTGTGTCATGACCTGACCGTGAGCGTTGTAGGTGAAGCTCTCGCGGGTGCCGTCCGGGTGGTCGATGCGTAGCACTTCGCCGCCGGGCTTGCGCTCCAGCGTGGTGGTGTTGTTTAGGGCATCGGTGACGGCAACCAGTTGATGGCGCTCGTCATAACGGTAATACGTGCTTTTGCCCGAGCAGTCCTGAAAGCGCTCTACCTGCGCGAGGTTGTTCCACCACAGGTATTTGGACTTGAACGTCGGGTCGACGATGGTATGGGGCAAGCCGTTCTCGCCGTTGAGGTATTCGGTCTTGTGGCCCAGTGCGTCGATCTCGGCGACGAGGTTGCCTTTGGCGTCGTAGCGGGCCTTCCAGGTGCTGCCATCGGGGTAGGTGATCTGTTTGACCAGCGTGGTCTTGAAGTGATGCTGATAACGCGTGGTTCGGCCCAGCGGGTCGGTTTCTGCGGTCAGGCGTGACAGATCGTCGTACTCGAAGCCCAGCTGGTTGCCATCGGGCAGCGTCAGGCCGGTGATATTGCCAGTGTTGTCCAGCGCGATACGGTACTGCTCACCGCCGAAATCAGTGCTGGCGATGACGCGACGGTCCTTGTTGTAGGTCACCTCGGCGCGACGCCCCAGCACATCGGTTACGCGCGTCTGGCGCGCCTCGAAATCATAATCGAAATGAAAGTGCTCGCCGTCGCTGGTCCAGTGCTCGACCACGCGCGGCTTGCCGTCGAGAACTTCCCAGCGGTATTCGCAACTGAGCCCCAGCGCATTGGCGTGGCGGGTCATCAGGCCGTCGGTGTAGCTGAAGTTGCGCACCGAGTCGCCATTGCGGTTGTACACACTGTTCAACTGGCCATTGTTGTCGTAGCCATAGCGCACCAGTGTCTCGACGGCCTGGTCGCCGACGATTCGCTTGACGGTGCTCAGACGGTTGGTCACCTCGTCGTAGTGCAGGTGCACGCGATGCCCGCCGGTGGAGCAAATGTCGGTCAGAACGCCGTCTTCGCTGCGTACGAAATGCAGAAAATGACCGAGGGCGTTTTCGACGCGTTGCAGGGGAACTGGCTGGTTGTCGTCGGGTACTTCACCGAAGTAGTAAAAGACGTTATCCAGTGTTTGCAGCAGGTAATGACCACCCTCGGTACGCACCAGGTACAGCTGTTCCTGTGCGTTGTAGATGCGCTGGTTGTAGTCCAGTGTCACGAAGGGCACGCTGCGGCCCTGATTGTCGCTGAGGTACAGAAAGCTGCCCTTGCGCCGCAGGCTTTGTTCCCAGGGCAGCACCCAGCCCTTGCCCAGCGCGCTGTCGACATCAAGGTCGCTGGCGTAGAAGCGTGTCCACTCGATCGGCATCAGGCCGGGCAGGCTGAAATCGGACTCGTCGATCAGCAGTTTGCGTCCGGCGGTGGTGTCGACCGGGTTGCCGTGCAGGCCGCCCAGCACTTTTTCGGCCACGGGGGCGACGCCGAAGCGAAAAATGGCGTCCCCGAGAAAGACACCGCCCATGAACTGCAGCGCGCAAGGGCCTGCCGCTTTCAGACCGGCCTGCATGCCCAGCTTGGCAATGCTGAGCACGGCCTTGGCGCCGCCGGCTACGACCAACAGAATGTCCACGGTGTAGCGGGCCATCGCCGAGACTTCGTCGTCCACCGGCAGGTAGCGTTGGGTACCGCCGCCGATGAAGACGTTGGGCGAGCCGGTGCCGATCTTCGCGCCGCAGGTCAGCTTGTCGCCCTTGCGCGCAGCGGGCTGGCCGTTGATGAAGACGTTGCTGGAGCCTTCGGCCACCTTGACGATCGGCGAGTGCTTGTCACACACGGCGGTGCTTTCGATGGCAAAGGCAGCGGGGCGGCCATTGATGAACACGTTGGGCGAGGCAGATTCGATCTGCCCCGCGGGAGAGCTGAAGGCGCTGCCGATACTCTCCCCGATACTGGCGATAGCATTACCGGCCAGGCCGACTGCCATGGCCAGTAAAAAACCGCCGAACCCGCACGTGGCGACGGTGAGCGAGACATACGCCACGGCCGCGATGCCCACGATCGCCCCGAGCACAAAGCCCGCCATCGCTCCGGTGTGTTCGATATCATCCAGTAACCGCGCGGCCTCGAACATCGCCGTTACTCCTGCGGGCTGCGAGTAGTGGAGGTGCGATCACCTGGCGTGACGCTGATGTTCTGCAGCGGATAGTCCATTAAAGCGTGTCCTGTCGGCGATGAAGTAGAGTTCAGGGGGCGGTCAGGCCTTCAAGCATGCTGTCGAAATCCAGCAACCAGGTTTTCAGCGCGGGCTTTTCGGAGTCAATCACGCAGCCCACGCTCAGCCATTGGCGTTCGTTGTGATCGGCACACGGCACGATGGAACCGATCAGGCGTCCATGCCGCTCTTCAAGGCCTGCGTGAAAATGAAAATCCAGCGCCAGCGCGGCATTACCCGCCAACAGCGTTTCATAGTGGCGAATGACCTGGACTTCGCCATGCAGTGGCTGCAGCGCCTTGACGGCTTCGGCGAACGCTTCGGCAAGCGTTGCCTCTTCAGGTACATCGCGACGCTGAATGGAGACGACGACAGGCTCTCCGCCCACTTGAACGGTGGCTTCAATCGCGTTGCACTGGAAATCTTCCGGGAAGCCGAAGTGGAACCCGCCGAAATTGAAACTGCAGGGCGCGTCGAGCAACGGCTTTGGAGCAGGGATGAGCGCTTCGACACGTTCAAGTGCCTGCTGCGCGGCGGCATGTTCGGCTGCCTCACGCGCCAGGGCTTCGTCAGCCAGTCGGCGCTCGGAGATGCGGTCGTAAATACTGGTGCGCGTCATATGGCCGGAACCTTGTTCGTCAACATCTACATGTCCTTATGCACGGCGGCCCCAATGACTGCCATTTGCAAGTTGACGATAAGCACTTGCGCGGGTGGTTTGTATGCCCTGCGGCTACCTGCTTGCCTGGAAATGTCTGAAAACACCGCGGGAAGTAGGCTACAGACACAGTCTACTGTCGAAGGCTGAATCGTTTGACCTTTTCCCAAATGAAAGTTCAGTGCGGGCAGGGCAAAGCTCCAGAAGGCTATTTGTCGAGCGTTCTGGAGCTTGAACGGTTGCTTTGAACCCTATTTCAACGCCTCAACCGCCTCCTCATCCTCCCGCCGATGCGCCCACTGATACAACGCCGGTAACACCAACAACGTCAGCGCCGTCGACGACAGAATCCCGCCAATCACCACCGTCGCCAGCGGTCGCTGCACTTCCGCACCAGTCCCGGTAGCGAGGGCCATGGGGATGAAGCCAAGGGAGGCGACCAGTGCGGTCATCAGCACCGGGCGCAGGCGGGTGAGGGCGCCTTCGTTGATGGCGTTGTGCAGCGAGTGGCCTTGTTCGCGCAGGCTGCGGATGAAGGCGATCATCACCAGGCCGTTCAGCACCGCCACACCCGAGAGGGCGATGAAGCCCACGCCTGCGGAGATCGACAGGGGAATGTCGCGCAGCCACAGGGCCATGACGCCGCCGGTGAGGGCGAACGGGATGCCGGTGAAGACCAGCAGGCCGTCCTTGAGGTTGTTGAACATCATGAACAGCAGCGCCAGTACCAGCAGCAATGCCACTGGCACGACGATCTGCAGGCGTTTGGCGGCTGATTGCAGTTGCTCGAACTGGCCGCCCCAATTGGTCCAATAGCCTGCCGGGATCTGCACGCCGCTGTCGATGGTGGTGCCTGCTTCTTCGACAAACGAGCCGAGATCCCGACCACGCACGTTGGCGCTGACGATGACCACACGCTTGCCGTTCTCGCGGCTGATCTGGTTCGGGCCGAGCACCAGGTCAAGGCTGGCGACCTGGGACAGCGAGATAAAGCTGATCTGCTGGTTGCTGTTGGCGCTCGCAGGCACCGGAATGAGCAGGCTGGAGAGCCCGTTCACATCGGTGCGCAGTTGCTCGGACAGGCGCACCACCATGTCGAAGCGGCGATCACCTTCATACAACGTTCCCGCGTGACGACCGCCCAGCGCAATGGCGATGGCGTCCTGCACATCGGCCACGTTGAGGCCGTAACGCGCGGCCTTGTCGCGATCGATGTTGATGGTCAGTACCGGCAGGCCGGTGGTCTGCTCGACTTTCACTTCTGAAGCGCCTGGCACTTTTTGCAGGGTGGCGGCAATTTTTGCGGCGGTCTGGTTGAGCACGTTCATGTCGTCGCCGAACACTTTCACCGCGACGTCACTGCGTACACCGGAAACCAGCTCGTTGAAGCGCAACTGGATCGGCTGGGACAGTTCGTAGTTGCTGCCCGGCACACTGGCGGCGGCCTTTTGCAGGTCGGCTATCAGTGCCTCGCGGGATTTGTCCGGGTCCGGCCACTCACTTTGCGGCTTGAGCATCACGTAGCTATCAGAGATGTTGGGCGGCATCGGGTCGGCGGCGATCTCTGCGGTGCCGGTGCGGGCGAACACGCGCTGCACTTCCGGTACTTTTTCGATGATGGCTTTTTCCAGACGCTGCTGCATGTCCACCGACTGGGTCAGGCTGGTGCCGGGAACCCGTAGCGCCTGCAAGGCGAAGTCGCCTTCGCTCAGGCTCGGGATGAATTCGCTGCCCATGCGGCTGGCGGTGAAGCCGGACAGCACGATCAGCACCAAGGCCATGCCGAACGCTATCGAGCGATGCCCCAGTACCCAGCTCAGGATCGGCGCGTAGCGCTGGCGGGCGGTGCGCATCACAAAGCCTTCTTCTTCCTTGACCTTGCCGGTGACGAACATGGCGATGGCGGCAGGCACGAAGGTCACCGAAAGAATCATGGCACCGAGCAGGGCGATGACCACGGTGAAGGCCATCGGGTGGAACATTTTGCCTTCTACACCGGTCAGGGCGAAGATCGGCAGGTACACGACCATGATGATCAACTGACCGAAAATCAGCGGCCGACGGGCTTCTCTGGCGGCGGCGAAGACCTCGTGGAAACGCTCGGAGCGGGTCAGCATGCGGCCGTATTTCTTCTGGGCATGCGCCAGCCTGCGAATGGCGTTTTCGACGATCACCACCGCGCCGTCGACAATGATGCCGAAGTCCAGCGCGCCCAGGCTCATCAGGTTGGCGCTGACCTTGTTGGTGAACATGCCGGTAAAGGTGAACAGCATGGCCAGCGGAATCACCATGGCGGTGATCAGCGCAGCACGGATATTGCCCAGAAACAGGAACAGAATCACGATGACCAGAATCGCGCCTTCGATCAGGTTCTTTTTCACTGTTGCGATGGCTTTTTCGACCAGGTTGGTGCGGTCGTAAACCGTTACCGCTTCGACGCCTTCAGGCAGTGTGCGATTGATGTCGGCAAGTTTGGCGGCCACGGCCTGTGACACCGTCCGGCTGTTTTCACCGATCAGCATGAACACTGTGCCAAGCACGACTTCACGGCCGTTTTCGGTGGCTGCGCCGGAGCGCATTTCCTTGCCGATACCGACCTCGGCCACGCTGCTGATTCTGATAGGCGTGCCCTGCACATTGGCGATGACGATGTTGGCGATATCGTCCACCGTGCCGAGCTGGCCCGGTGCGCGTATCAGTAGTTGCTCACCGCCGCGTTCGATGTAGCCTGCGCCGACGTTGGCGTTGTTGCGCTCAAGCGCAGCCACCAGATCGTTCAGCGTCAGCTTGTAGGCCGCCAGCTTCTTCGGATCGGGCGCAATCTGATACTGCCTGGCGAAACCGCCGATGGTGTTGATCTCGGCCACGCCTGGTACGTTGCGTAATTGCGGCTTGATGATCCAG
This sequence comes from Pseudomonas syringae group sp. 26L6, assembly GCF_032587815.1. Classification (NCBI taxonomy): domain Bacteria; kingdom Pseudomonadati; phylum Pseudomonadota; class Gammaproteobacteria; order Pseudomonadales; family Pseudomonadaceae; genus Pseudomonas; species Pseudomonas syringae group sp. 26L6. Next base: position 64,203 of record NZ_JAWHPJ010000018.1, read on the forward strand.
TCCTGAATCACTCGCAGGTCGGTCGGCGTGTACGGCGTGCCGTCTTCTTTCAGTGCGCCCTCACGGGCCTCGACCGTCCACAGAAAGATCTCGCCGAGGCCGGTGGAAATCGGCCCCATCATCGCGTCGACGCCTTCAGGCAACTGGTCCTTGGCAATCTGCAGGCGCTCGCCCACCAACTGCCTGGCAAAGAACAGGTCAGTGCCGTCTTCGAAAATCACTGTGACCTGAGACAGGCCCGAGCGCGACAGCGAGCGCGTCTGTTGCAGACCGGGCAGGCCTGCCATGTTGGTCTCGATGGCGAACGTGATGCGCTGTTCGGTTTCCAGCGGCGAGAAGCCGGGTGCCGACGTGTTGATCTGCACCTGTACGTTGGTGATGTCGGGGACGGCATCGATAGGCAGTTTCTGGTAACTGGCAATGCCCAGCCCAGCCATGAGCAGCACAGCAAGCATCACAACGATGCGCTGTTCAATCGCGAATTGAATCAACCGTTCAAACATGGAGGTGTACTCGTGTGACGCAGATCAATGGGCGTGCTCGGCGGAGCCTTTGCCCAGCTCCGACTTGAGGATGAAACTGCCCGCGGCAGCCACTTGTGTGCCGCCAGCCAGGCCTTTGACGATTTCCACGTAGCCGCCATCGCGGCGACCGAGCGTTACCGGTGTCAGTTGAAAACCTTCAGCGTTGCGTACGAAGACCGAGGGTTTGTCCTCAATCGACTGAACCGCAGACTCGGGAATGCTGACCGCCACGCTGGTCTGCTCGGCGGCGACTTCCACCGACACGAACAGGCCGGGACGCCAGGCACCCTGCGGGTTGGCAAGGGTCACGCGCACGGCGGCAGCGCGAGTCTGCTCGCCCAGCAGGCTGCCGACGTAACCAATCTTGCCTTCGACCCGCGCATTCAGATCGGGCGCGCTGACGATGACCGGACGACCGACCACTACCTTGTCCAGGTCCTTGGGTGCCACGCCGAAGGTGGCCCAGACACGCGACAGGTCGGACAGCGTGAAGGCATTGCTCGCTTCGCTGACCATCTCGCCGATGCCGAGGTGTTTCTCCACGACCATGGCGTCAAATGGCGCGATCAATTCGTAGCGATTGCCTGCGGATGGGTTCAGGCTGGCACCGATGGCGCTGATCTTCTGTCGGGCGTTGGCCAGGTTGATGTCGGCCTCCTGAAACTCCTGGCGCGCTTGCAAGTAGTCCTGCTCGGCGGAAATCTTGTCTTCCCAGAGTTTTTTCTCGCGCTGTAACGTCAGGCGTGCCAGTTCCTGGCGGCGTTGTGCGGCGTTCAGTTCGCTGCGTTGATCGGAGATCTGCTGGCTGGCAATCACCGCCAGCACCTGGCCCTTTTTCACGGCTTGACCCAGATCGACCTTCACTGATTCGACCACACCGCTGACCCGAGGCACGACATGCGCGGTGCGGTCCTCATCAAAGCGGATTTCGCCGGGGAAGGTCACAGTGGTGCTCATCTGTCGAGGCTCGGCGGTGGCCAGCTCGATGCCCGCAGTTTTGATCTGCTCGGGGCTCAGTTCGATGTGTCCCTCTTCCTCTTCATGGGAAGATTCTGACGCTGCGGCGCCTGGTGTTTTCTTCTCGTTGCCTTGGCTCTTCTCGTCGGCATGACCTGGCTCGGTGTCATGGTCGTGTTCCTCGCCTGATGGCTCTGTTCCAGTTGCGAATGGCAGCATCTGCGGGTTCAGCGTCAGACTGCCCAGACCAATGATGGCCACCACCGCCAGCGTGATGGCAATGCTTCGTTTGTTGTTCATAAAGGCTCCCGGCGATTTGGTGCTTGCGGCACCTTGCGATACGCTCGATACAGGCGGAAAAGGAAAGTCAGGGGTTGAAGCTGAACCGGTTGAGATCACCGTGAATTCGCTCGACAGCCACTCGGGCTTCGGTGGCGGTTGCCAGCGATTCCAGGTACTGGCTGCGCGCTGAAATCAGCGTTCGTTGCGCATCCAGCACTTCCAGAAAACCGAACTTGCCCATTTCGAAACCGCGCGTTGCGGTGTCGACGGCGCGCTGCGCGGCGGGCAGGATGACCTGATTGAAGGACTCGACTTCCTGCGCGGCAGTACTCCACTGATCGAGGGCTGACTGGGTCTGGGTGCGCAGCTTGAGTTCAACGGCATTGCGCAGATCGCGTGACTGGTCGGCCCGGCGTGATGCTGCAAGTACGTTGCCCTGATTCCGGTCGAATAACGGCAGCGGCATCGACAGACCCACGACGTTGATCCGTTCGCGCTCTTCGCGGCTGTACTGGCTGCCGACGCTGACGGTCAGGTCCGGGATGCGCTTGGCGCGTTCTGAACCCAGCGCGGCTTCGCGCTGTTCTATTTGCGCCTGAGCGAGGCGTAGCTCTGCGGACTGGTTGATGGCGCTCAGTAGCTTTGCGCTCGGTGGCAGCTTGCCCGGCGACAGATCGGTGTATTCCAGGCGCTCGAAAGAGGCGACCGGCGAACCGGTGGTGCGCGCCAGTTCACGGTTGCTGTTAATCTTCAGGGTCTCGGCGCGCCGTACCAGCAGATCGGTTTCAGCCAGTTGCACCTGAGCGCGCGTGGCCTCCACCGGTGACACCTTGCCCGCCCGAACACGCCCCTCGGCAACCTGCAGACCGCGTTCTGCCAGTGTTCTGGACTGGCGCGCCAGGTCCAGACCTGCCTGCGCCCGCGCCGCTGCGTAGAACGCCTGTACCACTTCGGCCCGAAGTTCGTTGCCGCGTCGCTCCAGCTCCAGCCGGGCGGCGTCCTGGCCCTTGCTGGCGGCTTCGATGCGTGCTCCGCGCTTGCCGCCCAGTTCCAGTGCCTGGCTGAGCATCACGGTGGTGGTGCTGGTCTCACGGCGTGTGTCTTCAACCTCCCAAGACACCACCGGGTTGGGAATCAGTCCGGCCTGCTGGCGATCACCTTCGGCAACGCCGATCTCCCATTGCGCGGCGGCGAGTTCCGGGTTGCGCGCAAAGGCTGCTTCCAGCACCTGAGCCAGGCTGATGCTCTGGGCTGCTGCGATGCCGGGAGCAGCAAATGGCAACAGCAGTAGACAAAGTGCGGCGACTTTCATGCCGGGCACCCTGTTACCAGACCGGTACGCGGAGTGCGTACGTTGTTCTTCAGTCGCATGAATTACCCTGTCCATGAAGCACCCCATCAAAACAAAAAACAAACAGGCACCTTGGCGCTGAAGTTGGCTGTGGGGACTTTATGTAACCGGAGCTATCAGAGGGATTGCTGGAAAATTACGATTTTGTTATCCAGCAAGATAAGCGTTTCTTTTCAGTACACTGCACGGCATCGTCATCATCCGTTCATCAAACAGGAAGCCTGGTTATGCGAATCCTTGTCGTAGAGGACGAGCCGAAAACTGCCGAGTACATGCATCAGGGTCTGACCGAAAGTGGCTATATCGTCGATATCGCTGCAACCGGGCTCGATGGCCTCTATCTCGCGCAGCATCAGGCTTACGATGTGGTGATACTGGATGTGAACCTGCCGGAAATGGACGGCTGGGAGGTGTTGAGTCGCCTGAGGAAGACGGTCAGTACGCGCGTCATGATGGTCACTGCACGAGGGCGCCTGGAAGAGAAGGTCAAGGGCCTGGAATTGGGCGCGGATGACTATCTGGTCAAGCCGTTCGAGTTTCCCGAGCTATTGGCAAGGGTCCGCACGTTGATGCGGCGCAGCGAGCAGACCACCACCTCCAAGGTGTTGCAGGTTGGCGATCTGGAGCTTGATCAAGGACGGCACCGGGCGTTTCGCGGCAGCCAGCGCATCGACCTGACCACCAAGGAGTTCGCGCTCCTGCACCTGCTGATGCGTCACAGCGGTGAAGTCATGTCGCGTACCCAGATCATTTCTCTGGTCTGGGACATGAACTTCGATTGCGACACCAATGTGGTGGAAGTGTCGATCCGTCGCCTGCGCGCGAAGATCGACGATCCTTTCGAGACCAAGCTGATCCACACGTTGCGCGGCGTGGGCTATGTGCTGGAAGTGCGTGAATGAAACCGACGCGTCTGTCGACGCGCCTGGGGCTGACCGTTACTGCTCTGATTGCGTGCCTGGTACTGGTAATGGAAATGCTCGCTTATGCGGCTATTTCCCGTCAGCTCGATCTGCGCGCCGAAGACAGCCTGAACGAGAAGTTCGCGCAGATCGAACACAGCATGAGCGAGGGCTTTCTCGGCATCGAAGATATTGTTCAATACCCTCATACCCTGCGTGACCAGATCATCGGACACGACAGCTACTCGTTGATGGTGCTCGACGCGGGCAACCCTCGGCAGCAATTGATGATGGTCGGTAACGAGGAAGGCCGGAACCTGCCTGTCCCCGAGGCAGATCACATACCTCAAGGCTTTCAGGAGTTGCAGTCGGTACACGGCCACAAGATTCTGATGGGTTACAGGGAAATACACCTCAAGACAGGGCAGGACATTCTCGTCAGGCTGTCGATGGATCGGGAAAGTGACAGCACGCTGCTGCACGCTTATTTGAAATCGACTTTCCTGATACTGCCGGTGATCTTGCTGCTGGTCGGCTTCGGTGCCTGGTGGGTGGTGCGTCGTGGTCTCAGGCCGTTGGGTGCTTTCAGAAAAGTAACGGCGCTGATCTCGGCTCGCGATCTGTCTCATCGCATGAAAGTGAAGGGCCTGCCTGATGAATTGCGCGACCTGGCGCATGCGGTCAATTTCATGCTGCACCGGCTGGACGGCGATGTGCAGCAACTGGCGCAGTTCTCGGACGACCTCGCACATGAGTTGCGCTCGCCCATGAACAACCTGATGGGCAAGGCGCAGGTCACGCTGTCCAGGCCGCGCCCTTCGGAAGAGTACAAGCAGGCGCTGGAATCATGTACCGAGGAGCTGGAGCGCATGTCGCGCATGATCAGCCAGATGCTGTTTCTGGCCAGTGTCAGCCAGCCTGCCGCGCCGTTGCCGGTTGAGGTCATCGACCTGCGCGAAGAGGCCGATAAGGTCGCCGAGCTGTTTTCATCTTCGGCGGAAGAGCGCGACATCACCTTGCAGGTTCAGGGTAACGCGAAGGCAACAGGCGACCGGCTGATGATTCAGCGAGCGATTTCGAACCTGCTGTCCAACGCTATTCGCCACGGTCTGTCCGGCAGTGTCATTACCATCACCCTTGCCACGCATGCAGATGAAGTGTCACTGGCGGTGCGCAACGCGGGCGATGGTATCGATGCCGAACATCTGCCGCGGCTGTTTGATCGCTTCTACCGGGTTCATGTCAGCCGCGCGCGACAGCAGGGCGGGACGGGGCTTGGGCTGGCGATTGTGCGTTCCATCATGAGCCTGCATGAAGGGCAGGTGACGGTCGAGAGTGAGCCCGGCCACTTCACGACGTTCAGCCTGATCTTTCCTAAACTGGTGTAATGCGTCAGGTTGGTGGTCGTTCTTCAAGAACCTTTCGCTGCCCCCCGGCTCATAGCTTGTGAACGGGTATTGCCCGGATGCTTCAGATGAAGCTGAACCTATAAGGATGGACGTATGACAGTTGCTTTCTGGTGCGTGCTGGTCGCGATCCTGCTGCCGATTATGTGTGCCGGTATCGCCAAGTTCGGCAGCGGCAAATTCGGCAGCGGACACAATCATGACCCGCGCGCCTTTCTCGACAAGCTGGAGGGTTTCCCGCGCCGTGCGCATGCTGCCCAGCTCAACAGCTATGAAGCGACACCGGCGTTTGCCGCAGCGGTCATCATCGCGCACATTGCCGGCAATGCGCAGCTGGTGACCATCGATGTACTGGCTGTGCTGTTCATCACCAGTCGTCTGTTGTACATCATCTTCTATCTGGCTGACCTCGCCGCACTGCGTTCGATAGTCTGGCTGGTGGGCATGGGGCTCATCGTCGCGCTGTTCGGCGTGTCGGCTTTCCCGGCCGTATCCTGACAGCCAGGTTGCGGCGCTGCCTATAAGCAGCAGCGCCGGGACCTTGATCAATCGTCAGGCTGGACTTTCTCAAGGTCGGTCTGGGCTTCCTGCAACTCTTTGCGCGATTCCGCCAGCTTGTCCTTGCGCTTGTTGATCTTCTCCGGATCACCTTTGTCCATGGCCTTGTTCAGGTCGGTCTGGCGGCGGCTGACTTCCTGCTTGGCATCCAGCACCTTTTGCTTTCTCTGCTTGATCAATGAGGTCTCGGTGCAGTTGGCATTGACCTCGGCGAGGGCCTTCTCAAGCCCGGTCTGCTCGGCCTTGTTACCTTCGGTCTTGGCGTCCTGAATCTTGCTGCTGATTTCCTGGCTTTTGATCTGGCACTCGGAAGGTGCGGGTGCCTGCTCATCTGCCAGCAGCGTTGTAGCCAGTAGCGTGCAACTGGTGAAAAGGATCAGTGGTGATAAAAACTGCATATGAACTCCGTTTGAACACGGACCAAAAAATGGACGTCCGCTACTTAAAACCTGAAATACCCTGAGCCTGCAATTGATGGCTCAATGCCTGCACCTCTGGGGCTTGAAAAAAAGACCTCAGTTTCGCTGCCCGGCCAGGACCTATGCCCGGCTCTGCTTGCCATTGCTCAACGCTACGCCCGGCCAGTTCCTGCCAATTGTCAGGAAGTGTTGCACTTCCTGTGGGCGGCAGTCCGATGGCCTTGAGCCACGTCTGAAACGGCCGTTCACGCGCTGTTTGCAGGCTGGCGAGCAGTTTAGCGCTGCTGCGCTCTGCGAAGCCGGGAATGTTAGCAAGCTCAGCATGATTCAGGGTCATCCAATCGAGCAGGCTCTCTATTTGGCCGTTTTCAATAAGCTTGTCCCAGGTCCCCGGACCGACGCCGGGCAGCGCAAGGCCTTTCTTGCCGCTGAGCCAGATCAGTCTGGCGCGGAACTGGCTTTCACAGCCTGGGGTGGCTTGCCAGCAGCTCAACTCATGAAAGTCGTCGGCTTGCGGAATGATCATTTCAACTCGTTCGGCCGCGCGGGATATCACGCCGTCGAGTCTCGGAATCGTCAGCCCGGCCAGGCTCACGGCTACCTGATCGCCAGGTCTTATATCCAGTGTTTGCCAGCGTTGCAGTGAGCCGGTGCTGATGCGGCTGACGGTACGGTCGTCGAGACGTACCGGGGTCAGCTCCAGCACAGGGGTAATCCTGCCGCTGCGACCGACATTGAAGCTGACCTTGCGCACCTCGGCCAGTGCCTGTGCGTAAGGGTGCTTCCAGGCCGCGATCCAGTAAGGCGCACTGGCTTGCCAGCGTTGGGCGGGTGGACGTTGGCCTTGACGCATGATCACGCCATCGGTGGCGAACGGCAGGGGATTGCGATACCAATGCTCGCGCCATCTCGCAGCCTGAACATGATTTTCCAGTGAGAGCGTGTACGCCTCGCTGCCTTCAAAGCCCATGGCTTGCAGGCCTGAGAGTCGTTGAGCCATATCGGTAGGCCCGTTCGGCCAGTCCCAGACGAATAGTCCGATGGCATCAGCCTGCTGCGGGCTGATTGTCTGCCGGGCCAGCATGCCTGCCACCTTGCTGCGCGCGTTGACGCTGCCGGATGTTGCCTGAATATGATCGGTCAACCGCCAGTACAGCTCGCCTTGCAGGATCAGGGAGTCATGGTGGGGCAAACGCTGAGGAATGGCTTTTATCAGTCGTGCCTGCGAAGTCCAGTCCTGGCCCTTGCGCCCATCGCCGCGACTGATCGCCTGCACCAGCTGACCTTTTTCGTAAACGAGTGTGACTGCCACGCCGTCGATCTTGGGCTGAATCCACAGGTCGTTGCGGCCCTTGAGCCAGGCCTTGACGCTGTCTTCGTCCTCCAGCTTGTTAACGCCCGTATGCGGTACGGGATGAGGCAGCGGGCCAACTGCTGTCGTTAGCGGATCGGACTCGGGTTTGGAAATGGCAAAGCACGAGCGCCACACGCTCAGCTTCTGCCGCGCCTGATCGTAAAGCTCGTCAGGGATTTTCGAGAGGCCCTGGCGGTGGTAGCTGTCGTCCCACGCAGCCATCTGCTGTTGCAAGTTTGTGACCTCGCTGCGCGCCTTGGCTGCAGGCCAGTCAGGGCATTGACTGGCATTGCCGAGGCCGGGCAGAAGAAACACAAGAGCGAACGTCATCAGGCGAATGGTGGGCAGCATCGAAGCATCCTTGCTTTAGGAATGGGCTCGATGAGGCTAGTCGTTGTCGTGTGGTGAAGGGGCAGGGCTTGGTTACCAGGTTTTGCGATTGCGCAGGGCGGTATGTCTACGCAGAGTGATCAGTGGCTGTACCGGCGTCCTCGTGAGCAAGCTCACACGCCCTTCAGGCAGAAGCGCAGAGCATCGGGCACGATAGTTGAGGTTATCGTTCCTCACGCTCCAGCGTGGGAACGCAGTTCTCGACGCTCTGCGTCGTCAAGAGGACGCGGAGCGTCCAGAAAGGCATACGACGCAGAGCGCCGCACGATAGTCGCGACTGCACCTGCCCCTTCGTGAGCAAGCTCACACGCCCTTCAGGCAGAAGCGCAGAGCATCGGGCACGATAGTTGAGGTTATCGTTCCTCACGCTCCAGCGTGGGAACGCAGTTCTCGACGCTCTGCGTCGTCAAGAGGACGCGGAGCGTCCAGAAAGGCATACGACGCAGAGCGCCGCACGATAGTCGCGACTGCACCTGCCCCTTCGTGAGCAAGCTCGCACGCCCTTCGGGCAGAAGCGCAGATCATCGGGCACGATAGTTGAGGTTATCGTTCCTCACGCTCCAGCGTGGGAACGCAGTTCTCGACGCTCTGCGTCGTCAAGAGGACGCGGAGCGTCCAGAAAGGCATGCGACGCAGAGCGCCGCACGATAGTCGCTACTGTACCGGCGTCTTCGTGAGCAAGCTCACTCCCACAAAGGCTGGGAACGCATGGCCTTGCCAGTAAAGCCCGGCCGCATTTCACGGCGCAGTTGTGTCTTGACCGCTCACTAAAAAAAGCCAGACTGAGTAGCTGACTCAACTCAGGGATTGGAGCCAATGGACATCTCGACTCTCGCTGTATTCATTCCGGCCTGCTTTGCGCTGAACATGGCGCCCGGTCCGAACAATCTTCTGTCGATCAGTAATGCTACGCGCTATGGCTTCGCCAGCTCTTGCGTCGGCGGAGCGGGGCGCTTGTTGGCGTTTGTCATCATGATCGCCTTGGCCGGTGCAGGACTGACTGCTGTGTTGCATACGTCCGAATGGTTGTTTCATGTGATCAAAGTCATCGGCGCGGCTTATCTGTTTTATCTCGCGGTGCAGTTGTGGCGCGCTGCTCCGTCCATACAGGACCAGGCAGCGGTCACAACAGCCAACGCTGGCAGCCTTGCGCGGCAAGAGTTTCTGGTGGCTATTGGTAATCCGAAAGCGATCCTGCTGTTTACTGCTTTTCTTCCGCAGTTTGTAGATCAGCAGAGTGATGTGTCAGGTCAGTTCGCGGTGCTGGGTAGTTTGTTTCTGGTATTGGAGTGCGTAGCGATCGCGTTGTATGCCGCGATGGGGATACATGCTCGCCGCCTGTTGGCGAAACCCAGTGGCAAGCGGTTGTTCAACAGGATGTGCGCAGGGTTGTTGGCGGGCGCTGCATCGGTACTGCTGGTGTCGCGGCGGGCTTGAAGTGTGACTTTGGAATAACCGCCGCGCAGACGAAAAAAAGCCCCGAAACGACCAGGTCGTCCGGGGCTTTTTTCTGGTTTTTTACAGACCGGCAGCGGCGCGCAGGGCGTCGGCGCGGTCGGTTTTTTCCCAGGTGAAGGCGGTGAAGGTGTCATCGCCAACGGTCATTTCGACCGGGGTACGGCCGAAGTGGCCGTAGGCCGCAGTGGCCTGGTACATCGGGTGCAGCAGGTCGAGCATGGTGGTGATGGCGTATGGGCGCAGGTCGAAGTTGTCGCGGACCAGCTTGATGATCTTGTCGTCGGACAGCTTGCCGGTGCCGAAGGTGTTCAGCGAGATCGACGTCGGCTGGGCCACGCCGATAGCGTAGGACACCTGAATTTCGCAACGCTCGGCCAGACCGGCAGCCACGATATTCTTGGCCACGTAACGACCGGCGTACGCAGCCGAACGGTCAACCTTCGATGGGTCCTTGCCGGAGAATGCACCGCCACCGTGACGGGCCATGCCGCCGTAGGTGTCGACGATGATTTTACGGCCGGTCAGGCCACAGTCACCTACCGGGCCACCGATGATGAAGTTGCCGGTCGGGTTGATGTGGAACTGGGTGTCCTTGTGCAGCAGGTGCGCAGGGATGACGTGCTTGACGATCAGCTCCATCACGCCTTCGCGCAGGTCCTTGTAGGACACATCCGGGTTGTGCTGAGTCGACAGTACGATGGCGTCGACGCCGACAACCTTGCCGTTTTCATAACGGCAGGTTACCTGGGATTTGGCATCCGGGCGCAGCCACGGCAGCAGGCCGGATTTACGCGCTTCGGCCTGACGCTGCACCAATTGGTGAGAGAAGGTGATCGGTGCTGGCATCAGCACGTCGGTTTCGTTGCTGGCGTAGCCGAACATCAGGCCCTGGTCGCCAGCGCCCTGATCTTCAGGCTTGCTGCGGTCAACGCCTTGGGCGATGTCTACCGACTGTTTGCCGATGATGTTCATCACGCCGCAAGTCGCGCCGTCGAAACCGACGTCGGAGCTGTTGTAGCCGATGTCGAGGATGACGTTACGCACGATGTCTTCCAGATCGACCCAGGCCGAAGTCGACACTTCGCCAGCGATGATTGCCACACCGGTCTTGACCAGTGTTTCGCACGCTACACGGGCGTATTTGTCTTCAGCGATGATAGCGTCCAGAACCGCGTCGGAAATCTGGTCGGCGATCTTGTCCGGATGCCCTTCGGACACGGACTCGGAGGTGAAAAGTGAATATTCGCTCATCTCTACGGGTTTCCTTCATTTTACCGATGGTGAGTGTCGCCAGCCGGTCGCTGAAAATGGCGAACCTGGATCTGGAAACCATTACGTAAGCCTACATAGAGGCTTTCCCCGGGAACTAGCCCCGCAGCGATGGCCCAACGGGCCAGGTCTTCCTGCTCGAAACCTAACCAGAGATCGCCACAGGCCTCCCTGGCCCAGCTCTGGTCATGACTACACAATTCTGTTACCAGCAAACTACCGCCGGGTTTTACGTGTTCGGCCAGTTGCCTGAGGGCCTGGGCCGGGACTGCGAAATGATGCAGCACCATGTTGAGGACGACGCAGTCGGCACTGACTTTAGCGTCCGTCAGTGCATCGGCCAGCCTCAGCTCAACGTTAGCCAGCGCCTTGCGCTCGCAGACGCCACGCGCCAGGTCCAGCATCACCGGGCTGTTGTCCATCGCGATAACCTGGCGGAAGCGCCGGGCCAGCTCTGGGAGAAAGCCGCCGTCGCCGGGGCCTACTTCCAGCGCCGTTGCCTGCGCGCCGAAGCTCAGTTTGTCGAGCAATGTCAGCAGGCTTTCGCTGTACTGCGCCAGACCGGCGATCAGGTCTTGCTGGGCACGAAACTTTTCGGCGGTACGGGCAAAGAAATCCTGGCTGGCCAATGCACGTTGCCGATGCACCAGACTTATGCGGCTCTGTACGTCTTCCGGTAGGTTCAGGGTGTCCACTTCATCAAGCAGCGCTGTATGCAGCCTGCCGCCCGGCAATCCAGTGTGGGGCAGGGCGCGACGGTAGAAAATCGCGTTGCCTTCACGCCGCGTTGCAACCAGATCCGCCTGAGCCAGCACCTTGAGGTGATGGCTCATGCCGGACTGACCAATGGCAAAAATCTGCGCCAGCTCAAGCACGCCGAACGAATCGTTGGTCAGCACACGCAGTACGTTGAGCCGCAAGGGATCGCCGCCGGCCTTGCACAATGCAGAGAGGTCGTCGCATGCATCATGGCGAATGGCAGGTACACGCAGGTTCATAGCTGCGCAGTCTAGAGAGCGATCCGGAGCGCTGCAAGGGCAATATCAAAAAGTTTTGATATTGCTGGATGGGTGGCACCGGTCAGGCATTCTGAACTTGTTGCGCTGACGGGTAATCCAGTCTTTACAGGGCAAATAATGTCCGTAACCCCGGAAAAAAGCCTATGGTCGACTATCTGTGATTGCCCCCGGCCTGTCCCTGAGGGAAAATGGCCGTCTTTTTTCCGATCCTAATTTTACAATTCCCAGGAGATCAGCGATGCCAAGCCGTCGTGAGCGTGCCAATGCTATTCGTGCCCTAAGCATGGATGCCGTGCAAAAAGCCAACAGCGGCCATCCGGGTGCCCCGATGGGCATGGCGGATATCGCCGAGGTTCTGTGGCGTGATTATCTTAAGCACAACCCGGCAAACCCCGCGTTCGCTGACCGTGACCGTTTCATCATGTCCAACGGCCATGGTTCGATGCTGGTCTATTCGTTGCTGCACCTGACCGGCTACGACCTGTCCATCGACGACCTGAAAAACTTCCGTCAACTGCACAGCCGCACACCGGGTCACCCCGAGTTTGGCTACACTCCTGGCGTTGAAACCACTACTGGCCCATTGGGTCAGGGTTTTGCCAACGCCGTCGGTTTTGCCGCTGCCGAGAAAACCCTCGCCGCACAGTTCAACCGTCCAGGCCATTCCATCGTTGATCACCATACCTACGTGTTTATGGGTGATGGCTGCATGATGGAAGGTATTTCCCACGAAGTCGCTTCCCTGGCCGGCACGTTGCAGCTGAACAAGCTGATCGCGTTCTACGACGACAACGGCATCTCCATCGATGGTGAAGTGGAAGGCTGGTTCACCGACGATACCCCTAAGCGTTTCGAGTCGTACGGCTGGTTGGTGATCCGCAATGTCGACGGTCATGACCCTGAAGAAATCAAGACCGCCATCGACACCGCGCGCAAGAGCGACAAGCCGACGCTGATCTGCTGCAAGACCACCATCGGCTTTGGCTCGCCGAACAAGCAGGGCAAGGAAGAATCCCACGGTGCGCCGCTGGGTGCGGACGAAATCGCCCTGACCCGTGCGGCCCTGAAATGGAACCACGGTCCTTTCGAAATTCCGGCTGATATCTACGCCGAGTGGAATGCGAAAGAAAAAGGCCTGGCTGCCGAAGCCGAGTGGGATCAGCGCTTTGCTGCCTATTCCGCCGCTTTCCCTGAGCTGGCCAACGACTTCATTCGTCGCATGAGCGGCGAGTTGCCTGCTGACTTTGCAGAGAAATCCGCTGCTTATGTCGCCGAAGTCAACGCCAAAGGCGAAACCATCGCCAGCCGTAAGGCCAGTCAGAACGCCCTGAGCGCACTGGGCCCGTTGCTGCCGGAAATTCTCGGTGGTTCGGCCGACCTGGCCGGCTCCAACCTGACCATCTGGAAAGGCTGCAAGAGCATCACTGGCGAAGACCCCAACGGCAACTACCTGCACTACGGTGTTCGTGAGTTCGGTATGGGCGCCATGATGAACGGTATCGCCCTGCACGGCGGCTTCGTGCCGTACGGCGCAACCTTCCTGATCTTCATGGAATATGCTCGCAACGCGGTGCGTATGGCCTCGCTGATGAAGAAGCGCGTGATCTACGTATTCACCCACGACTCCATCGGTCTGGGCGAAGACGGCCCGACTCACCAGCCGATCGAGCAACTGACCAGCCTGCGTACCACGCCGAACCTGGACACCTGGCGTCCGGCAGATGCCGTGGAATCGGCCGTGGCCTGGAAACACGCCATCGAGCGCAATGACGGTCCATCCGCGTTGATTTTCTCGCGTCAGAACCTGACTCACCAAGCGCGTGAACAGCAGCAAATAGATGCCATTGCCCGTGGCGGCTATGTACTGCGTGACTGCGCTGCAGAGCCTGAGCTGATCCTGATCGCGACCGGTTCGGAAGTCGGTCTGGCTGTGCAGGCGTATGACAAGCTGACCGAGCAGGGTCGCAACGTTCGTGTGGTCTCCATGCCATGCACCAGCATCTTCGAAGCTCAGGATGCGGCCTACAAGCAGGCTGTTCTGCCACTGCAGGTCAGTGCACGTATTGCCATCGAAGCGGCTCACGCCGACTACTGGTACAAATACGTGGGTCTGGAAGGTCGCGTGATCGGCATGACCACGTTCGGCGAGTCGGCCCCTGCGTCAGCCTTGTTCGAAGAGTTCGGCTTTACGCTGGAAAACGTCTTGAGCACGGCTGAAGAGCTGCTCGAAGACTGATCAGCTATGTAATGTTGATGTTGTGGGAGCGACCGGGGCGGCGATCCGCCTTGCTCGCGAATGTAGCAACTCGGTAAATCAGCTGCACCGAGTGCTGCCATTCGCGGACAAGTCCGCTCCCACATGACTGTTATTCCCTGGCGAAAACTTCATGCCCCAGCCCCGCCCTTACAAAGTTGCTCTGAACGGTTACGGCCGTATTGGTCGTTGTGTTGTTCGCGCGCTGTGCGAGCGGGGGGCCAAGGCCGGGTTTGAAGTGGTTGCCATCAATGATCTGGCCGACATGGCCAGTCTCGAATACCTCACGCGCTTTGACTCCACACACGGCCGGTTTCCCGGCGAAGTGCGGGTCGAGGGGCAATACCTGCATATCAATGATCACCGCATCAAGGTCCTGCGCAGCGCGACACCGGAAGGTATCGACTGGGCCGGGCTGGAGGTCGATCTTGTGCTCGAGTGTTCCGGTGTCTACAACACTCGCGAAGACGGCCAGCGCTTTCTGAATGCGGGTGCGCCGAGGGTGCTGTTCTCTCAGCCGATGGCCAGCGAGCGGGATGTCGACGCCACTGTCGTGTTCGGTGTCAACCAGCAGAAGCTGACTGGCCGGGAATTACTGGTCTCCGCAGCATCGTGTACCACCAATTGCAGTGTGCCGCTGCTGCGTCTGCTGGATCAGGCCATCGGCCTTGAGTACATCACCATCACGACCATCCATTCGGCAATGAATGATCAGCCGGTGATCGACGCCTATCACCACGAAGATCTGCGCCGTACCCGCTCGGCGTTTCAGTCGATCATTCCGGTGTCCACCGGTCTGGCGCGCGGAATCGAGCGGCTGCTTCCGGAACTTGCCGGCCGAATTCAGGCCAAAGCTGTTCGTGTTCCGACCGTCAATGTGTCTTGCCTGGACATTACGCTGCAAATGTCGCGAGACACCGACGCTGTCGAGATCAACCGTATTTTGCGTGAGGCCGCCACCAGCGGCCCGCTCAAGGGACTGCTGGCCTACACTGAGTTGCCGCACGCCAGCTGCGATTTCAACCATGACCCGCATTCGGCGATTGTCGATGCGAGTCAGACCCGCGTTTCCGGTCCCAGGCTGGTCAATCTGCTGGCCTGGTTCGATAACGAATGGGGTTTTGCCAACCGAATGCTCGACGTCGCCGATCACTTTCTGCGCGTCGCTGACCAATAACAGTAAAAAAACAGGAATGCTCATGACCGTCTTGAAGATGACCGACCTCGATCTGCAAGGTAAACGTGTACTGATCCGCGAAGACCTCAATGTCCCGGTAAAGGACGGCGTTGTCAGCAGTGATGCACGTATTCTTGCCTCGCTGCCGACCATCAGGCTGGCGTTGGAAAAAGGCGCGGCCGTCATGGTCTGCTCGCACCTGGGTCGTCCGACCGAGGGCGAGTTCTCTGCTGAAAACAGCCTCAAGCCGGTTGCCGAGTACCTGAGCAAGGCATTGGGTCGTGATGTTCCGCTGGTTGCCGATTATCTGAACGGCGTTGACGTCAAGGCCGGCGACGTCGTGCTGTTCGAGAACGTTCGCTTCAACAAGGGCGAGAAAAAGAACGCCGACGAGCTGGCACAGAAATATGCGGCCCTGTGCGACGTGTTCGTGATGGACGCTTTCGGTACCGCTCACCGTGCCGAGGGCTCGACCCACGGCGTTGCCAAATTCGCCAAAGTGGCAGCGGCAGGCCCGTTGCTGGCCGCCGAGCTTGAAGCGCTGGGCAAGGCCTTGGGCGCTCCGGCTCAGCCGATGACTGCCATCGTTGCCGGCTCCAAGGTGTCCACCAAGCTTGACGTACTCAACAGCCTGAGCGGCATCTGCAATCAGTTGATCGTCGGCGGCGGCATTGCCAATACCTTCCTGGCTGCAGCGGGTCACAAGGTCGGTAAATCGCTGTACGAACCTGACCTGCTCGACACCGCTCGCGCCATTGCCGCCAAGGTCAGCGTGCCATTGCCGACGGACGTGGTGGTTGCCAAGGAATTCGCCGAGAGCGCCACTGCAACCGTCAAGCTGATCGCTGACGTGGCCGACGACGACATGATTCTCGATATTGGCCCGCAAACTGCTGCGCATTTCGCCGAATTACTGAAATCTTCCGGGACTATCCTGTGGAACGGTCCAGTCGGCGTGTTTGAATTCGATCAGTTTGGTGAAGGCACCAAAACGCTGGCCAAGGCCATTGGCGAAAGCCAGGCGTTCTCCATCGCGGGCGGTGGCGACACACTGGCGGCCATCGACAAGTATGGTGTTGCAGAACAGATTTCCTACATTTCGACCGGTGGCGGTGCATTCCTCGAGTTCGTGGAAGGCAAGGTTCTGCCAGCGGTAGAAGTGCTCGAACAACGCGCCAAGGCTTGAATGAAAGCTTTGGACAAGGAGTGGTCAATGGTCAGGGCGTTACCGTGGTTTCTCATCGCAGGTTTGCTGGCCGGTTGCGCGGGCAAACCTGCGGTTGAAGAGGTGGAGAGCGACTCCTCGAGCCAACCGCTCCAGTTAAGCTGTTATCAGGCGGGCTGGCAGGCCGAAACGGTGCCGGTCATCTACAAGCGTGGCGGTCCGCAGGCATGGGATCGTTACGAGTTCATGCCCAGAACAGGCAATGTAGGATGTTTGTGAGCCAGGTCTGAAATCCGTTTGGCAACATTGACGGGCTTGGGCGGTCTTTAAAGAGTGGATATTTTTCCGGCAAAGGAGTTTCGCCATGAAGATCGCTGCCCTGGCTCTGATGAGCTGCGTTGTATTGGCTGGTTGTACCGGTTCTGGCTCACATGCCAAGACCTGTCAGATATTCAGCCCGGCCTCTGTGAATGTGCCGACGACTGAAAACAGTCAACGGGTCGAGGCACATGTAACGGGTGAGCCGGCCGACGACCGTAAACAGGAACAGAACTGCCCCTGACAGTTGAGACGACCGGCATACACCGCGTTTCGCAGGGCAGCCAGGAGATGTAATGAGACGCGTGATTGCCCTTGGGGTTTTGGCAGTGCTCGGCGGTTGTTCGAGCCTGAGCACATCGCAGCACAATGACCCTTGGAACCGTTGGGTGTGTGACAGCAATGCAGAGGTCAACTGGCGCTACATCGATTCGGCCAAAAAGGAAGTCGATGTTCGTCTGAATCAAAGCGATCAGGTGTTCAGGCTCAAGGCTGAACCCGGCGCTGCCAGCGGAACGCTTTACAGCAACAATGTGTTGGCATTCGTCAACAAGGGTAGCGAGGGCCTGATCTATTGGGACGCTACCAACGATCTGATCGGTCGCGGCTGCAAGGCCAGATAAGTCGGATCTCGGGCACACACGCGCAGCCTTCGTGGCTGAGCTTATAACTTGAATGGCAGCCGCCACTACGGCAGGCTTGCTCGATTAACGACCCTACCGGGAGAGAGACAGACAATGGCACTTATCAGCATGCGCCAGATGTTGGACCACGCAGCCGAATTCGGCTACGGCGTTCCAGCTTTCAACGTAAACAACCTGGAACAGATGCGCGCCATTATGGAAGCGGCCGACAAGACCGACTCCCCGGTGATCGTCCAGGCTTCTGCCGGTGCCCGCAAATACGCCGGCGCGCCGTTTCTGCGTCACCTGATTCTCGCCGCGATCGAAGAATTTCCGCACATCCCGGTGGTTATGCACCAGGACCACGGCACCAGCCCTGACATCTGCCAGCGCTCGATCCAGCTGGGCTTCAGCTCGGTGATGATGGACGGCTCGCTGCGTGAAGACGGCAAGTCCCCAGCCGATTACGACTACAACGTCGACGTTACCCGTCGCGTAGTGTCCTTTGCTCACGCCTGCGGCGTTTCCGTGGAAGGTGAGCTGGGCGTGCTGGGTTCGCTGGAAACCGGTATGGCCGGTGAAGAAGATGGTGTTGGCGCGGAAGGCGTTCTGGACCACAGCCAGATGCTGACCGACCCTGAAGAAGCGGCTGACTTCGTCAAGCGCACTCAGGTCGATGCTCTGGCCATTGCCATTGGCACCAGCCACGGTGCGTACAAGTTCACCAAGCCGCCTACCGGTGACATCCTGGCGATCGAGCGCATCAAAGAGATCCACAAGCGCATCCCGAACACTCACCTGGTGATGCACGGTTCTTCGTCCGTTCCACAGGAATGGCTGAAAATCATCAACGAGTTCGGCGGCGACATCAAAGAAACCTACGGTGTGCCGGTCGAAGAAATCGTTGAAGGCATCAAGCACGGCGTGCGCAAGGTCAACATCGATACCGACCTGCGTCTTGCCTCTACCGGTGCCATCCGCGAATTCATGGCTAAAAACCCAAGCGAGTTCGACCCGCGCAAGTATCTGGCCAAAACCGTCTCGGCCATGCGTGACGTGTGCATCGCGCGCTACGAAGCCTTCGGCACCGCTGGCAACGCCTCGAAGATCAAACCGATCTCCCTGGACGCCATGTTCGAACGCTACGCGCGTGGCGAGCTGGATGCCAAGATCAACTGAGTTGATTGCGCATTGAAAAAACCCGCAGAAATGCGGGTTTTTTTATAGCGCTTCGAAATTGGCAGCGCGGCGCAGATTTGTGACGCAGAGCGTCACGACAGGCATTCCCACGCTGGAGCGTGAGGAACGATCGGCGTCCGGGAGAACACCTACAACTATCGTGCGACGCTCCGCGTCGCATGCCTTTCTGGACGCTCTGCGTCCTCTCTTGAAGTTGCTTAAACGCTCTTCATCAACCCCGCACACGCCGCCTTGTAAGCTTCGTGCTGATACTTGTTAAGCGTATCGGGCAGGGCGAAAGCGTGTTTCTTGTTCTGCGCATTAATGGTCTGCGGCGAGATCAGCGCTACATCGCAATCGGACATCAGTTGAAAGATGGTTTCGATCTTGAATGTGGTCGGGCCGCCGGCGAATTCGCCTTTCTTGCTGCGTTTTTTGATGGCGATGTGGCTGACGCCGTGTTCGCGTACGAAGCTGGCGAGCTGCGTAGCGAAAGCCTTGACGTTGGCAGGCTCTTCATCGTCCTCCAGCGCGATCTTTTTCGTGGCCAGCGGCAGATGAGCGAGCCCGCTGCTCTGCCGAGTGGCAAGGGCGAATATGGCTTCGCTGCCTTTGATTTCTACACCGCAAATAATCATGAGAAAACCTGATGAGCTCGTTCATATAAAGAAGCAGGTTATCTCATCGTAGACGTTATTCCTGTGCAATCGACTCCAGGTACTCCGAGCGCTCGTCGCTCATGCGCGCAATGCAGTCGTTTTCACTGATGGTGAATGCTTTGCTGCCTGCCGCAGAAGGGAAGACTTCAACGGCGCAATCTGCGTCACGCAGCTTCTCCCAGGCTTGCTGGGCGGTCTTGAGTTTGCTGGTAAAGTCGTTGAATTGCGTCTTGTTGGCAACGAACTGCGACTGAACACGCTTGAGCAGGTTGTTGAAGTTTTCCTTGAGCAATTCTTCTGCAGTCGTGCGGCTGTAAACCGAGCACTCCAGAGTCTGCTTGTCATCGTCAACACCGTCGCAAGGCGAGACATCCGGGTTCTGAGCAGCCTGTACGCCTGTCACAGCCGTTGCCATCAGGGCCAGGGTCAGCAAAAACGTTTTCATCGAGTCGCTCCGATCCATTGATACGCTGGATTCTGTCTCAAGCGCGAGACAATGAACAGGTTTACGACATCGTGGGGCGACACGCCGTCACCCTTTGTCGCATCTTGACGCTTTCGGCAAACCCCCTGTCGTTTTTGCACCCGGTTCACGCGACCCTCCGGCATATGCTGACCCCATTAGCGCCGACAGCCGATTCGGCGCGCCGGAATCAAAAAAGGGGACAGCCTGATGAGCCCAGCCGAATTGCACGCCGACAGCATCGTTATTGACGGGCTGATCATCGCCAAGTGGAACCGCGAGCTGTTTGAAGACATGCGCAAGGGCGGTCTGACCATGGCCAACTGCACGGTGTCGGTATGGGAAGGCTTCCAGGCCACTATCAACAGCATCTGCAGCAGCCAGAAACTGATGCGCGAAAACAGCGACCTGGTCATGCCGGTACACACTACCGCCGACATTCGCAAGGCCAAGGAACTGGGCAAGACCGGCATCCTCTTCGGCTTCCAGAATGCGCATGCCTATGAAGACCAGATCGGCTACGTCGAGATCTTCAAGCAACTGGGCGTCGGCATCGTGCAGATGTGCTACAACACCCAGAACCTGGTCGGCACCGGCTGCTACGAACGCGACGGCGGGCTGTCGGGTTTCGGTCGTGAGATCGTTGCTGAAATGAACCGTGTCGGGGTGATGTGCGACCTGTCCCACGTGGGTTCGAAAACCTCGGAAGAAGTCATTCTCGAATCGAAAAAGCCGGTCTGCTATTCCCACTGCCTGCCTTCAGGCCTCAAAGAGCATCCGCGCAACAAATCCGACGCTGAACTGAAGTTTATTGCCGACCACGGCGGCTTTGTGGGCGTGACCATGTTCGCGCCGTTTCTGGCCAAGGGCATCGATTCGACCATCGACGATTACGCCGAAGCCATCGAATACGTGATGAACATCGTGGGTGAAGATGCCATCGGCATTGGTACTGACTTTACCCAAGGGCACGGTCAGGACTTTTTTGAATACCTGACCCACGACAAGGGCTACGCCCGCCGTCTGACCAGCTTCGGCAAGATCATCAACCCGCTGGGCATCCGCACCGTGGGCGAGTTTCCCAATCTGACTGAAACATTGCTCAAGCGCGGTCATTCCGAGCGCGTGGTGCGCAAGATCATGGGCGAGAACTGGGTCAACGTACTGGCCGACGTCTGGGGCGAGTAATCCGCCAGCCACACCTTATCGAATTGAACCCCCGCGGCCTTTCGGGCGGTGGGTGTAACCCGAATCATCTGGAGTTTGACCCCATGGCTAAAATCGCCCCGCAACTGCCTATCGAAGTCGACAGCGAAACCGGCGTCTGGACCTCCGATGCGTTGCCGATGCTCTATGTGCCACGGCACTTTTTCGTCAACAACCACATGGGCATCGAAGAAGTGCTGGGTGCCGATGCCTACGCTGACATTCTCTACAAAGCCGGTTATAAGTCCGCTTGGCACTGGTGTGAAAAAGAAGCCGAATGCCACGGCCTGCAAGGTGTTGCCGTGTTCGAGCACTACATGAAGCGTCTGTCGCAACGCGGCTGGGGACTGTTCAAGATTCAGGACATCGATATCGAAAAAGGCACCGCCAGCGTGAAGCTTGAGCACTCCTGTTTCGTGTATGTCTACGGCAAGGTCGGACGCAAGGTCGACTACATGTTCACCGGCTGGTTTGCCGGGGCGATGGACCAGATACTCGCCGCCAGCGGCAGCTCGATCCGTACCGTAGCCGAGCAGGTTTACGGTGGCTCCGAAGAAGGTCACGACGACGGACTGTTTGTCGTCAAGCCGCTGTAAATCGAGGATCGCGTTATGGCTTTCGAAGCGATGTTCCAGCCGATCCAGATTGGCAAACTGACAATCCGTAACCGTGTGTTGAGTACCGCGCACGCTGAGGTTTATGCCACAGACGGCGGTATGACCACCGACCGGTATGTGAAGTACTACGAAGAGAAGGCCAAGGGCGGCATCGGTCTGGCCATCTGCGGCGGCTCATCAAGTGTCGCCATCGACAGCCCGCAAGGCTGGTGGAAATCGGTCAATCTGGCGACCGACAGAATCATCCCGCACTTCCAGAACCTCGCCGACGCCATGCACAAGCACGGCGCCAAGATCATGATCCAGATTACTCACATGGGCCGTCGCTCGCGCTGGGATGGTGATCACTGGCCGACCCTGATGTCGCCGTCAGGCATTCGCGAGCCGGTACACCGTGCGACTTGCAAGACCATTGAGCCGGAGGAGATCTGGCGAGTGATCGGCAACTACGCCAGCGCAGCGGCGCGTGCCAAGGCCGGTGGGCTGGACGGGGTCGAGTTGTCGGCGGTGCACCAGCACATGATCGACCAGTTCTGGAGCCCGCGGGTCAACAAGCGCACCGATGAATGGGGCGGCAGTTTCGAGAACCGCATGCGCTTTGGTCTTGAAGTTATCAAGGCGGTGCGCAAGGAGGTCGGCCCCGACTTTTGTGTGGGCCTGCGCATCTGTGGCGACGAGTTCCACCCCGATGGCCTCAGTCACGAAGACATGAAACAGATCGCCAAGTATTACGACGACACCGGCATGATCGATTTCATCGGCGTGGTGGGCTCGGGTTGCGACACCCACAACACCCTGGCCAACGTCATTCCAAACATGAGTTATCCACCGGAGCCGTTTTTGCACCTGGCGGCCGGGATCAAGGAAGTGGTCAAGGCCCCGGTGCTGCACGCGCAGAACATCAAGGACCCGAACCAGGCAACGCGAATTCTGGAAGGCGGCTATGTGGACATGGTCGGCATGACCCGCGCGCACATTGCCGACCCGCACCTGATCGCCAAGATCAAGATGGGCCAGATCGATCAGATCAAACAGTGCGTCGGTGCCAACTACTGCATCGACCGCCAGTATCAGGGGCTGGATGTGTTGTGCATCCAGAACGCTGCGACGTCCCGCGAATACATGGGCGTGCCGCACATCATCGAAAAGTCCACTGGGCCGAAACGCAAGGTCGTGGTAGTCGGTGCCGGTCCTGCCGGTATGGAAGCGGCTCGGGTATCTGCCGAGCGTGGCCATGACGTGACCCTGTTCGAGAAGAAGGAATTCATTGGCGGGCAGATCACTACCGCGTCCAAAGCACCGCAGCGCGACCAGATTGCCGGTATTACGCGCTGGTTCCAGCTGGAGCTGGCGCGCCTGAAAGTAGATTTGCGTCTAGGCGTTGCGGCCGATGCAGCAACCATCCTGGACCTGCGCCCAGACATCGTGGTGCTGGCGGTGGGCGGTCATCCGTTTCTGGAGCAGAACGAACACTGGGGCGCTGCCGAAGGGTTGGTGGTCAGCAGCTGGGACGTGCTGGATGGCAAAGTTGCGCCGGGCAAGAACGTGCTGGTCTACGACACCATCTGCGAGTTCACCGGCATGTCGGTAGCCGACTATCTGGCCGACAAGGGCAGCCAGGTCGAAATCGTCACCGATGACATCAAGCCGGGCGTGGCAATTGGCGGAACCTCGTTCCCGACCTACTACCGCAGCATGTACCCCAAGGAAGTGATCATGACCGGCGACATGATGCTGGAAAAGGTCTATCGCGAGGGCGACAAGCTGGTGGCGGTGCTGGAGAACGAATACACCGGTGCCAAGGAGGAGCGAGTTGTCGATCAAGTGGTGGTGGAGAACGGCGTGCGTCCGGACGAAGCGATTTATTACGCGCTCAAGGAAGGCTCGCGCAACAAGGGCCAGATCGACATCGATGCACTGTTCGCCATTCAGCCTCAGCCTTCATTGAGCCAGCCGGGCGACGGTTACCTGCTGTTCCGTATCGGCGACTGCGTGGCGCAGCGCAATACCCATGCAGCGATCTATGACGGCTTGCGCCTGTGCAAGGATTTTTGAGAACAGCTACAGGTTGCAAGCTTCAAGCTGCAAGTAGAAGCCTTTGCTCGGTGCTTTTTCTTGAAGCTTGCAGCTTGAGGCTTCCAGCTTAAAGCTTCCAGCTTAAAGCTTGCATCTTGAGGGCAACGTGATGCTAGATACTCTTCTTCCCATCCTGCTGTTCAGCGCCCTGGCCCTTGCGGCGCTGGGTGCGTGGCGGCGGGTGAGCATGTGGCGCAACGGACGGCCCTCGAAAGTCGACTTGCTCGGCGGGCTGCTGGCCATGCCCAAGCGCTACATGGTTGACCTGCACCACGTAGTCGCACGCGATAAATACATCGCCAACACCCATGTTGCCACTGCAGGCGGGGCGGTTGCCTCAATCGTGCTGGCGATTCTGGTGCACGGCTTCGGCCTGCATAACCGCGTTCTTGGCTACGCGCTATTGCTAATGACGGCGGTGATGTTTGTCGGCGCGGTATTTGTCTATAAGCGTCGTCTCAATCCGCCCGCGCGTTTGTCGAAAGGGCCTTGGATGCGCCTGCCGAAAAGCCTCATGGCGTTTTCAGCGAGCTTCTTTCTGGTCACGCTGCCGGTGGCGGGCATTCTTCCCGAGCATTTTGGTGGCTGGGTGCTGGTCGTTATCCTCGGGTTGGGCGTGTTGTGGGGCATCAGTGAACTGCTCTTCGGCATGACCTGGGGCGGGCCGATGAAACATGCTTTCGCCGGGGCGCTGCATCTGGCTTGGCACCGGCGAGCCGAGCGTTTTGCTGGGGGACGTTCCACGGGCCTGAAACCTTTGGACCTGAACGATCGAACCGCACCGCTTGGTGTGGAAAAACCTCAGGACTTCACCTGGAACCAACTGCTGGGCTTCGACGCCTGCGTGCAGTGCGGCAAGTGCGAAGCGGCCTGCCCGGCGTTTGCGGCAGGCCAGCCACTCAACCCGAAAAAGTTGATTCAGGACATGGTGGTCGGCCTTGCCGGTGGCACCGACGCAAAATTTGCGGGCAGTCCATATCCGTCGCTGGATGGCAAAGGCAAGCCGCTGGGCGAGCATGGCGGCAATCCGCATCAGCCCATCGTCAACGGGCTGGTGGACGCCGAAACGCTATGGTCCTGCACCACGTGCCGAGCCTGCGTCGAAGAGTGCCCAATGATGATCGAGCACGTCGATGCCATCGTCGACATGCGCCGTCACCTGACCCTCGAAAAGGGCGCGACGCCAAACAAGGGTGCCGAGGTGCTGGATAACCTGATCGCCACCGATAACCCCGGCGGTTTTGCACCGGGCGGGCGGATGAACTGGGCAGCGGATCTGAACCTGAGTCTGCTCAGCGAGAGAAAGAGCGTTGACGTGCTGTTCTGGGTCGGCGATGGCGCGTTCGACATGCGCAATCAGCGCACGCTGCGCGCCTTCGTCAAAGTGCTTAAAGCGGCCAGGATCGATTTCGCCGTGCTGGGCCTCGAAGAGCGCGACAGCGGTGACGTGGCGCGGCGTCTGGGTGATGAAGCGACCTTCCAGATGCTCGCCCGACGCAACATTCAGACCCTGGCCAATTACAGCTTCAAGCGTATCGTGACCTGCGACCCACACAGTTTTCATGTGCTGAAAAACGAATATGGCGCTTTTGGCGGTGACTATCAGGTGCAGCATCACAGCACCTTCATGGCTGAACTTGTGCGCAATGGCGCATTGAGTCTGGGCCAGCACAAAGGTGCCAGCGTGACCTATCACGACCCGTGTTACCTGGGCCGTTATAACGGCGAGTACGAGGCCCCTCGTGACGTGCTGCGTGCGCTGGGTATAGAAATCAGGGAAATGCAGCGCTCGGGCTTTCGTTCCCGCTGCTGTGGCGGTGGTGGCGGCGCGCCGATCACCGATATCCCCGGCAAACAGCGAATTCCCGACATGCGCATGGACGACATTCGTGAAACCGCTGCCGAGGTGGTAGCAGTCGGTTGTCCACAGTGCACGGCCATGCTTGAAGGCGTGGTTGAACCACGCCCGTTGATCAAGGATATCGCCGAGCTGGTGGCCGATGCGCTGATTGAAGAAGTTATCCCCAGCCCGTCTTTTGCCAGCAAACGTGAACCCGCGGAGGTGCACTGATGAGCGACATTATCCGCCGCGACCCTCGTGCCGAGTGGATCGCTCGCAATCGACTGCACCCGCTGCATGCGGCCATGCAGCCTGTGCAGAGCAGTTGGATGGGACCAAACGGTTTGCTGCGCAAGAACGTGCATGGCCTGGGTTTTATCGGTCCCAGCGGTATAAAGCGCATCGACCGTAGCGGCGCTCAGCAGGGTGGCGCGGTCAAGCGTTCGGCCGTCGCCGACGTGCAGTTGCCACTGCATACCATCGTCGAGCCAGCGTTCTATATCACGGTGGTGCCCGATATGGTCGGCGGCCGCCTGAGCAGCCACGATCGCGACTTGCTGGGGCTGGCGCGTCAGCTTGCCGGAGTTGAAGGTGCCGTGCTGGCAGTGGTGTTCGGCGAACACAAGGAAACTGCTTTCGACGTTGCTGGCGTGGATCGGTTATTGATTATCGACGGTGCCGGGTTCGACGGTTATTCACCGGAACAGCGCGTGCAGGGTTTGCGAGCTGTGGATAACCAGTTCACCCCGCGCCACTGGCTGCTGCCGGATAGCCGTAGCGGCGGTGGCGAACTGGGAAGACGTTTTGCCGCCAGCATCGGCGAGCGACCTGCAACGCGGGTCTGGCAGGTCAAGGACCAGCTGTGCATAAGTCGGGCAGGCGCGGGACGCGAAGACCTGGTTCGGCCTTTGGCCCGTCTGATTCTGGCCGCGGTGGAGTGCGCCGAACCGGTCAGCGAAACCCGCCACGAGGTAGTGCCGGTCGAGTTGTCCACAGGCGTCGCACGCAGCCTGCCGCGTATCGAAGACCTGGGAGCAGTTGCCGTCGATCCTGGCGTTATCCCCATGGCTGAAGCCGAATTCATTCTGTCTGGCGGCAATGGTGTCAAAGACTGGGACCTGTTTCATCAGGCCGCTTCGGCACTCGGGGCCACCGAAGGGGCGTCGCGGGTGGCGGTGGACGATGGTTTCATGGGCCGCGAGCGTCAGGTAGGCGCGAGTGGTACCTGGGTGACCGCAAGGGTGTATGTCGCCGTCGGTATTTCCGGGGCCATCCAGCATCTGCAGGGCATCGGCGCCTGTGACAAGGTCATTGCGATCAATCTGGATGCGGGGTGCGACATGGTCAAGCGCGCTGATCTATCGGTCATCGGCGAAAGCGCCGAAGTGCTCACGGCGTTGATAGCCGCAGTGCAAGCCTGGCGCAGCGGAGGTAAGCGTGATGCAGCCTGAAGTGTCTGTGGATAAGCATGCGGTACAGATCATCAGTCTGGTATCCATCGGAGCGCACCCGACATCAGGTCGTGCGCGCCGCGCCGAACAGGATGCGCGGGCCGTCGAGCTTGGTTTGCAGCTGACTGGGGATAACTTGCAGGTACTGCACGCCGGCAATGCCGAAGAACCGGCGCTGCGCGCTTACCTTGGCATGGGGCTCAACGAGCTACATGTGCTGGAGCAACCCGAGGGCGCCGATGCGCTGGTCGCGTTGACTGACTACCTCCGCGATTCTGCCGCACAGGTGGTGCTGGCCGGCAGTCAGGCTGAAACCGGTGAAGGGTCGGGCATGCTGCCTTTTTTGTTGGCTGAAAGGCTGGGCTGGCCACTGGTGACCGGTCTGGCTGAAGTCGAGTCGCTGAACAATGGTACCGCAGTGGTGTTGCAGGCTCTGCCTCGCGGCCAGCGTCGTCGGCTGAAGGTCCGCCTGCCGTTTCTGGCCACTGTGGATAACGCGGCTCCCAAACCTCGGCAGAGCGCGTTCGGGCCTGCACAGCGTGGCACGCTGGACACCGAAAGAGTTCAGGTCGTTGCCGATGAGTTATTGACCAACCAAGCGCTGCAGCCAGCCAGACCGCGGCCCAAACGCCTGAAAGTGATCAAGGCCAAGAGCGGCGCTGATCGCATGAAAGCCGCCACTGCCAAGGCCAGCGGCGGCGCAGGCCAAGTGCTGAAGGGGCTGCGCCCGGAAGAGGGCGCAGCCGCGATTCTGAAGCTGTTGATTGATGAGGGCGTCGTAAAGTAAGGCTATGGTCTTGTGCTGCCCTCTTTGATGGGCGGTTTGCCTTTCTGCTCGGAGAGAGGCCGGAAGCAGGCATAGGAAATACTCCCGTCCAGACCACCGCCATTACTGACCTCGACTTTTACATTCGCGTTTTCGTAACTGCGGTTGAAACTTGAAATGGTGATGGGGTAGTAAGATGGCTCGTTTGAACGTTACGCCTGTACGGCCTTGACCAATACTCTTTTCGGGAAGACTTACGCACAATCCCTGTGTGTGTGCCTGTGGATAATGTGTTCGTGAACGTCTGAAGGGCTTTTAGAACGTGGCTTTCGGAGTGGTGTTCAAAAAACGATCAATCTAACTCTTTATTTTTATTGCATTTTTTTGTGGATAAATGCGCACTGCCATCTGCCAGCCACTGGGTTTGCCCACAATCTCTGTGCGCGTGCTTGTGGACAAGTTGTTTGTGATTACCTGCAAGCCTTGTAAATAAAGGCTTTGGAGGTTTTGTATGAAAAATGATCAAAGCAGGGTTTTGCGTGCAGCGTTGGTTCATTCGGGTGGTTTTTCAGCCATTTTATACGTTGTCCACAGCAGGCCGGGTATTCGGACGAAGTTGTACCCAAAGTCTGTTGGTGCTTCTGTGGATAAGGTGTTCGCGCTCCTCTGTAACCCAGTGAAACTGTGGGCTACAAGGTTTTGAGCAAAAAATGTACAGGTGCAATGTTTGCAAGGTGATCTGGATAAGTGATTGTTATCCAGTACATTCCTGCGTCAGCGCAACGACTCACCCACATGAACGCTTTGAAGGCTGTGTGGATAAATCATTTCGTCTCTATATTTTCAAGCCCGTCTCATCGGCTATGGCAGCAGGTACCTGACGCCACGAGGATTACTGCCATTTTTTCGGCAAACCGGGATAAAGTTTGCCGCCTGCTTGCTCCACCCAAAGCGCCCACAACGTTGGTGCACTACCTGGCTTCCAGTCTATTTGTGAGGTGTGAGGATTGAGACAGATATAGGTGTCGCCGCCATACGTCACTTTATCCCCCTCCAAGTAGGATTGAGCTGTTTTCCACTCAGAAATCGCTGCGCTGGTCGAAGCGTGTACAACATTGCTTGGGCCAGACAGGTTTTTCTCTGTATCGAGCGCGCCGGCAAGACACTGATACGTTTTAGCCGCTGTTAGTCCTTCCACAGTGTACGTGAGTGTTGTGGCGTCGAGACTCACTGTCTCTCCGCCAAAGGTTATGAGGCGGTAGGACGCGACACCCAGTGCACTGAAAGACGCGTCCCACTCTAATGAAACACTGGTCATTGTTGCGGCGGTCTGGCGTAAGTTGCCTGGTGGCGTAGGGCGATCGTCAGAGGGCTCGGACTTTGTAGTGACCAAGGGCGTTTCAGAGCGCTCAGAGCTGTTTCCCACGCTGTCAATCGCCTGGATCTGATAACCATAAAGACGGCTGTGCAAGACACTTGTGTCAGTAAAGGGTGCGCTTCCAACGCGCTGTAAAAAAACATTATCCCTGAAGAGGTCATATTGGACGTGAGCAACTTTCGCCTTGCTCCAGTCGAGCGTTACCGACGTTGTGGTCTGTTCGGTGGATTTGAAGTCGAGAGGCAGTGACGGGTTACCGGGAACAGGTGTTTCGCCAGCGGTCTTGACCTTTAGTACATTACTGACCTCTGACCACTGAAGTTCGGTATCTTGTGCAACGACGTAGTATTCATACTGAGTATCGGCAGTGACGTCGCTATCGGTATACGCGGTCGTTACGCTTGCGATCGTTTGAAAAGGCCAGCCATTTCGGCCAATTTGATACCTGACGATTTGGCTATCGCTGGTAGACGGTGTCCACGTTAGCGACACACTGCTCTGGGTGACTTCTGCGAGGCTCAATACAGGCGTCGTCGGTTTTGCATCGCCTCCGCCTTCACTCTGTGTACGTACGGTGAGCGCGGCCGAGAATTCGGATGTGTTGCCTATGACATCAATTGCACGCACCTGGTAACTGTAAGCAGTACCGGGCTGAAGGCCGGTATTGTTATAAACAGGGTTGTCTACAAGAAAGGAGTCCGCACCGTTACGACGCAATTCATATTGCAAGACCGGTTGCGGGCCTTCCGAGAGCGACCAGTTCAGTTTCACCGACGTTGCAGTTTTTTCGGTTGATCTGAGATCAGCAGGTACTGATGGTTTTTCCGGTACAGGTGTTTCGCCTCCGGTGAGATAACCGTAGCGGTTCACGAACTCCCAGTTGTACTCCTCGCCGCTTTTGTTCTTGCCGGCATCCCAGTTGACTGACCAGGTCATCAGCCCGCGAATCGGATTGCCGGCGTCTTCCAGCTCTTGCAGTGCATCCTTGACGTCCTGCGGATCAACCACGTAACCGGTGGCGGCGGCGTCATTGTTGGTCGGTAGACCAATGGCCAGCCTGTCGGCCGGAATTTTAGTGAAGCCACGCGTACCGTGGATCAAGCTGTCGGTCAGGTAGTAAATAAACTCTTTCTTATGGGCGTCGTTGTTTTGAGTGACCCACAGGTTCAGCTCATCGACCCATATGCCATCGCCGCCCTGGTTATAATACTGTGGCGCGATAAAGTCATAGATGTCTTCCAGAGCGTTGATGTAGGCCAGGTAAGCGCCGTCGCTTCTCAACGATTCCAGGAACGTCACGACGTCTTTTAGAAACGGAAAGTACGCAGTGATTTCTTTCAATAAAGGCAGTTTTTTGCTGACTCTAAGGTAAGGAAATTCCGGGGCCATGCTGATGATGAAGTGCTTACCTTCTGTCTCGTAATACTCGCGCACCATCCTCAA
Organism: Pseudomonas syringae group sp. 26L6; assembly: GCF_032587815.1. NCBI lineage: Bacteria > Pseudomonadati > Pseudomonadota > Gammaproteobacteria > Pseudomonadales > Pseudomonadaceae > Pseudomonas > Pseudomonas syringae group sp. 26L6. Next base: position 94,707 of record NZ_JAWHPJ010000018.1, read on the forward strand.
CGCAGCGGGTAATACGGTCTGGTTATCGGCAAAGGTAATAGCAGCTTGTTCAAGGTCGATATCCAGGCCGTCAAAGCCATAGGTTTCAACCAGACGAATAATTTCATAGGCCAGTGCATCTTCCTGACCGGCATGCAACTCAATATGCGCGTCAGCCCCGCCAAGAGAAATCAGCACTGCACGGCCTTGTGCATTGAGTGCTGCCACCTGAGCGCGAAACGCATCATCACTCAGGTTATAAGGTTTGAAGGTGGGAATGCCGGCACCTTTCATAAAGGCCACTGCCACAACGTTATACGCTTCGGGTATGTCGGTCAGCGCCATCTCTTTGAAGAGGCCTTGCTGGTAACCTTGACCGGGTTCGGAAGGCCAGTTATGCCAGAACCCCATGAGAATATTTTTGCCCCTTATATCCGGCATGGCCGAGGCGGCATCGGTTGTTTTGTTTTTATATTGATTAATGATTTTTGGGTTGAGCATAGTCCGTGTCTCCTTCCGTTGGATTGACTTCAACGAGAGTTGATCACGAGAGGGGTTTTCAGGTAACTGTCAGAAATGACGGTATCGGCGGAGGAGTTGTTGTGCGGGGGAAACGGGAAATTCGTCAGTCGACGATCGTTTGAGCAGGCTCACCTCGCTGGAGAGTGAGCCGTACTCAGTATTGCCAAGGGCAGGTGTGCCCTCTACTCGTGATTCACCGCCACGCCCTTCAGATAGGGTGCAGGCTCTGCCCCGAGGTTTTCCAGCATGCGCGAGCTGTACCAGTCGACGAAGTTGACCACGCCGAACTCATAGGTTTTCGAATAAGGCCCGGGTTGATAGGCGGTAGAGTTAATGCCACGCTGGTTTTCTTCGGCAAGACGGCGGTCCTGATCATTGGTGGCATCCCAGACCTGGCGCATGCGTTCCACGTCGTAGTCCACACCCTCGACTGCATCCTTGTGGACAATCCATTTGGTCGTAACCATGGTTTCCTGCGCACTGATCGGCCACACCGTGAACACGATGATGTGATCGCCCATGCAGTGGTTCCAGGAGTGCGGCAAGTGCAGAATACGCATCGAGCCCAGGTCCGGGTTCTGGATGCGGCCCATCAGTTTTTTGCAGCCGACCTTGCCGTCCAGGGTCATCGACACCGTGCCTTTGAGCAGCGGCATGCGCACGATACGGTTACGCAGGCCGAAACTGGCGTGGGCGTACGGGATTTTCTCGGCGTCCCACGCAGCAGCAGATGCGGCCACGTGATCCTTGAAGGCCTGATCGGCACGCGGGTCTGTGACATCGTCCCATTCCAGCAGGGTTTTGAGCAGCTCAGGGTGCGAGCCACCGCAGTGGTAGCACTCGCGGTTGTTCTCCAGTACAAGCTTCCAGTTGGCCTTTTCCATCAAGGTGGTTTGCACCGCCACCTTGGTGTTCTCCATATCATAGGGTTCCATGTAGTGCCGCAGCGTCGACAGAAACTCGTCGATGGCAGGCGGGTTCTCCGCCAGGCTGATGAAAATGTAACCGCCTGCGGTCTTGACGTGCACCGGCTTGAGGCCGAACTGCTTCATGTCGAAGTCGTCGCCCATTTCAGTGCCCGCATACAGCAGGCGGCCATCCAGCTCGTAGGTCCACTGGTGGTAGTGGCAAACCAGTTTGGCGACCTTGCCTTTCTCTGCGGTGCACAGGCGCGAGCCGCGATGGCGGCATACGTTGTGGAACGCGTTGACTGCACCGTCCGGGCCGCGCACCACCAGGATCGGGTTCTTGCCGATCTGCAGCGTCAGGTAATTGCCCTTGGTCGGGATCTCGCACGTCATCCCGGCAATCAGCCACTCCTTGTGAAAGATTTCCTGCATGTCGATTTCAAACAGTCGGTCATCACTGTAAAAAGGCTGCGGCAGCGAGTAGGTGCGCTCGCGATTCTGCAGCATCTCGGCAGTGGCCTTGCGTGCAGGTTCCAGCGGATCGCCCAGGCTCAAGGTTGCGGTGACGTCCATCGATTAAATCCCTCATGACCGCGGCATGGGCGGCCTGCGAATGTGGCTGATACGGGTGTGATCGCGTTTCACGCATGACGATAGATCAGTCGACCATGCTTATGACCCTTGGTGGCGAGTGTGGAGCCGGGCGCGCAGCGAACCTTATCCATGGGCGACATGGCCGCATCCGTTCCCGACGCGACAGGCCTTGTTGCACGGGGCTGGTCGCGGTAAGTACGTGAATGTCGTTGATAGGTAAATGGCCGCCTCGCGCGTTACGCAGAATCCGCAGCATGAGAGGCCGACAGTCGGCCGTGGAGATCGAGTATGTCGCAAAGTTTCCTGAGCCCGGTCACGACCCAGACATGGGCCAACGGTCGCCACCTGGTACGTGTCGTCAAAGTCATCCAGGAAACCTGGGATGTGCGCACTTTCTGCTTCATGGCCGACCAGCCGATCATGTTCTTCTTCAAGCCGGGCCAGTTCGTGACCCTGGAGCTGGAGATCGATGGTCTGCCGATCATGCGCTCTTACACCATCTCCAGCTCACCGTCGGTGCCCTACAGCTTTTCGATCACCGTCAAACGCGTACCGGGCGGCAAGGTCTCCAACTACCTGCACGACACACTCAGTGAGGGTCAGGAATTGGCCGTGCACGGGCCGGTCGGGCTGTTCAATGCCATCGATTTCCCCAACCCGAAGATTCTCTACCTTAGCGGTGGCGTCGGCATCACGCCGGTGATGTCCATGGCGCGTTGGTTCTATGACACCAACGCCAATGTCGACATGGTGTTTGTGCACAGCGCCCGCTCGCCCAAGGACATCATCTATCACCGCGAGCTGGAACACATGGCCTCGCGGATCGATAACTTCAGCCTGCATCTTGTCTGCGAAAAGCATGGGCTGGGTGAGCCGTGGGCCGGTTATCGCGGCTACCTGAACCAGAAAATGCTTGAACTGATGGCCCCGGACTTCATGGACCGCGAGGTGTTCTGCTGCGGGCCGACGCCGTACATGGCGGCGGTCAAGCGTCTTCTACTGGAAAACGGCTTCAACATGGCGCAATACCATGAGGAGTCGTTCGGCGCGACACCGCCTGAAGCGCGGGCCGATGCAGTCGAGCAGGCCGAAATCGCAGCCGACACGCCGGATGTCGACGCCGCCGACCTGCATCAGGTGGAATTCACCGACACCGGCAAGAGCATTCGCGTGGCCCCGGGCGAAACTGTTCACGCCGCTGCCGCCAAACTCGGCCTGATGATCCCCAAAGCCTGTGGTATGGGCATTTGCGGCACCTGCAAGGTTATGAAGCTGAGCGGCGAAGTGGAAATGGAGCACAACGGCGGCATCACCGACGAGGATGTTGCAGAGGGCTACATTCTGTCCTGCTGCAGCGTACCGAAGGGGGATGTGCGGATTGAGTATTGAGCACGCCTGAAACTGTGTGACGCGGAGCGTCCGGAACGGCATACCCACGCGGAGCATGGGCACGATAGTGATCTCTCTGACGACTATCGTTCCTCACGCTCCAGCGTGGGAATGCCGTGGGTGACGCTCTGCGTCACAAATCTATGCCGCACCGCAGGTTCAAGACCGGACGCGGAGCGTCCAGAACGGCATGCGACGCGGAGCGTCGCACGATAGTTGGTGTCATCCTTCCGCACGCTCCAGCGTGGGTACGATGGGCATTCTTTCGGGTATCTATCGGTTACCTTCCACTGTGACTCTGCTTATAAGCCGCCAGCGCTGGCAGCAGTTGCTGGTCGATGGCCTGGCGGACGGCGGGGAGGAGGGTGGCACTGCCGGTCAGGAGTTGCTCTACCAGACGTCGCAGGGCTGTAGCGCGTTCGGCGTTCAGGCCGCAAACGGCTTGCGCGCAGGCTTGTTCAGCGGTTGCGCCGCCGGGTGCTTCGAAGCCCAGGGCTCTGAGTTGGCCGAGCAGGTCTTCCTGGTCAATCAAATCTGCGTGCATCATGGCTTCTGTTCCTTTGATCGGGCTTTTTTCCGATTCTGGTAGGGCAGACTGCCAAGGGCAAGTCCTGTGCGTCGCGCATGGCAGGATTGACTACAGGTACGTCGTTTTCAGTTCAGGTCGCGCTTATTCGATTTGCAGGTTTTCTATTGTGTTGTCGACCATGACCTTTGCCATTTCCACCAAGTGCATGATCGTGAGCGTCATGTCTCTTTGCGCGCCGGTCATGCTGTCGCTGAATTCGTAAGCGCTGGTTGCAGCACAGCGCAGCAGGTCGCTGGCATACATCAGCGCATCTTCATGGCTGACTTTGGGGCGGGCGTTGAAGAGGGGTGGGTCGGGGACGATTTTTAGCATGTGATGTATCTCCTGGAGTTTTAGAAGACCATCACCGTCGGCTACTAAGCGAGGGTGGTGATCATGCGCAGGTAGTAGCCCGGTCCAGGAACCCCGGTGCATCCGAAGATGCCCCACGCACGACCACCATAAAAAATGCAGGCCGTGAAAGGGCACCTGCACAAGGTGGCGCAATGCGCCTGGATTAACGAGGGCTACTAATCCTCATCGCTGAATATGCAGCGACGGGCGCAGAGTAGTGATCGAAATCGGCAGGCACAAGGGGGCGGGAGTTTCTCGGAAATTTCCTTCAAACGAAAGAGACGAGTCCCGCAAATTCGTTACAAATTCTTGTTCATTGCTCAGGTTTGCTAAACTGCGCAGCTTGCCAGGAGCTGCCATGAATTACCGTCACGCCTACCATGCCGGCAACCACGCCGACGTGTTCAAACACTTGACTCTGACTCGCTTGATCGCCCTCATGGCGCGCAAGGAGCAGCCGTTCGCCTATCTCGACACCCACGCGGGGTTGGGGTTATACGACCTCAAGGGCGATCAGGCCACCCGCACCGGAGAATGGCTGGAAGGCATCGGCCGTCTTTGGGATGCACCGGATTTGCCCGCGCTGGCCTCCGATTACTTGCAAGTGCTGCACGACATGAACCCCGACGGCGAGCTGCGCTACTACCCCGGCTCGCCGGAGCTGGCCCGCCGCCTGACTCGCGAGCGCGAGCGTGTGCTGCTCAACGAGAAGCACCCCGAAGATGGGCGTCTGCTCAAGGAAAACATGAAGGGCGATCGCCGCGTGGCAGTGCATCTGGGGGAAGGCTGGCATGTGCCACGCGCCTTGCTGCCGGTGGCTGAAAAGCGTGCCGTGATGCTCATCGACCCGCCGTTTGAGCAGCTCGATGAAATGAAACGTTGCGCTGTAGCGCTCAAGGAAACCATCGGGCGCATGCGTCAGACGGTGGCGGCGATCTGGTACCCGATCAAGGACCCGCGCCTGCTGCGGCGTTTTTATCAGGACCTGGCCGAGACTGGCGCACCCAAATTGCTGCGCGTCGAGCTGTTCGTCCACCCGCTGGACACCCCGGCCAGCCTCAACGGTTCAGGCTTGGCCATCGCCAACCCGCCGTGGGGCCTGGAAGAAGAGCTGCGTGAGCTGATGCCGTACCTCGCCCAGAAACTGGGCCAGACCCAGGGCGGCTGGAAGATGGACTGGTTGATTGCGGAGTAGGCTTGCCTGCATCCATCACTGCGTGCCCATGCGGAGCACTCAGCGTTGTACACAGATCCTGGCAAGCCCAGAAGGCTGTGTAGGGCATATAGGTGCGTACCGTGCAACGCTTCGCTGGTTCGCGATCTGCCGGGAACCGGCAGCAAAACCGCTTGCCTCGGTGCATCAGATACAGCCGAGTTGGCCGGTTTTGGGGCCGCTTCGCAGCCCATCGCGGACAAGTCCGCTCCTACGCCCTCCGGGCAGAAGCCCGGTTCCTGACGCCCCGGCAGGGGCGTGTCTCAAGCCGGCATGCACACACCCGTGCCGCCCAGCCCGCAGTAGCCCTGTGGGTTCTTGGCCAGATATTGCTGGTGGTAGGCCTCGGCAAAGTAGACCGTCGGGGCTTCTTCGATTTCAGTGGTAATTGCGCCTAGCCCGGCCTTGCTCAGTTCCGCCTGGAATTCTGCAGCGCTGGCCTTGGCGGCGTCGAGCTGTTCGGGAGTGGTGCAGTAGATCACCGAGCGGTACTGAGTACCGATGTCGTTACCCTGACGCATACCCTGGGTCGGGTTGTGCGCTTCCCAGAACACCTTGAGCAACGACTTGTAGCTGATTTTCTCGGGCTCGTAGACAACCAGCACCACTTCAGTGTGGCCAGTCAGACCGGAGCAGACTTCTTCGTAAGTCGGGTTCGGGGTAAATCCGCCCGCATACCCCACGACGGTGCTCACCACACCTTCCTGTTGCCACAGGCGGCGTTCTGCGCCCCAGAAGCAACCCAGGCCGAAGATGGCGAATTCCACATTGCTCGAAAACGGTCCCAGCAGCGGGTTGCCGTTGACGAAATGAGTTTCCGGAAGCGCCATAGGCGTTTCACGACCCGGCAGTGCTTGTTCGGCGGTGGGCAGTACGTTTTTGTTCACTAGAATTTCCGAGCGCAGAGTCATGAACCATATCCTCTCGTTTAGAGACAGGCAGCAGGGGCCAGGACAGATGAGCAGAGTTACATAGGTCCCGTTACACGCACAAACAAGTGCTGCCGTGTAATAACAGCCTGACAGTGTGCCCGAGAGAGCAGGGTGCAGGGAAGGTTGTCAGGCGGACGGACGACGCGGGTAGCGCTTCAGTTTCTCGATCAGCTCTTCGCCGGGGATAGGCTTGTCGAACAAATAGCCCTGGCCCACATCGCAACGATGACGGCGCAGGAACGTCAACTGTGCAGCGGTTTCAATGCCTTCGGCGACCACTTTGAGCTTGAGGTTGTGGGCCATCGCGATGACCGCAGAGGTGATTTCCATGTCGTCTTCATCATCCGGAATATCGCGGATGAAGCTGCGATCGATCTTGATCACATCAATAGGGAATTTCTTCAGGTAGCTGAATGACGAGTAACCGGTGCCGAAGTCATCCATGGCCAACGACAGGCCAAGCTTCTTCAGCGAGTCCAGCTGCTGGCGCGTGTCTTCGGTGGCTTCCAGCAGCAGGCCTTCGGTCAGTTCCAGTTCCAGCAGCGAAGGATCCAGCTCTTCTTCTCTGAGGATAGCGGCAATCGATGACACCAGCTCGGGGTCGGAAAACTGCTTGGGTGACACGTTGATCGCTACCTGCAAATTACCGAAACCAGCGGCGGTGAGGTCCTTGCTCATGCGGCAGGACTGGCGAGCGACCCACTTGCCGATGGGGATGATCAGGCCGGTTTCTTCCGCCACGCTGATGAACTGATCGGGGCGGATCATGCCTTTTTCAGGATGATTCCAGCGCAGTAGCGCTTCCATGCCCAGCAGACGACCGGTCAGCAGGCACAGCTTGGGCTGATAGAACACCTCAAGCTCGTTCTGGGTCAGGGCGCGGCGCAGGTTGTTTTCCACGAACAGCTTGTAACTGGCCTCGGCATTCAATGCTTCGGTAAACACCTGAACCTGATGTTTGCCGTTGGCTTTGGCCTTGTGCAGGGCCAGACCTGCGTTTTTCATCAGGGTCTGCGGGTCACGACCGTGCAGCGGCGCGCAGGCAAGACCCACCGAGCCGGTGACGCTGATCAGCTGATTGTCGACGAACATCGGCTTGTCCAGCGTGGCCAGCACTTGTGTGGCGGTGGCCTGTCCGGCTTCCTGATCGGTGTTGTCGATCAGTACGGCAAATTCGTTACTGGCAAAGCGCGCCAATACGTCGGACGGGCTCAAGGTGTTGCGCAGGCGCCGCGCCAGGCTGATCAACAGTTTGTCACCGGTCTGGTGGCCGAGGCTGTCGTTGATGCGCTTGAAGTTATCGATGTCGACCAGCAACAGGCTCATCGGCGTATCGGTGTCGCGGGCAAAGCGTTCGTCCAGATTGCGGATAAAGGCCGGACGGTTGCCCAGATTGGTGAGGTTGTCAGTGTAGGCCAGGCGCTCGATGCGCTGCTGAGCCAGCTTGCTCTGGGTGATGTCTTCGTAGATGCCGATATAGTGCGTCAGCTCACGATTGTCGCCATACACCTTGGAAATCGACAGCTGGCCCCAGTAGGGTTCGAGGTTCTTGCGTCGACTTTTGAACTCGCCCTGCCAGCTGTTGCTGTTGGTCAGGCTGGAGTTGGCTTCCAGCAGCAACTGGTTGAGGTTTTCCAGCGCAGGCAGTTCCGAGAGCTTGTGTCCGGAGACTTCATCGGAACTGTACTGCGTGATCGCCGTGAAGCTTGGATTGACGTATTCGACCACGCCGTTGCAGTTGACCAGCAGAAAGGCGTTGGCGCTCTGTTCGACCGCACGCTGGAACAGGTGCAGCGCATTGGTCGCGGCTCGACGGTTATGGTTGTTGATGACCTGAGCGAACTGGTCGGCCAGCTCCCCGGCGAAGGCGATTTCGTCGGACTGCCACTCGCGTGTCGAGCCGGACTGTTCCAGGCAGAGCACGCCAATGACCTGGCCATCGATACGAATACTCGCATCGAGGACCGCCTTGTCTTCTCCAGGGTTCAGGCTTTCGGCCATTTCGCGGGTGCGCGGGTCGGTCTGGATATTGCTGGCGTCAATCGCCCTGCTGGTATTGAGCGCTTGCAGATAGGTGGGGTAGGCGCTGATATCAATCGGCGTACGCGACTGATAGTCGCCGCTTTCCCGACGATAGTCGGTGATCGGTTCCAGACGCTTGTCGGTGAGGTTCCAGATACTGACATGATCGACGTCATAAATGTCGCAGGCACTCTTGGTGATCAGCTTTGCCGCTTCCAGCAGGGTATTGGCTGTGGTGTAACGATGCCGGGTCAGGCGCAGGATCAGGTCCTGCTGGGCACGCACGCGTTCCAGATGGGCAAACTGGTCACGCTGGGCGCGCTGGTTGAGTTCAAGGGCAATCTGCAGGCGCAGGTTACGGGTTTCGAGATCGGAGTCAGTGGCGGTCTCGCTTTCTGTGACAAGGCCATCGACGATCAGAAAATAACCACGCAGCAGATGACGATTGTGCTGCTTGTAGGCTTCGCCGATTTCCAGCAAGCCAAGCGCGCCCTTGGGGCTGTGAAGGGTGTAGCGAATCAGGTAATTCGGAGAAGAAGCCAGTTGCTGCTGGATGTCGTCATGCAGTTGATAGCGTGCTTGCGGCTCCATGAGGCTGGCATAAGGGGATCCAATCAAGGCGCAAAGGTCGACGGCGGGCAGGCCGAACTGCTTTTCGCAATTCGGATCGAGAAACAATAGCGCCCAATTGGCTTCATTCAGCCGCTCGAAACGCAGCATGCCCAGGCGCGATGGCACTGGCAATTGCGTCACTACCTCGGCTGCGGATCTACCGGCAGCATCGGTTTGGCTTTTCATGAACAAACTCGCTTCCGGAATACTAGTCGCGACGGGCGTAAACCCCACTTTCGCGTATGGCAAGGTTGCATGATGCGGCTCGTGCTTACAAGAGACCACAGTGGCTTAGTGCTATAAAAGTGTCGGCCGATTGCCCAGGTTCTTCAATGTATCTGGTCGGATACTTGAAACTGCTCGTTTTTCGGGCAAAGTCCCTGTTTTAAAGGGGATTTCGCCATACAGGTTTGCTCCTGTCCGGAAGGGTTGTCAATCAAGTCGTCGCTACCCTGGCCTCCTTCGCTGGTAATTGCAGGAAAATCCCGGCGGCAAACATGGCCAGAACTCCGACGCTCAGGAACGTCAGCTGGAAAGCCTCCAGCACGCTGCTCAGCTCGCCGCTGGCCACTTCTTCGCTGAAACCGCCCAACAAGGCCGCAGCGCTTGCAACCCCAAGGCTCAGCGAAAGTTGTGCCACCACCGAGAGCAGGCTGTTGCCGCTTGCAGCGCTGGCATCGTCCAGATCGATCAGGGTGACGGTATTCATCGCGGTGAACTGCAAGGAGTTGACTGCACCGAGCAGGCCCAGATGCACCAGCAAAACCCAGTAAGGCGTCTGCACATCGACCAGTGCCAGGCTTGCCAGCAGGATGCCCAGCAGCAATGTGTTACCGGTCAGAATGAGGCGATAGCCCATATGCTCGATCAGCCAGCGCGCTACCGTCTTGGCGAACATTCCTGCAGCTGCCAGCGGTAACATGCTCATGCCCGCCTCGGAAGGCGAATACCCCAGTGCCACTTGCAGCAGCAACGGGATCAGGAACGGCAAGGCTCCGCTGCCCAGACGGGCGAACAGATTGCCCAGAATACCGACCGCAAACGTTCGGGTGCGAAACAGCGAAGGGGCGAACAACGGCGATTCGATGTGCCCGGCGCGCAGCCAGTAGGCCGCCAGGCAGCCCATCCCGGCAAACAGCAGAAGCACCACGCGCATATGTGGCAGGTTCAGCTCGCCCAGCCCCTCGAGGGCAATGGTGATCAGCACCATTGCCGCGCCAAACAGGATAAACCCGATGCCGTCAAAACGCGTTCGACCGCCTCCGGGAAGGTCGGGGATGAAGTGTTTGACGGCATAGCAGCCGATAATCCCGACTGGAATATTGAGCAGGAAAATCCAGTGCCAGCTCAGGTACTCGACCATCCAGCCGCCAAGCGTCGGCCCTAGCAACGGTCCCAAAAGACCGGGCACGGTGATAAAGCCCATGATTCGTACCAGCTCCGACCGCGGATACGCACGTAAGACGATCAGGCGTCCGATGGGCAGCATCAGCGCGCCACCCAGCCCCTGAATCACCCGCGCCGCCACCAGCACATTGAGCGACCAGGAAAGCGCGCACAGCAACGAGCCGAAGCTGAACAGCAAAATGGCGCTGAAGAAGATGCGCTTGATCCCGAAACGATCGGCAATCCAGCCCGAGGCCGGGATCAGCAGTGCTATGGTCAGCATGTAGGCGATAACCACCGACTGCATGCGCAGGGGGTCTTGCGCCAGCGAGCTGGCCATGGACGGCAGGGCGGTGTTGAGGATCGTGCCGTCCAGGCTTTGCATGAAGAACGCAATGGCGATGACCCAGGGCATCCAGCGCAGGGTCTTTTCATCCATGATTGGCGCTGCTGAGTTCGACATAAGCTCCTGCTACAAGGTTAGGGTGAGTCGGCTTATCAGAGCGCCGGGCAGTTGAATCGACCCCGTCTGGCGCTGAGTGTAGGTACTCGATTGAAGAATCAGTTCCCGCTCGCGAGTCAGGTCCTCCAGTGCGCTACCCAACAGGCTGTAGGCGCTGTCATCGAAACGCATGGTGCTGACCGGTGCAACGATCTTGCCGTCTTCGACCCAGAATGTTGCGAAACGTGTCATCCCGGTCAGACGTGCGGCAGCGCGATCCGAAAAGTTCAGGTACCACAGGTTGCTGATGTAAAGGCCTGTGCCGAGCTTTTCAAGGATCTGGTCCAGCTCCAGCGAGCCGCCGGCAATGCTCAACGCGCTTGGACCTTCGCCATAATCCGCGCCGTTGGCAGGCAGGTCGTACTCAGCGGCGCTGCTCGAGTCCACCAGTCGCTCGCGGGCCTGCCCGTTGACGATCAGCTTCAGGTCCTTGCGCGGGTAGCCTTCGCGTGAGAAGGCTGGCGAGAGCGAGCCACTGACTTGCTCGTCGAAGTTGATCAGCGGGCTGAAATGAGTCTCGCCGTCATACAGCCTTTGCAACGGGCTGCGCTTGCTGGCCACCGCTTGCGCGGAAAAGCCGCCCCAGCTGAGCATGCCAATGACTTCGTCCAGTGCCGCTGGAGCCAGATAGGCGCGGTATTGACCGGGCTTGAGGGTGTGCAGTGGGCGGCCGAGAAATTCGAGCTGCTCACGGGCCTGCTGAAAGCGTTGCACGAACGCTTCGTTGTTCCAGTCGTGACCTGCGTAATTGGCTTTCACCGCCTGGCCGTTTTCATGAAACAGGCTCCAGTCGAAATTGAAGCTGTTGGCCTGATGCCAGCCCAGCGCTCCCCACGAACTGGCGAAACCCCGGTACAGCGGGCCAGCCGCGTAAAAACCCACCAGATCGAGGTCGCCTGACAGTTGGCTGATCTGCTCGACGACCTGCGCGCTGTCCGGCAGCGGTAAGTCCTGCACATTGCTGCTTTGCCAAGCCTGCGTGTTAGGCAACAGATACGGGTCTTTCGCCAGCGAAGGCAGGGTTTCGCGCAATTGCTGCAAGGCATTGGAAAGGCGCCGAGTATCGGTCTCCTGATCCCCGGACAAGGTCACTTCCAGGTTGGCATGACGCCCGTCGTCGATCAGTTTGAAGGTCGCAATGACCTGCTGCACGCTCCCGGCCTGCCGAACCTGGCCGTGGTTGAAACGAATGAAGTCGGACGCTTCGGCGTCGTAGGCCAGGGTGAAGTGTTCCGTCGGGCTGATGGCAGCCTTGAGCACGGCGACCAGCGCCTCGAATTGCTGTTGGTGCGACATCAGGCATCCCCTCCAAACACATCGACATTGGCAAACACACACGCCGGAGAGGCATGGCCTACACGGATCACCTGATTGGGTTCGCCCTTGCCGCAGTTGGGCGTGCCCAGCACTTTGAAGGTACTGGCGTCACCGACTGCGCTGAGGTTTTTCCAGAACTGAGCAGAAATCGCCCGATAGTTGGGGTTCTTCACCACGCCCTTGAGTTCACCGTTTTCAATTAATTGGCCCCATTCGCAGCCGAACTGGAACTTGTTGCGCGCATCGTCGATGGACCAGGAGCGATTGCTCGACATCAGGATGCCGTGCTCGATGTTACCGATCAGGCCGTCCAGTGACTGGTCGCCCGGTTCGATGTTCAGGTTGGCCATGCGATCGATGGGCGCACGGTTCCAGCCGCAGGCGCGGCTGTTGGCAACCCCGTCCAGGCCGCTGCGGTATTGCGACAGTGCGCCGCCGAGCGGGCGTTGCAACAGGCCGTCACGAATCAGGAACTGTTTGCTGGCGGCCGTGCCGTCGTCGTCGTGCGCGTAGCTGGCCAGTTGCTCAGGAATGTCCGGGTCGAACGTCACGTTCAGCAGGCTGGAGCCGTATTGCAGGGTGCCGAAATCGGTCGTCTTGACGAAGCTGGTACCTGCGTAATTACGCTCGTCGCCGAGAATCCGGTCCAGTTCCAGCGGATGGCCGATGGACTCGTGAATCTGCAGCACCATCTGATCCGGCATCAGCAGCAGGTCGCGTGGGCCTGACGGTGTGTTGGGGGCGAGGATAAGCTGCAAGGCCTCATCGGCGACGTTGGTCGCAGAGCCGATCAGACCGCAACTGCTCAGCACTTCAAGACCGCCCTGTTGGCCGAAGTTGTCGCCGCCCAGGTTACGCGTCTGGCTGTCGCGACCGTCGTAGGCGGTGACGCTCAGGCCCGGAAAAACGAAGCGTTGCGCCTGACGAAGCTCTGCGCCCGCGGTGTTCAGGTAAATCTGCTCAACCGTTTCCAGCCTCAGTACGGCCTGCCAGTTGACCAGCCGTTCGTCTTTCGGGACGGCGCTGGACTCGGCCATCAGCAGGCCGATGCAGTCGCTCAGTGGCGGGAATGCTTGATCCATGTGCGGCGACAGATAGTCAGCCTTGGCAGTCGAGACAGCTTGATCGCTCAGGTTCAGCAACGCATGCGGTGCCAGGCGACGTGCCAGCGCTTCGGCCTGCTGCAAGGCAGCTTGCAAACCCCGAAGGGAAATGTCGTTGGTGGCGGCGTAGGCTTCAACACCGTTCAGGCGCACGGTCAGCATTGCGCCCTCGTCGCTGCTCAGCGACGGCGGCTCGGCCACATTCTTGCGCACGCACAGGCGTTGGCCGGTGCGGTGCACGTAACGTACGGAAAAAAATTGCGCTTCACTCTGCAGAGCAGCGAAATGCTGCTTGAGCCGGGCGGAGAAATCGAACATGCAGACAAGCTCCTTCTTGAGGGTGGTCAGTGAAGTCCGGGCGGCCTTTTGAGCCGATTGCCGTTAAGGGGGAGATTACCCCCCCACGATTGCCAGGCTGCACCTGCAAGCTTTGAGCCAGACGCTTCAGCCCTGCATCACCAGCTTGATATCGGCGGCCAGTTCACGCACGCGCTCTTCTTCGGTGTCCCACGAACACATGAAGCGTGCGCCGCCGTTGCCGATGAAGGTATAGAAACGCCAGCCCTTGGCGGTCAATGCTGCAATGGCCGGTTGCGACAATTGCAGGAACACACCATTGGCCTGTACCGGAAACATCAGCTCCACGCCGGGAATATCCTTGACCAGTTCGGCCAGCAGTTGTGCGCAATGGTTGGCGTGGCGGGCATGTTTGAGCCAAGCGTCGTTTTCCAGCAGCCCGACCCACGGCGCAGACAGAAAGCGCATTTTCGACGCCAGTTGCCCGGCCTGTTTGCAGCGGTAATCGAAGTCTTCAGCCAGGTCATGGTTGAAAAACAGGATGGCTTCACCCACCGCCATGCCGTTTTTGGTACCGCCGAAGCACAGCACATCGACGCCGGATTTCCAGGTCAGTTCTGCCGGTGAGGCCTCCAGAAAGGCGCAGGCATTGGAGAAGCGGGCACCGTCCATGTGCAGATGCAGGCCCAGCTCCTTGCAGGTCGCACTGATTGCCTTGAGTTCTTCGGGCTGATAAACGCCGCCTACCTCGGTGGCTTGGGTCAGTGTCACGACGCGCGGTTTGGGGTAGTGAATATCCTGACGCTTGAGCGCCACTTCGCGAATCGACTCCGGAGTCAGCTTGCCGCCTGCGCTGCGTGCTGTCAGCAGTTTGGAGCCGTTGGAGAAAAACTCCGGCGCGCCGCATTCATCGGTTTCAACGTGAGCCGTTTCCGAACAGATGACACTGTGGTAACTCTGGCACAGCGATGACAGCGCCAGCGAGTTGGCCGCTGTGCCGTTGAAGGCAAAAAACACTTCGCAGTCGGTTTCGAACAGACGGCGGAAATCATCTGACGCGCGTGCAGTCCATTGATCGTCACCATAGGCACGTTGATGCCCCTTGTTCGCCTGCTCCATGGCTGCCCAGGCTTCAGGGCAGATACCGGAATAGTTGTCGCTGGCGAACTGTTGGCTTTGGTCTGTCATGGCCGATTCCTTATGGGCGATTATGGTGCGCACTGTAGCGACAATATAAGGTTCGGTCATGTGTTGACTGCATGACGCAATTCCCCATTCAGGAGCGATATGGATCTGTCCAACCCGCCTTTTCTGCCCGGACGCAACAAGGCGCTGGACCTGCTCAAGTGGCTGGCGATGCTGAGCATGGTGCTCGATCATCTTCGCTATGTGGGCTGGTCAGTTGATTTTCTTTACGTGCCGGGGCGTTTCGCCTTTCCCTGGTTCTGTCTGGCAATTGCCGTAAACCTTTCCCGGCGCAGCGCAGCCATTCTGGCCCCGAGGGTGCAATGGCGCTATCTGGGGTGGCTGCTGGCATTCGCAGCGCTATCAGAAATCCCGTATCGGCTGTTCATGGCGGACGTGACCGTGCTGAACGTGATGCCGACCCTGTTGCTGGGGCTGCTGATTGCTCAAGGCTGGCAGCACCGCAACGTGACGACGCGGATCATGGCCATCGTTGCCCTGCTGCTAGGGGCGGTTTTTCAGCAACAATTGATGTTTGGTTTTGCCGGCGTGTTGCTGCCGCTGGTTTTTCTGTTGGTGCTGCAAAAGCGCCTTTGGTATTCGGTGTTTCCGGCAGTTTTCTGCCTCGCAGCCAATGCCTGGCCGCAGATGATTGCCGGCGCGAGCTGGGGCGATCCGATTTCCATTGGCTCGATAGCCGCCTGCCTGGTGGCACCTACGCTGGGCATAGCGCTACTGCGCACCAAACCGAAGTTCGCAGTGATCCCGATGCGGCGCTGGGCCTATGCGATCTACCCGCTGCACTTTCTGGTATTGCTGGGTTTGCGGACGGTGTTGGAGCGTGGCTGAACGATAACCTCAACTATCGTGCGACGCTCCGCGTCGCATGCCGTTCCGGACGCTCTGCGTCCTCTTGCAAGGCAGAGCGTCGTGAACTGCATTCCGACGCTGGAAGCATCAGCTGTTAGGCAGCAACCGGCAAGTGATGCTCTTGATGTAGCGCGTCTCGGCAATTGCCGGGTGTACCGGGTGATCCGGGCCCTGGCCGCCGCGTTCCAGTAGCTGGATGTTGCGGTCCAGATGGCGGGCGCTGGTCAGGAGGATGTTTTGCAGGTCGTCTTCCGGCAGGTGCATGGAGCAGGAAGCGCTGACCAGAATGCCGTCCTTGCTGAGCAGGCGCATAGCTTGCTCGTTCAGGCGGCGGTAAGCGCCTTCGCCGTTTTTCATGTCTTTCTTGCGTTTGATGAACGCAGGTGGATCGGCAACGATCACATCGAAACGCTCTTCACCGGCTTTCAGCTCTTTCAGCGCTTCGAAAACATCGCCTTCGATGCAGGTCATTTTTTCTGCGAAGCCATTCAGGGCTGCGTTACGCTCAACGCCATCAAGGGCGAAGGACGATGCGTCGACGCAGGTCACGTCGCTGGCACCAAAAGCCGCTGCCTGAATTCCCCAGCCACCAATGTAGCTGTACAGGTCCAGTACACGCTTGCCTTTGACGTAGGGGGCAATGCGCGCGCGGTTCATACGGTGGTCGTAGAACCAGCCGGTCTTCTGCCCGGCCATCACCGGTGCTTCGAATTTCACGCCGTTTTCTTCCAGCGCAACCCATTCGGGAACCAGGCCGAACACGGTTTCGACATAACGATTCAGACCTTCCGCATCGCGAGCGGCTGAGTCGTTCTTGAACAGGATGCCGCTTGGCTTGATGACCTGAACCAGCGCGGCAATGATGTCTTCCTTGTGGTTTTCCATGGTGGCCGAGGCCAGCTGGACAACCAGAATGTCACCGAACCGATCCACCACCAGACCCGGCATCAGGTCTGAATCGCCGTAGACCAGGCGGTAGAAAGGCTTGTCGAACAGACGCTCGCGCAGCGACAGCGCCACGTTCAGGCGATGGACCAGCAAAGACTTATCGAGCGGCAGCTTGATGTCGCGCGACAGCAAACGTGCGCAGATCAGGTTGTTGGGGCTCATGGCGACGATGCCCAGCGGCTTGCCGCCAGCAGCTTCGAGGATGGCCTGATCACCGGCTGCAAAACCATGCAGCGGGGTGGCGGCTACGTCGATTTCGTTGCTGTAGACCCACAAGTGACCGGCGCGCAGGCGGCGGTCGGCGTTGGCTTTGAGGCGCAAGCTAGGCAGGGACATGACGTCGCTCCTGAAAAAAGAGCGGGATTATAGCGCGTCATCCCGGTAGTGCGCCGGGATGACTACAATAATCGCAACCGATCAAGCCGACAGCGCTTCAATCAACTTGCTGTTGAAGGCCGGGATGTCATCAGGCTGGCGGCTGCTGATCAGCGTGCCGTCGGTGACAACTTCCTGATCAACCCATTTAGCCCCGGCGTTGACCAGGTCATCCTTCAGCGTCTTGAAGCTGGTCAGGGTTTTACCCTTCACCAGGCCTGCCGATATCAACAGCCAGCCGCCGTGACAGATAACCGCCACTGGTTTGCCGGAGCCCTCTATGTCCTTGACGAGCTTCTGTGCGTCCGTGTCTATGCGAATGGTGTCGGAGTTCTGTACGCCGCCCGGCAGAACCACGCCATGGTAGTCGCTGGCGTTGGCCGCCTTGAACGTGCGGTCGATCTTGAAATCATCGGCAGGTTTGTCGTGATTCCAGCCTTTGACCTGGCCCTCTTCGGTGGACAGGATTTCCACGGTGGCACCTGCTTGCTCCAGCGCTTCTTTCGGGCCGGTCAGTTCGACCTGTTCGAAACCGTCGGTTACAAGAATTGCGATGCGTTTGCCAGTCAGTGCTTTAGACATGGGATCCTCCAGTGTCGGGCTTTCAGGGTGGCGTCTGGCGGTCGTTTTGAGGCCGCCATATACGCCGTCAACACAAGGTCCGAAGCCTGGCATTTGGCAAAGTTCCGAGAATATCTTCGTCTTGGGTGATGGACCGTTTCCCCGCAAGGGGTCAGAATCCAGTCATTACGGTGAGTAAATTCCTATGTCCGAAGAGCTAAGCCCAGAACAGATCCAGCAAGCGTTGCAGGGTATCAGTGTGCCCCCGCAGCCGCAGATCATGGTGGATCTGCAGATGGAGCAATACATGCCCGATCCGGACCTTGGGGTAATTGCGCGGCTGATTGCGCAAGATCCGGGTTTGTCCGGGGCGCTGCTGAAGATCGTCAACTCTGCGCACTACGGCCTGTCCAACAAGATTGCCTCGATTGACAAGGCCGTGAATCTGCTGGGCAGTCGTACCGTGATCAATCTGATCAACGCACAGTCGATCAGGGGCGAGATGACCGATGAGACCATCGTCGCGCTTAATCGCTTCTGGGACACCGCGCAGGATGTCGCAATGACCAGTCTGACGCTGTCCAAGCGCATCGGCTCGCAGACTGTGGATGAATCCTACGCATTGGGCCTGTTCCATGACTGCGGTATTCCGTTGATGCTCAAGCGCTTCCCGAATTACATGCCGGTCCTTGAAGAAGCCTACGCCAACGCAGGGCCTGATTGTCGCGTTGTCGATACTGAAAACGCCGCGTTCCACACCAACCACTCGGTGGTCGGCTATTACACGGCCAAGTCATGGCGCTTGCCTGCGCACGTGACTGACGCGATCGCCAATCATCACAACGCATTGGCGATTTTTCAGGACGATACCAGTCGCAATGCCCCGCTCAAGAACCTCTTGGCCCCCCTGAAAATGGCCGAGCACATCTGCCAGTCCTACCAGGTGCTGGGCAATCAGGGCGAAGATCACGAATGGGAATGCATTGGTGCGCTGGTGCTGGATTACGTGGGCTTGTCCGAATATGACTTTGAATACCTGAGGGAAAGCATCCGCGAGCTGGGCGCGCGCTGAGCCTGTGCGCTGCTGGCTTGCCCTTCCTGTAAAACCGAGTGATACATGCCTGAATTACCCGAAGTAGAAACCACCCGTCGCGGCATTGCACCCCATCTTGAAGGTCAGCGTGTCAGCCGCGTTATCGTGCGCGACAGCCGTTTGCGCTGGCCCATTCCCGAAGATTTGGACATCCGCCTTTCCGGACAGCGCATTGTGCAGGTTGACCGGCGCGCCAAGTACCTGCTGATTCAGGCCGAAGTGGGCACGCTGATCAGCCACTTGGGCATGTCGGGCAATCTGCGCCTCGTCGAGGCCGGGCTTCCGGCGCTCAAGCACGAGCATGTCGATATCGAACTGGAGTCCGGGCTGGCCTTGCGCTACACCGACCCGCGTCGATTCGGGGCGATGCTCTGGAGCCTTGATCCGCATAACCACGAGTTGTTGATTCGTCTGGGGCCGGAGCCGCTGACTGATCTGTTCGACGGTGAGCGCCTTTACGAGCGCTCGCGCGGCAAGTCGATTGCGGTCAAACCGTTTGTCATGGATAACGCCGTGGTGGTCGGGGTGGGCAATATTTACGCGACCGAAGCACTGTTCGCAGCGGGCATCGACCCGCGACGCGAAGCCGGAGGCGTCTCACGGGCTCGTTATCTCAAGCTTGCCATCGAGATCAAGCGCATTCTGACCTACGCTATAGAGCGCGGCGGTACCACCCTGCGTGACTTCATCGGCGGCGACGGCAAGCCGGGGTATTTCCAGCAGGAATTGTTTGTCTACGGGCGTGGCGGCCAGCCATGCAAGGTCTGCGGTACA
Organism: Pseudomonas syringae group sp. 26L6; assembly: GCF_032587815.1. Classification (NCBI taxonomy): domain Bacteria; kingdom Pseudomonadati; phylum Pseudomonadota; class Gammaproteobacteria; order Pseudomonadales; family Pseudomonadaceae; genus Pseudomonas; species Pseudomonas syringae group sp. 26L6. Next base: position 114,211 of record NZ_JAWHPJ010000018.1, read on the forward strand.
ACGCTGCGTGAAATCAAGCTGGGGCAGCGCGCCAGTGTTTACTGTCCAAAATGCCAGCGCTGAAATACGAGAGGCGCAGAGCGTCAGGCCACTTGCTTAAGCTGCACCCCTGTTTATAGTGATGGCACCTTAATTATTTGCTACGCCTGAAGGACCAAGCCATGAGACCGTTTCGTATTCTTGCTGCCACGCTGGCGCTGCTTATCGGCCTGCAGGCGCTGCCTGCGATTGCCGCCGATGTCTCCACCGGCAGCGGCGATCCGGTCTACACCATTCAAAACCCGCCAGCGTTCGCGATGATCGGCGATCTGCTGATTGCCCGACCGCTGTTGATAGCAGCCACGGTCATCGGTACAGGGCTGTTCGTGATTGCTGCGCCTTTTGCAGCGGCAGGCGGCAACCTCGGCGCAACGGGCAAGGCGCTGGTGGTCGATCCGGGCAAGGCAGCCTTTGTGCGTTGCCTGGGTTGCACCGGTGACGGGTACGGCAAGCAGCAGTAAAGGCTGTATCAGACCTTGCTGGTGATGATCCGGTACTTGTCCATCAGCTGCTCTTTGCTCTCGACGTGATTTTCATCCAGGGGGATGCAGTCGACCGGGCAAACCTGCTGGCATTGAGGCTCGTCGTAGTGACCCACACATTCGGTGCACAGGTTCGGGTTGATCACGTAGATCTCCTCGCCTTGTGAAATCGCCTCGTTTGGGCACTCGGGTTCGCAGACGTCGCAGTTGATGCAATCGTCAGTGATGATAAGGGACATGAATTGCTCCTGCCGCAGCCGACGCCGGGGCACATTAAAACCAATGCGGCGAATTGTGCCGCATTAGGCTTCGGGATGCACCTTCACATGCAGTGCGTCTAGCGCTTGAAGCGTTCGGTCAGCGCCTGAGCGACGGCAGGATGAACGAATTTGGTGATATCACCGCCCAACGCCGCGATTTCACGCACCAACGTCGAGGAAATGAATGAGTAGCGCTCTGAGGGCGTGAGGAACAGGCTTTCGACGTCCGGTGCCAACTGACGGTTCATGTTGGCCAGCTGAAACTCGTACTCGAAGTCCGATACCGCGCGAAGGCCGCGCAGAAAGACGTTGGCATTCTGTTCCTTGGCAAAATGCGCGAGCAGCGTCGAGAAGCCGACGACTTCCACGTTGGGCAGGTGTTTGGTGACTTCGCGGGCCAGTTCGACGCGTTGTTCCAGAGGAAACAGCGGGTTTTTCTTCGGGCTGGCGGCAACCGCAATGACCACGTGGTCGAACAGGCGCGAGGCGCGCTCGACCAAATCTCCATGGCCCTTGGTAATCGGGTCGAAGGTGCCTGGGTACAACACTCGGTTCATCGCGTCGTCCTGGTCGGAGTCCGTTGTGGGACTCGGATGGTATCGCAGCCTTCCCGATGGGCCAAGCTGCGTAATAAGCGCCAAGCGTCGTATTGCGCCGATTATCGGCCATGTTTCAGCCCAAACCCCCGATTTTGGGGCTATTTACTGTGGTGCGGATGATGCTCGACGCGCAGCAATTGGCCAAGACGCCTTATGTTCAGCTTGCCTGCGTCGACTCGTCACTGGTGCTGCTTCGATTCTGCCACCATTGCGGCATCTGCCTGCGTTAAGATTGCCATCATCTGATTAGCGATTAGAGTGGCCTTGTCCGCATGGCAACCCGTACCAAAACCCGTGAACGTATCGTGCAAACCAGTCTGGAGCTGTTCAATCAGCAGGGCGAACGAAGCGTGACCACCAATCATATTGCTGCGCACATGGAAATCTCGCCCGGCAATCTCTATTACCACTTCGCCAACAAGCAGGTGATCATCGCCGAGCTGTTCACCGAGTATGAAATGCTGGTGGGCAGTTTTCTGACCCTGCCTGCCGACCGCCCGCCGACCATCGAAGACAAGCGCGATTATTTTCTGGCGATAATGGACGCCATGTGGCGCTACCGTTTTCTGCATCGCGACCTTGAGCATCTACTGACGTCGGATGCAGAGCTGGCGAGGCGTTATCGGCGCTTTTCATATCGTTGCCTGATGCAGGCGATGACCATCTATCGGGGTTTTATCAAGGCTGGCATCCTGAAAATGGATGAATCGCAGATCGAGTGGACCAGTCTCAACACCTGGATCGTTCTGACGTCGTGGGTGCGTTTTCTGTGCACCAACCGGGAAAACGCTACAGAGTTGAACGAATCAGCGATTCGACGTGGCGTCTATCAGGTACTTATGCTCGAATCTGTGTTTGTCGCGCCTCAGGCTCGCGAAGCGTTCGACGCGCTATGCGAAACGTTTCACTCGACGTTGCCTGAGGTTCTGATGTGAATTTCAGAGCCGATGAGCGGCCTGCTTGTCGGTTCTCTGCCACAGGAGTGTGTCATGTCCATTGCGCAACTGATCAGCCCCGAGCAACTGGCTGCACGACAGAAAACCCCAGGTCTGGTGATTCTCGATTGCCGTTATGCGCTTGAAGATTCCGATTACGGTCAGCGCAGTTACGCCCAAGGGCGTATCGAGGGCGCGTCCTTTGCCGATTTGAAGCGCGACCTCAGCGGGCCTGCTATCAAAGGCAAGACCGGACGTCATCCACTGCCCGATCCCGCCGCTTTGCTGCAATGCTTTCAGGCTTGGGGCATCAACGCCGATAGCGATGTTGTGCTGTATGACGATGGGCCGGGAATGTATGCCGCGCGGGCCTGGTGGTTGCTGGCCTGGATGGGTAAGCGCGAAGGCGTCTACCTGCTCGATGGAGGGCTGAAAGCCTGGCACGCTGCCGGGTTGCCGTTGAGCCTTGACGCTCCGAATCGTGAGCCAGGCAGTTTCAGCGGTGAGCCGGACATGTCGATAGTGCTCAGCGGCAGTCGCTTGCATGGCCGTCTCGGTCGCCCGGAAATGACCTTGATCGACGCCCGCGCCGAAGCGCGCTTCCGAGGTGACGTAGAGCCTTTGGACCCTGTCGCCGGGCATATTCCAGGTGCTCAGTGTGCGGCCTGTACCGATAATCTCGGGCCGGATGGACGCTTTTTGCCACCTGAGCAGCTCAGGCAGCGTTTTGCCGAAAAATTGCAGGGTCGTCCGCCGGAAAGTCTGGTGTCCTACTGCGGATCAGGCGTCACGGCCTGCCATAACCTGTTCGCGCTGTGCCTGGCCGGACACCCGTTGGCAACGCTTTATGCGGGCTCGTGGAGCGAGTGGATCAACGATCCCGAGCATGAAATCGCCACGGGCGCCGGTTGATGCGTCGTCAGCCTGATCAGGCGTTTTCGCGCTGATGTGCAGCGCTTAGCCATAACGGGATGCGGCGTTCAAGGTAATAGCCCGGATTGCGCAGCGAGCCGTCGACGAAACCGACATGCCCGCCTTTGGCGTGTAGCTCGAACTCGGTGCAGGACGACAGCTCGCTCGGTTCGGGGAGGCTGTGAGGGAACACGAACGGGTCGTCGCTGGACTGAATGATCAGCGTCGGCGTCTGAATCTGACCCAGATAGTAGCGGCTGGATGCCCTGCGGTAGTAATCCGTGGCGTCGGAAAAACCATGCAGCGGTGCAGTCACCCGTCCATCGAAGTCCCAGAACGTTCGCATGTTCTCCAGTGAGCCCAGCGCGGCGAGTTCGGCCAGCCCCTCGCTGATGCCTTCATGCTGGAAGCGATGCTGCTTGTCACGGATATACGCCAGCATTTCGCGCATGAAGTGCCGTTGATAAACCCTGGAGAATCCTTGGCCGATGCGGTTGGCGCATTCGTCCAGCCGAAACGGCACTGACACCGCCACCGCTCCTCGAAGATCACTGCTAGCGCCGGATTCACCCAAGTACTTGAGCAACACATTGCCGCCCAGCGAATACCCCGCCGCATAAATCGGAGCCAGTGGTCGCAGCGAACGCAAATGAGCGATCACTTCGGCCAGGTCCTCGCTGGCTCCCGAGTGATAACTGCGTGACAGCAGGTTCGGCTCTCCCGAGCACCCGCGCCAGTTCAGCGCCACACTGGGCCAGCCCTGCGCCGCCATGGCCTTTTGCAGACCGGCTACATACGGCGAATTGGACGACCCGGTCAGGCCGTGCAATACCAGCACCAAGGGCTTATCGGGCTCATCCGGGCCATGCCAGTCCATGTCCAGAAAATCCCCATCCTTCAACCACAACCGCTCGCGAGTGCGCGCCAGCAGCGTCGGCTTGCGCAGCAGCGGCCCCCAAAGCGTCTGCAAATGCGGATTGCCCATGCCGACGGCCGGGACGAATGGATTGGCATGGGACAGAAAGGTAGGGCGTGTGGACACGTGCTTGCTCAACGATCAGTTCAGGGGCTGAAGCTGTACGTTGCCATTAAGTGGACCGGGATGTAAGTGGCTTGACGGTGTCGTTGGTATAGAAATGCGTTTCGTGACGCTCTGCATCGCAAAAGAGTACGCACAGCGTCCAGAACGACATGCCGACGCCGAGCGTCGCACGATAGTCGAGGTTATCGTTCCGCACGCTCCAGCGTGGGAATGCCTTTCACGACGCTCTGCGTCGTCAAGAGGACGCGGAGCGTCCAGAACTGCATGCGACGCGGAGCGTCGCACGATAGTTGTAGTTGCTCCAGCGTGGGAATGCCTTTCACGACGCTCTGCGTCGTCAAGAGGACGCGGAGCGTCCAGAACTGCATGCGACGCGGAGCGTCGCACGATAGTTGTAGTTGCTCCAGGGTGGGAATGCCTTTCACGACGCTCTGCGTCGTCAAGAGGACGCGGAGCGTCCAGAACTGCATGCGACGCGGAGCGTCGCACGATAGTTGTAGTTGCTCCAGGGTGGGAATGCCTTTCATGACGCTATGCGTCGTCAACAGGACGCGGAACGTTCAGAGCGCATGCCAAACGCGGAGCATTGGTTCGTGAGCTGTCAGCCCTGGCCCCGCTGCCACAACGCGTAATACACCTGACCAGCCTTTTTCTCGCGGTGTAACCGCCAGCTGCCCGGCAAGCCGGTGGTCGATGGCGGGGTTTCGCTTTCGGTGTAGATCCAGGCAGTGTCGGCCAGCCAGCCGTGGCTTTCCAGCAGGTTGCAGGCTGAAGCCAGCAGGCCCTGATGGAAGGGCGGGTCGAGGAACACAACGTCAAAGGGCGAGGCGGTGGCGGTTTCCAGATGGCGCAGGGCGTCGGTCTGGGAGACCTGGCCGCTGGTGCAGTTCAGTGCGTTGAGGTTCTGGCGCAGACTGGCGATGGCTGCCGCGTTGCTGTCCAGCGCCAGGCCCATGCTGGCGCCACGGGACAGGGCTTCGAAATACAGTGCGCCGCTGCCAGTGAAAACGTCCAGCACCCTGGCACCAGCGATGTAGGGTGCCAGCCAGTTGAACAGGGTTTCGCGCACGCGATCAGGCGTCGGGCGCAGGCCGGGGGCGTCGGGGAAGGTCAGGCGACGGCTGCCCCATTCTCCGCCGATGATACGAAGCTGACCCAGGCCGTTGTGGCCCTTCGGACGTGGATTGGCCATCAGTGTTCCGGGACCCCTACAGGTTGGCGAGTGGGTTTGTCGGTCGGCGCCGGCAGAGGCTTTTGCTCGACGGTCGGGCCAACGGTAACAATGACCATCTTGTCGGCGCTCAGGTGCTTGCTCATCGCAGCTTTCACCTGTTCGACGGTCACGCTCTGGGCGGCGGCCATGTAGTCCTCAAGGTAGGTCAGCGGCAGGTTGTAGAAACCGATTGCTCCTAGCTGGCCCACGATGGCCGAATTGCTGGCTGCGGTGAGCGGGAAGCTGCCGGTCAGTTCGCGTTTCACATCGTCGACTTCTTTCTGGGTCGGGCCGTTGGCGAGGAAGTCGCGAACGATGTCCTGTACCAGTTTGAGGGTGTTTTCGCTCATTTCCGCGCGCGTTTGCAGGCCGATCATGAACGGCCCGGCAACCTGCATGGCGGTGAAGCCTGACGACACACCGTAGGTCAGGCCGCGTTTTTCCCGCACTTCGGTCATCAGTCGACTGCCAAAGCCGCCACCACCCAGTACCGAGTTACCCACGGTCAGCGCCGCGTAATCCGGGTCGTTACGGTCGATGCCCAGTTGCGCGAGCATCAGGTGGGTCTGGTTGGACGCGAATTCGATATGCGTGGTGCCTGCCTTCGGTTCAACCGGATCGGCGACCTTCGCCAGCGCCGGGCCTTTGGGCAGCGAGGCGGAAACCTGCGCCGCGACGGCTTGCGCTTCGTCTCGCGACAGATCGCCTACCAGAGCAATCACCGCGTTGCCTGCCGCATAGCCTTTGGCGTGGAAGGCCTTGAGCTGAGCCAGGGTAATGGCATTGATGCTTTTTGCGTCGCCTTCACTCGGGTGAGCGTAAGGATGGTCGCCGTAGAGACGGTTGAACAGTTCCTTGCTGGCGATAGCGCCGGGGTTCTGTTTCTGAGTCTCGAAGCTGGCGATCAACTGGTTTTTGATACGGGCCAGAGAGTCGGCAGGGAAGGTGGGCTTGCCCACGACTTCGCTGAACAGCTTCAGGGCCGGGTCGCGCTTGTCGGCAGCACTCAGGCTGCGCAAGGACGTGACCGCCATGTCACGGTAGGAACCGTTGCTGAAATCCGCTCCCAGGCCTTCGAAGCCCTGAGCGATGGCGTTGACGTCCTTGCCTTTGACGCCCTCGTTGAGCATGGCGTTGGTCAACAGGGCAATGCCGGGCGATTTCTGGTCCTGGCTGCTGCCTGCGGCGAATGTCAGGCGCATGTCGAACATCGGCAATTCGCGCGATTCCACGAACAGCACCCTGGCACCCTCGGCGGTATTCCAGGTTTGTATGTTCAGGGCACGACGGGCCGGCGCCTTGCCGTCCAGTTCCTTGAGGGTTTGCAGGTTGCTGCCCAGTGCAGGAGTGGTCTGGCCCTGCTCGGCAGGGGCGGCGTTGTCGGCCACGGCTGGCAATGCGACAAAGGTGCCGAGTGAACCGGCCAGGATCAGGCCAAGCAGCGCATGACGTGGAGCGTTGCGCGTGATCATTTGGCTTTCTCCTCAGGCAGAACGTGCGCAACGCTGAGGCGCTCACGGGTGAAATAGGTATTGGCTGCTTTCTGGATGTCTTGCGGGGTCACGCTTTGCAGCGCCTCCAGTTCATTGTCCATCAGCTTCCAGGACAGGCCGACAGTTTCAAGCTCGCCGATCATGGTCGCCTGGCTGGTAATCGAGTCGCGCTCGTAGACCACGCCCGCAATGACCTGAGCCCGAACGCGCTCCAGCTCTTCGGCCGACGGTGCCTTGGTTTTCAGCTCGTCGAGCAGACGCCAGATGCCGGCTTCCACATCGGCCAGGGTCTTTTTCTTTTGCAGATTGGGTGTGGCGCTGATCATGAAGAGGCTGTCGCCGCGAGCAAATGCGTCGTAGCGCGACGATGCGCCGGAGACCAGTTCTTCGCCACGTTCCAGGCGTGAGGAAATGCGTGCGCTGTAACCACCGTCGAGCAGTGCCGCAATCAGGCGCAGGGCATTCGCCGAACGTGGGTCTTCAGCGGTCGCAACGCTTGGCACGTTGAAGCCGTAAATCAGGCTCGGCAACTGAGTTTTGACGTGCAGAGTGATCTTGCGCTCGCCCGGCTCGGCCAGTTCCAGTGGTTTTTTCGAGGGCGGCACGTCGCGGCGCGGGATCGGCCCGAAGAAACGCTCTGCCAGGGCTTTGACCTCGTCCGGCTGCACATCGCCAACCACCACCAGCGTGGCGTTGTTCGGCGCATACCAGGATTCGTACCAGTGGCGCAGCTCTTCAACCTTCATGCGCTCCAGGTCCGCCATCCAGCCAATGGTCGGCGTGTGATAGCCGCTGGCAGGGTAGGCCATCGCCTTGAAGCGTTCGAATGCCTTGCCCATCGGCTTGTCATCGGTGCGCAGGCGACGCTCTTCCTTGATGACTTCGATCTCGCGGCTGAACTCGTCGGCGGGCAATTTCAGGGTTGCCATGCGATCGGCTTCCAGCTCCAGCGCTACGCTCAGACGATCGCGGGCCAGGACCTGATAGTAGGCGGTATAGTCATCGCTGGTGAACGCATTCTCTTCAGCACCCAGATCGCGCAGAATCAGCGAGGATTCACCCGGTTCGGTCTTGCTGCTGCCCTTGAACATCATGTGTTCCAAGGCATGGGACAGGCCGGTCTGGCCGGGTGTTTCGTAGCTGGAGCCGACCTTGTACCAGATCTGGGAAACCACCACTGGAGCGCGGTGGTCTTCGCGGACGACAACTTTCAGGCCATTGTCCAGGGTAAATTCATGGGTCGGTTGCGAATCAGCAGCCAATGCTGTCAAGGGCAGACAAATAGTGCTGAGCAGCAGGCCTGCGGCGCGGCGGGCTAGAGCATTCATTCGTAGTTTGAACCTGTAGGACGGCCCGCGTGAACTTAGCGTCGGCGGGCGCGGGGGTGTTAGGATACTGATCCGTTTGCTTCAGAGACAGCCTTCACTGGCCGATTGCGAGTGAAACCTGTCTGAAACGCAGGTAAAGGTAGCGCTTCAAGCGGCTGTTGAGTGAACAAGAAGTCCTAAACGCAGTCTGTTTTGCATGTCAGAATTTTTCCGGGTCGCCCTCTGGCGCCCCGCAACCTTGAGATAGCCGTCCTCCATGTTTGGTTCCAACGACGACAAGAAGACCCCAGCCGAGGCTGGAGAGAAGAAAGGCCTGTTCGGATGGCTGCGCAAGAAACCGCAGCAAGCCGAGCCAGCGCCACAAGAATCATCCCCGACGCAACCCGATCCGGTCCACGACCCGGTTGTGACCACGCCGCAGGTTGAGCCTGCTGTTGCCTCGCAATCTGTACCCGAGAGCATCGTCGAGCCGGTTGCGCATTCGCAGCAAGGCCATGTCGAGCCGGGTGCGCCGTCGCCTCAGCCGTGGCTGACCTTGCCGGTAACCGAGGAGCCAGTGGCACTGAGTGACGAGCGCGAGCCGCACATCACCCCGCCAATTCCAGAGCAAAGTCAGGCTCATGCCATGCCCGAGCCGGTCGCAGCGCAACCTGTGGCTGATATCGTGCCGCTGAGTGTTCCCGAGCCGCTCCTGGTTCAGCCTGTTCCAGAACCAGAACCCGTCGTGGCGCAGGCTGTGCCACAACCGGTAGCGCCTGTTCCGCAAGTGGTTCCTGCTCTGGCCCCTGCTCCGGTACAAGAGCCCGAAACCGGCAAGGTCGGCTTCTTTGCTCGCCTGAAGCAGGGGCTGTCGAAAACCAGCGCCAGCATCGGCGAAGGCATGGCCAGCCTGTTCCTGGGCAAGAAAGCCATCGATGATGACCTGCTGGAAGAAATCGAAACCCGTTTGCTGACCGCCGATGTCGGCGTTGAGGCCACATCGGTCATCATCAAGAGCCTGACTCAGAAGGTCGCGCGCAAGCAGTTGACCGATGCTCAGGCGTTGTACACCTCGTTGCAGGGTGAACTGGCTGCGATGCTCAAGCCTGTCGAGCAGCCCTTGGTGATCAAGGCCGAGCACAAGCCGTTCGTGATTCTGGTGGTCGGCGTCAATGGTGCGGGCAAGACCACTACCATCGGCAAGCTGGCCAAGAAGCTGCAACTGGAAGGCAAGAAGGTCATGCTGGCCGCGGGCGACACGTTCCGCGCTGCAGCCGTCGAGCAATTGCAGGTCTGGGGTGAGCGTAATCACATACCGGTCATCGCTCAGCACACCGGTGCCGATTCCGCCTCGGTGATTTTCGATGCCGTGCAGGCCGCCAAGGCCCGTGGCATTGATGTGTTGATCGCCGACACCGCAGGTCGCCTGCACACCAAGGATAACCTGATGGAGGAATTGAAGAAGGTTCGCCGTGTAATTGGCAAGCTGGACGCAGATGCCCCTCACGAAGTCCTGCTGGTCCTCGATGCGGGCACCGGGCAGAACGCTATCAATCAGGCCAAGCAATTCAACCAGACCGTCACGCTGACCGGGCTGGCGCTGACCAAGCTGGACGGCACCGCCAAGGGCGGCGTGATTTTCGCTTTGGCCAAGCAGTTCGGCTTGCCGATTCGCTATATCGGTGTCGGTGAAGGTATTGATGACTTGCGTACCTTCGAGGCCGAACCCTTTGTTCAGGCACTGTTTGCGGAGCGGGAGCGTCCATGATTCGATTCGAGCAGGTCGGTAAGCGCTACCCGAATGGACATGTCGGGTTGCATGAACTGAGCTTTCGAGTACGTCGCGGCGAGTTTTTGTTTGTCACTGGTCATTCCGGTGCCGGTAAAAGCACGCTGTTACGCCTGTTGCTGGCCATGGAGCGTCCGACCACCGGCAAACTGATGCTGGCTGGTCAGGACCTTGGGCAAATCAGCAACGCACAAATCCCGTTTCTGCGTCGTCAGATCGGCGTGGTATTCCAGAATCACCAGTTGCTGTTCGATCGCACGGTGTTCAACAACATCGCGTTGCCCTTGCAGATCCTCGGTCTGTCCAAGCCCGAGATTGCCAAACGGGTCGATTCGGCCCTTGAGCGTGTGGCGCTGTCCGATAAGGCCGAGCTGTACCCCGGCGACCTGTCCACCGGTCAGCAACAGCGTGTCGGGATTGCTCGCGCCATTGTCCATCGCCCGGCCTTGCTGCTGGCCGATGAACCGACCGGTAACCTCGACCCACGTCTGGCGGCGGAAATCATGGGCGTGTTTGAAGATATCAACCGACTGGGGACCAGCGTGCTGATCGCCAGTCACGACCTTGCATTGATTGCCCGCATGCGCCATCGCATGTTGACCCTGCAACGCGGTCGTCTGATCGGTGACGGGGAGGCCGGAGTATGAGTGCTACACGCAGCCCCAAGGTGTCGGAGCGCGTCGCGCCCAAGGCCGCCGACCCAGTGCCGCCGAAAAAGAAAAAGCAGCGTCACGACCATGATGATGACGGCCCGGATTTCAGTGCGTTGTTGTCGGCGTGGCTGGAAAGCCATCGCTCCAGTCTGCTGGACAGCCTGCGACGTCTGGCCAAACAGCCGATAGGCAGCTTTTTTACCTGTCTGGTGATGGCGATCGCCTTGAGCCTGCCGATGGGCTTGTCATTGCTGCTGAGTAATGTCGAGCGTCTGGGTGGTTCATGGCAGCGCGCGGCGCAGATTTCCATCTACCTGAAGCTGGATGCCAATACTGCTGATGGCACTCGCTTGCGCGATGAAATCAAGTCGATGCCCGGTGTGGCAGACGCCGAGTACATCAGCAGCGAGCAGGCATTGGGTGAATTCAAGCAACAGTCCGGTCTGGGCGAGGCGCTCAAGGAATTGCCAGAGAACCCGCTTCCGGGCGTGGTGCTGGTAACGCCGGATGAAGTGGACAAACCTGCGCTGGAAGCCTTGCGCACGCGGTTGGCAGAACTGCCTAAAGTCGAGCAGGCGCAACTGGATCTGGTCTGGGTCGAAAGGCTGGCCGCGATCCTCAAGCTGGGTGACCGATTCGTTTTCGGCTTGACGGTTTTGCTTGTCTCAGCTTTGCTGTTAGTAATTGGTAACACAATTCGTCTACATATTGAAAACCGCCGTATCGAAATCGAAGTCATCAAGCTGGTGGGCGGTACTGACAGCTACGTGCGCAGACCCTTCCTTTACATGGGCGCGCTGTACGGTTTCGGGGCAGGTATCCTGTCCTGGGGCGTTCTGGCTTATGGCCTGAACTGGCTGAACGGTGCGGTCGTCGGGCTGGCAGGTCTCTATGGAAGCGACTTTGCGCTGGCAGGTGTTCCGATGGGTGATGGTCTTTCGCTCTTGCTTGGAGCGGTTCTGTTAGGGTATATCGGTGCCTGGATTGCGGTCGCTCGTCACTTGCGTGAGCTGGCGCCCCGTTAGAGGCAAATTTTTCGTTCACCAGACTGGCTTCTGAAAATCAAGGAACTTGGTTAGCGGTTCCGGGTCAATCTGGCTATTGCTGAACTGCACATAACCTGTGCGCTGGAGGTTTTTTCGTATGACCACTTCTTTGCAACCTGCTTATGCTTTAGTCCCGGGTGCGAACCTTGAGGCCTATGTGCACACGGTCAACAGCATTCCCTTGCTGACGCCCGAGCAGGAGCGTGAACTGGCTGAAAGTCTCTACTATGAGCAGGATCTGGACGCGGCCCGACAAATGGTCCTCGCCCACCTGCGCTTTGTCGTGCACATCGCTCGCAGTTATTCGGGTTACGGTCTGGCTCAGGCTGACCTGATTCAGGAAGGTAACGTTGGTCTGATGAAGGCCGTGAAGCGTTTCAACCCCGAAATGGGCGTGCGTCTGGTGTCCTTTGCCGTGCACTGGATCAAGGCCGAAATTCACGAGTTCATCCTGCGTAACTGGCGCATCGTCAAGGTCGCCACCACCAAGGCGCAGCGCAAGCTGTTCTTCAACCTGCGCAGCCAGAAGAAGCGTCTGGCCTGGCTGAACAACGACGAGGTGCATCGCGTCGCTGAAAGCCTTGGCGTCGAGCCGCGTGAAGTCCGTGAAATGGAAAGCCGTCTGACGGGCCATGACATGGCCTTTGACCCGGCAGCCGAAGCGGATGACGACAGTGCGTTTCAGTCACCAGCCAATTATCTGGAAGACCACCGTTACGACCCGGCGCGTCAACTGGAAGATTCCGACTGGACTGACAACTCCACCGCCAACCTGCATCAGGCGCTGGACGTGCTGGACGAACGCAGCCGCGACATCCTCTACCAGCGCTGGCTGGCAGAAGAAAAAGCCACGCTGCACGACCTGGCGCAGAAGTACAATGTCTCCGCCGAGCGTATTCGTCAGCTGGAAAAAAGCGCGATGAACAAGCTCAAGACGTCGATAGCTGCGTAAGGTTAACTGGCAACGAAAAACGCCCCGAGATGATCGGGGCGTTTTTGTTTGTGTACCAGCTATCGTGCGTCGCTCCGCGTCGCATGCCGCTTCGGACGCTTCGCGTCCTCTTTTGTGACGCAGAGCGTCACGAACGGCATTCCCACGCTGGAGCGTAGGGAACGATAATCTCAATATCGCATGCCGTTCTGGACGCTCTGCGTCCTCTTCGCGACGCAATCACCACCGACGGCTGCTATTGAGTCCCTGCAAATACTCATCCCCACCCAACTGACGCATTTGCTGACGAATCCAGCCGGCGCGACGCGAGACGTAGCTGCTCGGGTGGCTGGCGCTCCACTCGCGCGGGTTGGGGAGGACGGCGGCGAGGTAGCTGGCCTGTTGTACAGAAAGCGCGCTGGCGTTGGTGCGGAAGTGATGTTGCGCTGCTGCCTGCGCGCCGAATACGCCTTCGTCCCATTCGACGCTGTTCAGGTACACCTCAAGGATGCGCTCCTTGGACCACAGCAGCTCGATGAGCATAGTGAACCACGCCTCCAGCCCTTTGCGCAGGTAGCTGCGACCGGACCACAGGAACAGGTTTTTCGACACCTGCTGGCTAAGCGTACTGGCGCCACGGATCGAGCCGCCGCGCTCGTTATGCAGGATGGCCGCTTGAATGGCGTCGACATCGAAACCCCAATGCTCGGCGAATTTCTGATCCTCGCCGGCAATGACCGCAATTTTAAGGTTGTCGGAGATCCTGTCCCACGGTTCCCAGTCGCGTTGCAGGTCGATAGGCTCGCCGTCGACCCAGGATTCGACCTTGCGTTCGACCATCAGCGCGGTGCCTGGTGGCGGTACCCAGCGCAGAACCAGAACCACGAGAACACTGCCTGCGGCGAACCACAGCAGGGCTTTGACGATGCGACGAAGGATAAACTGCAGCATAGAGATGGCTTGGCCGAACCCGTTGAGCGGGCCATTATACAGACCGTGCGCCTTTCGACGATTTTTCACTGGAGTTCCTGATGCTTCGTAGCTTTTTGATGCTTGCTGCCTTCTTCGGCTTCACGGGTGTGGCGTTGGGCGCATTTGCCGCCCACGGTCTCAAGGAACGCCTGAGTGCCGAGTACCTGGCGGTGTTCCATACGGGTGTGCTTTACCAACTGATCCACGCGCTGGCCCTGCTCGGTGTGGCGATACTGGCGACGCACATCCCCGGGCGTCTCGTCACTTGGGCCGGATTCTCGTTCGCTATCGGCATACTGTTGTTCTCCGGCAGCCTGTACGCGCTGACCCTGACCGGCATCGGCAAGCTGGGCATCATCACCCCGTTCGGTGGTCTGGCCTTTCTGTTTGGCTGGTCGATGCTGGGGCTGGCGGCCTGGAGGCTGGGTTCGCCTCCTTGAACATCTGCTCATCTGGAGGCCAGCCACGCTTGAGACGAATGGCGTGGCTTTGCCTTGGTCATACCCGCTGATCGGGCTAGAATGCTGGCCCCCCAAAAATGATGGCTGCTCTCGCATGCACATTCAGTTGAACGGTGAACCCTTTGAATTGCCCGATGGCGAAACCGTCGCGGCATTACTGACCCGCCTGGACCTTGCCGGACGCCGGGTTGCGGTGGAACTGAACCTGGATATCGTGCCGCGCAGTCAGCATGCGGCGACCGTCCTGAGTGAAGGCGATCAGGTCGAAGTGGTTCATGCCATTGGCGGTGGCTAGTTCGCAACCTGCACTTAGCCCAACCCCCATCTGCACGTTATGAGGATTTCCGATGAGCAATGTTCGCAGCGACAAGCCCTTCGTCCTGGCCGGTCGGACTTTCGAGTCGCGTCTGTTGGTAGGCACCGGCAAGTACATCGATATGGAACAGACCCGTCTGGCCATTGAGGCCTCGGGTGCCGAGATCGTGACTGTTGCCGTGCGTCGCACCAACCTCGGCCAGAACCCCGGCGAGCCGAACCTGCTGGATGTGCTGCCACCTGATCGCTACACCATCTTGCCGAACACCGCTGGCTGCTTCGATGCAACCGAGGCTGTGCGCACCTGCCGCCTGTCCCGCGAACTGCTCGACGGCCGCAATCTGGTCAAGCTCGAAGTGCTGGCCGACCAGAAAACCCTGTTTCCGAACGTCATCGAAACCCTCAAGGCCGCCGAGATACTGGTCAAGGACGGTTTCGACGTGATGGTCTACACCAGCGATGACCCGATCATCGCCCGCCAGCTGGCCGAAATCGGCTGCATCGCGATCATGCCGCTGGCCGGCCTGATCGGCAGCGGTCTGGGTATCTGCAACCCCTACAACCTGCAGATCATTCTTGAAGAAACCAAAGTGCCGGTGCTGGTCGATGCCGGTGTCGGCACTGCCTCCGACGCCACCATCGCGATGGAACTGGGCTGTGAAGCCGTATTGATGAACTCGGCCATCGCCCATGCGCAGCAGCCGGTGATGATGGCCGAAGCCATGAAGCACGCTGTAATTGCCGGTCGTCTGGCGTACCTCGCCGGGCGCATGCCTCGAAAACTCTATGCCAGCGCATCTTCGCCGCTGGATGGCCTGATCAAGTAAGAGCCCGTTGATGACTGATTCGCACGTTCCGCACCCAGAGTCGCCTGCTGTCGAAGAAGGCGAAGAGCGCCCGCACCGCCGCATCAAGAGTTTCGTGATGCGTGCCGGTCGCATGACCGAAGGTCAGCAGCGCGGCCTCGATCAAGGTCTCCCCCTGTATGGCCTGTCGCTGACCGATGCGCCGGTGGATTTCGATCAGGTGTTCGGTCGCGCTGCGCCGCGCACGCTGGAAATCGGTTTCGGCATGGGCCACTCGTTGCTGGAAATGGCGGCAGCGGCTCCCGAGCACGATTTTATCGGTGTCGAGGTGCACTCCCCAGGCGTAGGCGCGCTGCTCAACGGTGTGCTGACCCAAGGGCTGACCAATGTGCGCGTCTACGATTGCGACGCCATTGAAGTGCTGAACCGCTGCGTCGCCGATAACAGCCTTGATCGCCTGATGCTGTTCTTCCCGGATCCGTGGCACAAGAGCCGTCACCACAAGCGCCGTATCGTGCAGCCGGAATTCGCCGCACTGGTGCGTAGCAAGCTCAAGGTTGGCGGTGTGTTTCACATGGCCACCGATTGGGGGCCTTACGCGGAATACATGCTGGAAGTGATGAGCGTAGCGCCTGGTTATCGCAATCAGGCTGAAGACAAGCAGTACGTACCGCGCCCTGCGGAACGGCCGATCACCAAGTTCGAGCGCCGTGGCGAGAAGCTCGGGCATGGCGTCTGGGATCTGAAGTTCGAGAAAGTCGACTGAGCGTGCTGATCGTGCCCGGTTACATGGGCACGATCACGCAGTATAAAGCCCGTTACTGAATCTCGTCCGGCTTGACGATCACCCAGTTCTTGTCCGCCGTGACCGGCAATTTCTCCTTGGCCTGAGCTTCGGCATTGTCCTTGATCATGCCATTGAGCTGGGTCATGTACTTGTCCTTGCGGTTGATCCACAAGTGCACGCCGCCCTTGCTCACGTCGACGCTGTGAAACAGCATGTAGCCGTCGCTGGTCGGGGTATCGCCGCCGACCAGAACCGGTTTTTTCCACTGGTCGATGTAGGTCAGAATCGCCGCCTGCTTGCCGGCCATCCAGGTCGCCGGGGTCCACAGATAAGGTGTCAGCTCCAGCCCCATGTTGCTTTTCGCATCGTATTTGCCTGCGGTGATCTGCTTGCGTGCGGTAGTCAGCTCACCGGTCTTGCGGTCTTTGAGCAGGGTGGTGACGCCTATCACGTTCTGCGGTTTGACGTTGTAGCCGTACTTGGGATCGGCGGCGACCATGCGCACCAGCTCTTCGGACGCTGCGGTCATCACGTAGACCTCGATGCCGTTCTCCATCAGCTTGTTGTACAGCTCGGTCTGCCCGGTGAATACGCGCGGCGGCTCGACATTGAGTTGCTTGACCGTATCGCCGTCGTAATAGGTCGCCGGGATCGGCTTTTTCAGGGCCATCAGCTCATCGACATAGCCTTTGAGCTCCTGCAGGGTAAAGCCGGAAAACACCTGCGCGACCCACGGGTAGCAGACCATGTCGTCTATTTCGCAAAGGCGATAGTAGTAACTGAACAGGCTTTCCTTGTGGTCGGCGGTGTCTTTGAAGGGGATCAGCTTCAGCGAAGGGTCGAGCGTTTCGCGGGTAATCAGTCCTTTGTTTTCCATGTACGGCAGCAGCGACTCTTCAAGGTCGAAGCGGTAGCTGGTGTTGTCCATGTCGAAGACCGCATAGTTGCCCTTGTTGGCATTGGCGGCAATCATCGCGTCGAGTGCCTTGGCGGCAGGCTCGGGCCAGTGCTTCAATTCAGTGGCAGCAAAGGACTGACTGGCGAGCCCGGCACAGAGCGCTGCAACCAGCAGTTTTGGCGCGATTTTCATAGGCGATTTTCCCTTGTCATAAAAACGAAGGGACAAACCGTAACAAAATATTGTGAAGGCAAAAGTACGTCAGCGACCCGAAAAAGGCCAAAAGACGCCGTTTGCCCCTTTATTTGCGACAGTGAAACTAAAAGCGACACTTTTATTGCAGTTTTTCGTCAGCGACCTCAAATACGCCGAAAGACGCTTATCAGACGCGTTCCCAGACTTCAAAGTTGTAAGCAGGCTTGTCATCGACAGCCGCGTTCTCGGTATCGGACACCAGCGCCCATTGCGCCGTATCGATTTCTGGAAACCACGCGTCGCCATCAGGGCTCAGTGCCACGCGAGTCAGGTACAGGCGATCCGCCTCGGGAAGGCCCTGAGCATAAAGCTGCGCGCCGCCGATCAGCATCACCTCGTCGACACCCTGTTCCTTCGCCCATTGCTCGGCGCGCACGACTGCGGCATCCAGCGAAGGGAAGACTTCCGCGCCCTCGAGCTGCAAATCAGTCTGGCGGCTGACTACCAGGTTCAGGCGACCGGGCAGGGGGCGGCCCAGCGAATCCCAGGTCTTGCGACCCATGATGATCGGCTTGCCGAGCGTCGTGGCCTTGAAGTATTTGAAATCCCCCGGCAAATGCCAGGGCATGGAATTGTCGACGCCGATCACTCGGTTTTCACCAAGGGCGGCAATCAGGCTAAGGGGGAGATGAGTTTTCATGCGCCGAGGATATCAGAGGTCGCAGGGCAGGCGAATGAACTGACACGCACCGTGCTCAGTCCCATGACAGCGGTTATGCTCACCGCTGAATTCAATCAAGAGACACTGTGTGACTGCACTGACCCCACTCGATACCCTCTGGCTGACCGAAGCCGTGCGCCTGCGTGAACACCAGGCTGGCGCGCTGGATGATCAGGAAGCCAATCGCCGCGCCCGGGCGGCCGGAGGCGACCTGACTGCCCGTATCACCCATCGCGCCCTTGGGCTGGCACAGCGCGACGGCATGCTCGGCGCATTGCATCACTGGAAGCAGGGCGCGCGGTTGGCGTTGATTGCGCTTGCCGTATTCGCTGTCATCAGTGGCGCGGGCCTGGCCTTCGCCGCAATGGGCGACGGGCAGGCACCGGTCAATGTGTTCTGGGCGCTGGGCAGTCTGCTTGGGCTTAATCTGGTGCTGCTGGCTACCTGGGCGCTGGGCTTTATCTTCGCTGGCCGCAGCAACAGCGGGCTGGGCCGCTTATGGCTGTGGTTGAGTGAAAAGCTTGCCCGTGACGCCCAGGCTGCGCAACTTGCTCCGGCATTGGTTCTGCTGCTGCAACGCAAGCGTCTGAATCGCTGGGTGCTTGGCCTGGTGGTTCACAGCCTGTGGCTGCTCGCGCTGGTCAGTGCGCTGGTGGTGCTGTTGATGCTGATGGCGACCCGGCGCTACGGGTTTGTCTGGGAAACCACCATTTTGAGCAGCTACACGTTTGTCAGCCTGACTCAGACACTCAGTACCGTCCCGGCTTGGCTGGGCTTCAGTGTGCCGGACGAAGCCATGATTCGCGCCAGCGGCAATGCAGCGCTGAGTATCGAGAATGCACGCCAGGCCTGGGCTGCGTGGCTGGTGGGCGTGCTGCTGGTCTACGGCATTGTGCCGCGTCTGTTGCTGGCAGCGTTCTGCCTGTGGCGCTGGAAGCAGGGCAGGGCAGCGCTGCGCCTTGATCTGGATTTGCCCGAATACCTTGAATTGCGTGAGCGCCTGATGCCCAGCAGCGAGCGCCTGGGAGTCAACGATGCCGAGCCTGCCGCACTGCATCAGGTGCTGTCCGGCGGAGGGGCGAGCGAAAGCGACGGCGCGTTGCTGGTGGCCATCGAGCTGGATGATCAACAAGTCTGGCCGCCAGAACTGCCGTCAGGCGTGGTCGATGCGGGCATTCTCGACAGCCGTGAGTCGCGCCACAAGCTGCTGGAGCAACTGACCCAGTATCCGCCTGCGCGCATAGTGATCGCCTGCGACCCGCGCCGCTCGCCGGACCGTGGCAGTCTGGCACTGATTGCCGAACTGGCGCGCAGCGCGGGGGCGACACGTGTATGGCTGTTGCCCGCGCCTGCCGGGCAGGTGCTCGATCTGGAGCGTCTGGGCGACTGGCACACCGCGCTGGATCAATTGCAGTTGCCGCGCACAGACAGCGCGCCTTTGAACTGGCTGGAGACAGGCCATGACTGAAGCAGACAATGTCCGCGCCATCAAGCTGGCGGTGGTTGGCCACACCAATGTCGGCAAAACGTCGCTGCTGCGTACCCTGACCGGCGATGTCAGCTTCGGCGAAGTGTCTCACCGGCCCAGCACCACCCGCCATGTGGAAGGCGCGCGCCTGTCGGTGGACGGTCAGGCACTGGTCGATCTGTACGACACGCCCGGCCTGGAGGACGCCATTGCGCTGCTCGATTACCTGGAGCGGCTTGATCGTCCTGATGAACGTCTGGATGGCCCGGCGCGACTGGCGCGCTTTCTGGAGGGCAGTGAAGCACGCCAGCGCTTTGAGCAAGAGGCCAAGGTCATACGCCAGTTGCTCGGCTCGGACGCTGGGCTGTACGTGATCGATGCGCGTGAACCGGTACTCGCCAAATACCGTGACGAGCTGGCAGTGCTGGCCAGCTGTGGCAAGCCGTTGCTGCCGGTGCTGAATTTCGTCAGTGCGCGCGAGCACCGGGAGCCGGAATGGCGAGAGGCGCTTTCACGCTTGGGTTTGCATGCATTGGTGCGTTTCGACAGCGTCGCACCGCCGGAAGATGGCGGTCGTCGTCTGTACGAAAGCCTGGCGCTGCTGCTGGAAAGCGCGCGGCCTCGGCTTGAGCGTTTGATTGAGGATCAGGAGAAACAACGTCGAGCCAGAAAACACAGCGCGGCGCGGCTTATCGCCGAACTGTTGATTGACTGTGCAGCGTGTCGGCGTAGCGTCGAGACCACTGCCGAGCAGGAACAGCAGGCTGTGGAAGCGTTGCGCAAGGCTGTTCGCCAGCGTGAGCAGCAATGTGTCGAGGCGCTGCTCAAGCTGTATGCGTTTCGCAATGATGATGTGTCTACCAGCGATTTGCCGTTGATGGATGGCCGTTGGGGCGATGATCTGTTCAATCCGGAAACCCTCAGGTTGATGGGCGTGCGGGTTGGCGGCGGCGTGGCAGCCGGTGCGGCGGCCGGGGCAGGGGTCGATCTGATGGTCGGCGGCGTAACGCTTGGCGCGGCGGCTTTAGTCGGCGCAATTGCGGGCGGTGCCCTGTTGACGGCGCGCAGCTACGGCGGACGATTGCTGGGCAAGTTGAAGGGCCGCAGGGAATTGACGGTGGACGATGCAGTGCTGCGCCTTCTCGCACTGCGACAGGGGCACTTGTTGCTGGCATTGGGAGTGAGAGGCCACGCGGCCATTCACCGCATGGAATTGACCACCCCGCAGGACAAAACCTGGCGCAAAGGCAAAATCCCCGAGCCGCTCACCCGTGCCCGCGCCCACCCGCAATGGTCAACACTCAATCCGCACGCCAAACCGAATCAGGCTGAGCGGCAGGAAGCGATTGATCAGCTGGCGGATGTGGTTTTGCAGGATTGACTATTCCAGCGCTGAAGACCGGACGCAGAGCGTCCTAGAACGGCATGCGACGCGGAGCGTCGCACGATAGTTGAGGTGATCGTTCCTCACGCTCCACCGTAGGAATGCCGTTGCGTCACAGGTCTGTGCAGCGCCACGGCCCCAAGACTGGACGCGGAGCGTCGCACGATAGTTGAGGATGAAGCTGAGCACGATAGTTGAGATATCGTTCCTCACGCTCCAGCGTGGAAATGCAGTGGGCGACGCTCCGCGTCACGAATCTGCGCCTTGACGCATCCTCCAGAAACCCCGCATTCAGGCGCTTTTCAGCTTGCCGTTTACCGGCGAAAACCCGCCGATTATTTTTATTGATTGATCGTTCAATAAAAAATCTTTAGACTGGTCTCACCGTTTTGGTACAACGATCACTGCAGACACCCGGGAGAATCGCGCCAATGCCCAAGGTCGGAATGCAACCCATCCGCCGCCAACAACTGATCCAGGCCACGCTTACTGCGGTCGATCAGGTCGGTATGGGCGACGCCAGCATTGCTCTGATCGCGCGACTGGCGGGCGTGTCCAACGGCATCATCAGTCACTATTTTCAGGACAAGAACGGCCTGATCGCCGCCACGATGCGGCATCTGATGAACGCCTTGATCCAGAACGTCCGCGAACGTCGGCAGGCGCTGACCGAAGACAGCCCAAGGGCTCATCTGCAAGTGATCATCGAAGGTAACTTCGACGCCAGTCAGGTCAGCGGCCCGGCCATGAAAACCTGGCTGGCCTTCTGGGCGACCAGCATGCATCACCCTTCGCTGCACCGATTGCAGCGTATCAACGACCACCGTTTGTATTCGAACCTGTGCTGTCAGTTCCGCCGTACCTTGCCACTGGAACAGGCACGCAGCGCCGCCCGCGGGCTTGCTGCCCTGATAGATGGGCTGTGGCTGAGAGGCGCGCTGTCAGGCGATGCATTCGACACCGAGCAAGCGCAACGGATCGCTTACGAGTACATGGATTTCCAATTGGCGAAATCGGCGAGCTGAGGCTTTCGAAGCCCCTTACCGAACGACTGTAAAAGCCTGTTGCCGAACGAACCCGGCACACTGAAATCAGTCATCGCCCCCCACTGAATTTGCGAGGACTTTATGGCCCGTTTTGAACTGCAGAAACTTTACATCAATGGCGGTTACGTCGATGCCAGCAACACTGAAACCTTCGATGCCATCAACCCGGCGAACGGCGAAGTACTGGCGCAGATCCAGCGCGCCGGCAAGGAAGACGTCGAGCGCGCAGTCGTTGCTGCTGAAAAAGGCCAGAAGATCTGGGCGGCCATGACCGCCGTCGAGCGTTCGCGCATCCTGCGCCGTGCTGTCGACATCCTGCGTGAGCGCAACGATGAGCTGGCCGCGCTGGAAACGCTGGACACCGGTAAAGCCATTTCCGAAACCCGCTACGTGGATATCGTGACCGGCGCTGACGTACTGGAATACTACGCAGGCCTGGTACCTGCAATTGAAGGCGAACAGATCCCGCTGCGTGATTCCTCTTTCGTTTACACCCGCCGAGAGCCGCTGGGTGTGGTTGCAGGCATCGGTGCTTGGAACTACCCGATCCAGATCGCCCTTTGGAAATCCGCACCGGCGCTGGCTGCGGGCAACGCGATGATCTTCAAACCAAGTGAAGTCACCTCGCTGACCACTCTGAAACTGGCAGAAATCTACACCGAAGCTGGCGTGCCAAATGGCGTGTTCAATGTGCTGACCGGTAGCGGTCGCGAAGTCGGCACCTGGATCACCGAGCACCCGCGCATCGAGAAAGTCTCGTTCACCGGCGGCACCGACACCGGCAAGAAAGTCATGGCCAGTGCCTCAAGCTCGTCGCTCAAGGAAGTGACCATGGAACTGGGCGGCAAGTCGCCGCTGATCGTGTTTGACGACGCTGATCTGGACCGTGCTGCCGACATCGCAATGATGGCCAACTTTTACAGTTCCGGTCAGGTCTGCACCAACGGTACGCGTGTGTTTGTACCGAACGCGTTGAAAGCCGAGTTCGAAGCGAAAATCCTTGAGCGTGTGAAGCGTATTCGCGCCGGTAACCCGGAAGACGAAAACATCAACTTCGGCCCGCTGGTCAGCTTCGAGCATATGGAAAGCGTGCTGGGCTACATCGCCAAGGGCAAAGAGCAGGGCGCACGCCTGTTGTGCGGCGGTGATCGTCTGACCGGTGGTGTGTTCGACAAGGGCGCTTTTGTTGCGCCAACCGTGTTCACCGACTGCACCGACGACATGACCATCGTGCGTGAAGAAATCTTCGGCCCGGTGATGAGCATCCTCGGTTACGACACCGAAGACGAAGTGGTGCGCCGCGCCAACGACACCGACTTCGGTCTGGCCGCAGGCATCGTGACTCGCGACCTGAACCGCGCACACCGCGTGATTCATCTGTTGGAAGCCGGTATCTGCTGGATCAACGCCTGGGGCGAGTCGGCGGCACAAATGCCGGTCGGCGGTTACAAGCAATCGGGTGTTGGTCGTGAGAACGGCATCAGCTCTCTGGCGCAGTACACGCGGATCAAGTCGGTACAGATCGAGCTGGGCGACTACGCCTCGGTTTTCTAAACACGCTTCAAGTGGCACGCGGCAAATCTCAAGCAGACGCAATCAAAAGCGGCTTGCCGCACCCCATTTTCACAAGTATCGCCTCGCTGCTTCTGCTTGCAGCCGAGGCTTGAGACTTGCAGCTCTATGAGGGAGCCTCTATGACGACTCAATCCGAATACGACTACATCATCATTGGTGCCGGCTCTGCCGGTAACACCCTGGCAGCCCGTCTCACCGAAGACGCAGGCGTCACTGTTCTGCTGCTGGAAGCCGGTGGCCCGGACTACCGTCTGGATTTCCGTACCCAGATGCCAGCCGCTCTGGCATTCCCGCTGCAGGGCCGCCGTTATAACTGGGCCTACGAGACCGAGCCAGAGCCACACATGAACAACCGCCGCATGGAATGCGGTCGTGGTAAAGGCCTGGGCGGTTCGTCGCTCATCAACGGCATGTGCTACATCCGCGGCAACGCGATGGACTATGACGGCTGGGCCAAAGAGCCGGGCCTTGAAGACTGGAGCTACCTCGATTGCCTGCCGTACTTCCGCAAGGCCGAGACGCGTGACATCGGCCCGAATGACTACCACGGTGGTGAAGGTCCGGTCAGCGTGACCACGCCCAAGGCAGGCAACAATCCGCTGTTCCACGCGATGGTCGAGGCGGGCGTGCAAGCCGGTTTCCCGCGCACTGACGACCTCAACGGTTATCAGCAGGAAGGTTTCGGTCCGATGGACCGCACCGTGACGCCTAACGGTCGTCGCGCCAGTACCGCCCGTGGTTATCTGGACGAAGCGAAGAAGCGCTCGACCCTGACCATCGTCACTCACGCGCTGACCGATCGCATTCTGTTCGAAGGCAAGCGTGCCGTCGGCGTGGCGTACCTGGTAGGTGACAGCGACACCCGCATCCAGGCCCGTGCCCGCAAGGAAGTGCTGCTGTGTGGCGGCGCGATCGCTTCGCCACAGATTCTCCAGCGTTCCGGCGTCGGCCCGGCCGAAGTGCTGAACAAGCTGGATATTCCGGTGGTTCATGACCTGCCGGGCGTTGGCCAGAACCTTCAGGATCACCTGGAGATGTACCTGCAGTACGCCTGCACCCAGCCGGTGTCGCTGTACCCTTCGCTGAAGTGGTGGAACCAGCCTGCCATCGGTGCAGAGTGGATGTTCCTCGGCACCGGTATCGGTGCGAGCAACCAGTTTGAAGCCGGTGGTTTCATTCGCTCCAGCGAAGCGTTCGAATGGCCGAACATTCAGTACCACTTCCTGCCGGTCGCGATTAACTACAACGGCACCAAGGGCGTTCAGGAACACGGCTTCCAGGCTCACGTCGGCTCCATGCGTTCGCCGAGCCGTGGTCGTGTGCAGGTCAAATCCAAAGACCCGCGCGAGTACCCGAGCATCCTGTTCAACTACATGTCCAGCGAGCAGGACTGGCAGGAGTTCCGTGACGGCATCCGCCTGACGCGCGAGATCATGCAGCAACCGGCTCTGGACCCGTACCGTGGCCGCGAAATCAGCCCCGGTATCGATGTGCAGTCTGATGAAGCGCTGGATCAGTTCGTGCGCGAGCATGCTGAAACGGCTTATCACCCGTCCTGCTCGTGCAAGATGGGCACCGACGAGATGGCCGTTGTCGACGGTCAGGGCCGTGTGCATGGCCTGCAAAGCCTGCGCGTAGTCGATGCCTCGATCATGCCGATCATCACCACGGGCAACCTGAATGCACCGACAATCATGATCGCCGAGAAAATCGCCGACAAGATCCGTGGTCGCCAGCCGCTGCCACGCAGCACGGCCGACTACTTCGTTGCAGGCGACAAGCCGGCACGCGGCAAGCCGCTGCGCGAGATCAGCCACCAGGCCTGATCTGACGACGGGCGTCCTCCATGGACGCCTTTCGTTGTGCATGCTCCAGCGTGAATGTATTTCACACTGGAGCATCGGCACGATAGTTACAGGATTCTCGTTCCTCACGCTGCAGCGTGGGAATGCATTTCCCGACGCTCCGCGTTGCAATGGACGCGGAGCATTGGTACGAGCGCCAACTCGATTCAGACCCTCCTCCCGACAGACGCGAATTGCCACCATCTCTGCGCTCTGCCACAATCGCGAATGATTCTCTTTAGTTAGATCTTTCTCATCGAGGCTATTCGTGTCGTCAGTCCCAAGCACTCATAGCGAGATTGTTGGCGCGCTGTATCGCGATCATCGTGGTTGGCTGCTGGCCTGGCTCAGACGTAATGTCGCCTGTCCACAGCGTGCTCAGGATTTGAGTCAGGACACGTTCGTGCGTTTGCTCGGGCGACAGGAATTGCTGACGCCCAGAGAGCCTCGAGCGTTCCTGGCGGCCGTTGCCAAGGGACTGATGTTCGACTACTTCCGCCGCGCTGCGCTGGAGCAGGCTTATCTCGGGGAGTTGATGCAGGTTCCCGAGGCCGAGCAGCCTTCGCCGGAAGAGCAGATGCTGATTCTGGAAGACCTCAAAGCGATCGACCGTATGCTGGGCAGCCTCTCCAGCAAAGCACGGGCAGCCTTTCTGTACAGTCGACTCGACGGGCTGAGCCACGGCGAAATTGCCGAGCGGCTGGGCGTCTCGGTTTCGCGCGTCAGGCAATACCTGGCTCAAGCCATGCGTCAGTGCTATGTGGCGCTCTACGGTGAGCCGACATGAACACCAGGCCGGTATCCGCTCATGTTCTGGACGCCGCGATCCAGTGGCAATTGAACATGGATGGCAGCAGCGGCAATGACGCTGAGCTTGCTCGCTGGCTGGCCGCCGACGAAGAGCATGCCAGGGCCTGGAGCCAGTTGGGCATGGTCAATCAGCGTTTTGCCTTGCCAGCAGGTCCGGCGCGCAAGGCATTGCAGCAATCGCCTGGTGCCCAGCGGCATAGCTTGCGCAAGCTTGGCGGCGGTCTGGTCGGCGTGTTCATGGCGTTGGGGCTGGCATTGTTCGTCGGCGACCGCTACCTGCCGATAGATTACTGGCTTGCCGATCAGCGCACCGCCACCGGTGAACAGCGTGACGTGCATCTGGCGGACAACACCCTGATTCGCCTTAACACCCACAGCGCGATTGATGTGCGCTTCGATGCGCAGCAACGTCGGGTGATTCTGCAGGACGGCGAAATAATGGTGCAGACCGGCAATCATGACGATCCGCGTCCCTTCATCGTCGAAACTGCGGATGGCAAAATGCGCGCCCTGGGTACGCGCTTTCTGGTCCGTCGCGAGCCAGACGGAACACTGCTCAGCGTGCTGCAATCAGCGGTTGCCGCCAATGCGCGCAATGCGTCCGGTGAACAGGTTCTGCGCGAGGGCCAGCAGGTTCTCCTCACGCGCAATGGCCTTGGCCCGTTGCTCAGCATGCCTTCCGGCGTCGACGCCTGGACGCGCGGCATGTTGGTGGTGGACAACGCCCGGCTGGCGGACATGCTTGCTGAACTGGGTCGTTACCGTACAGGCCATCTGGGTGTCGACTCGACCGTGGCTGATCTGCGTATTACCGGCACATTCCCGCTGGCCGACACTGACCTGGCGCTCAAGGCGTTGTTGCCGACCTTACCCGTGCAGATCGAACAACACACCGCGTGGTGGGTCACTGTGCTGGCCAGGGATGAGCAGGCCAGCAGCAATCCGGCAAAACTCTGAAACATACCTCTTCATGCCTGCACCGGATCGCCCTGACACTTTTCCGGTTTCGAGCGGCTTAGTCTTACAAGTCATTTCGGGGGCACGCTCGGTTTTGCGTCCCTTCGCCTGTGGATAAACCATGAAAAGCCAAACCGTGCGCCGTTGGTCCATCGTGCATACCTGGAGCAGCCTGATTTGCACCCTGTTTTTGTTGATGCTCGCGGTTACAGGACTGCCGTTGATCTTCCATCATGAAATCGATCACCTGCTGGGCGACGCCCCGCAGTACCAGGAGATGCCTGCCGACACGCCGCATCTGAACCTGGAGCAACTGGCCAGGGCCGCCGAAGCGCATCGCCCCGGCGAGGTGATGCAGTATTTCGGCTGGGACGACGAAGACCCCAATGGCGTGATGGCCATCACCGCGGCAACCGCAGGTACCGAGCCCAACTCATCGCATACCTTCGCCCTTGATGCACGCACCGGTGAAGCGCTGGAAATGCCTTCTGCCAATGGCGGCTTCATGATGGTCATGCTGCGCCTGCACGTAGACATGTACGCCAACCTGCCCGGCAAATTGCTGCTGGCGTTCATGGGTTTGCTGTTTGTGGTGGCGATTGTTTCCGGGACCGTGTTGTATGCGCCGTTCATGCGCAAGCTGGAGTTCGGCCAGGTGCGGGTCAATAAATCCAGGCGTACGCGTTGGCTGGACCTGCACAACCTGATCGGCGTAGTGACATTGACCTGGGCGCTGGTTGTGGGCGTGACGGGGGTGATCAGTGCCTGTGCCGATCTGCTGATTGCCTCCTGGCGCAATGATGCGCTGGCCACCATGATCGCCCCTTACAAGGACGCGCCGCCATTGACCCAGCGCGCCCCGGCGACTCGATTGCTGGAAATTGCCGAATCCGCTGCGCCCGGCATGCAGGCCGATTTCATCGCTTTCCCCGGCACGCGCTTCTCCAGCGAGCATCATTACGCGGTGTTCCTCAAAGGCAACACGCACTTGACTGCGCACCTGGCCACGCCAGTGCTGATCGACGCGCAGACGCTGCAAGTCACGGCCGTGGTCGAGCGTCCCTGGTACATGGATGCATTGGGTATGTCGCAGCCTCTGCATTTCGGTGATTACGGCGGCATGCCGATGAAGATTCTCTGGGCGGTACTGGATGTGCTGACCATCATTGTGCTCGGCAGCGGGGTGTACCTGTGGTGGGTGAGACGGCGTGCCACGCGCTCGGTGAGCGTGATTCGCGCTCAGGCGGCGCAATGAGTTCCAGGCCATCGGGATTCTGGAAGACCTTTGCGATACCCGCCTTGATAGCGCTGCTTATCGGCGTCGGCTTGTTCGCCGCGCTGCTGGGGGATGGCTGGTGGGATACGCTGGCGTGGCTGGGCATGGGGACGGCTGCCCTGTTGAGCATCAAGGGCTTGCTGGTGCGGCGCGGCTGATTGAAACGCTCATTGCAGGCGCGTCACAGGCTGACTAGTCTAGGATCCTGTCTCATTCGAGGAACACCCATGTCAGCGCCCACGATGACGTTGTACTTCAACGCCGCCTCGCCTTTTGCCCGCAAGGTGATGGTGATGCTTCATGAAACCGCTCAGCTCGACCGCGTCGAGTTGCAGACCACAGTGCTGACGCCGGTCAGCCCGTCTGCCGAGCTCAATGAAGACAACCCGGCCGGCAAACTTCCCGCGCTAAGGCTGGCTGACGGTAATGTCATTCATGACAGCCGGGTGATTCTTGATTTTCTCGACCACCAGCACGTGGGCCTGCCACTGATCCCCCGGGAAGGCTCGGCACGCTGGAGGCGCCTGACCCTGGCTTCGCTGGCCGATGCGGTGTTGGATGCAGCGGTAATGATTCGCTACGAAACTGCCTTGCGTCCGCAGGAAAAACACTGGGACCAGTGGCTGGACAACCAGCAGCAGAAGATTGAACGCTCGCTGCATTACTTCGAAAGCGATGCGGTCACCGAGCTCAGCACATCCTTTGATGTCGCATCGATCAGCGTCGCCGTGGCGCTCGGTTATCTGGACTTTCGCCAGCCGGATCTGAACTGGCGCAGCACTTATCCGAGACTGGCCGCCTGGTATCTGGACGTCAGTCAACGCCCGTCGATGATCGCGACCCTGCCGCCAGTTTGAGTCAATCTGCGCCGCGCCGCGCCGCACAGTCAAGATAGGACTCGGAGCGTCCTGAACGGCATACCCACGCGGAGCATGGGCACGATGGTGTTCTCGCGTGCGGCTATCGTTCCTCACGCTCCAGCGTGGGAATGCCGTGGGTGACGCTCTGCGTCACAAATCTGCGCCGCGCCACGCCCTCAAGACCGGACGCGGAGCGTCCAGAACGGCATGCGACGCGGAGCGTCGCACGATAGTCAGGAAGAAGCATGAGCACGATAGACGCCTCAGCAATCAGGCTCATCAGCAGTGTAGCGGCGGGCCGGATTAACCGCTGCGTCGAACTCGCGCAGCGCCTTGGCACCGATCAGTAGCGGGAAGTTGAAGTGGCTGCGGTCGACCAGATTGACTTCGACCGTGCGCTTCTTGTTTCCCAGGCACAGTTCCAGGTCTACAACAGGACGCTTGGCAGGGTTGATGCCTTCGTCGTCTTCGTCATCACCTTCTGCACGCCCTTTGATCTTGCTGATCCGCGACACCTTGTGCTCATACACCTTGTTGTCGGCGCCCTTGGTTGCCAGACGGAATCGCACCCAGTCATCGCCATCACGCTGGAACAGCTCGATGTCCTTGGCCGACAGTGAAGCAGTCAGTGCGCCGGTGTCCATCTTGGCCTTGAAGGTCTGGTCTACGTCCAGAACCTTGATGTTCTCGTAGCGGCCATACAGCGTCGGTTCAGCAGCCATGACCGGCAGGGCCAGCAACGACAATAGCGCCAGGATTGGTTTCACGTGAGAGGTTCCTCGCAATGGTCAGCGCCTGATTGGCGCGCGTTTTTAGACAGCGAACCTGCAGTAGGTTCGCCAGCAAGAGTGTCAGGCCAGCATAAGTGCCCGGACGTGAAACATTTGTAAGCACCTGTGTAATTGGCGTAAAACGCGTGGGTCTTTATTATTGCCGCCCCTGAACCTTCAAGAGTCCGCCATGCGCCGTCTGCTCACCGGCTGTTTTGTTGCTTTGTTGTTACTGATCAATACGCTGGTATTGATAGGTCCGTTATTGGTTTTTGCCTTGCTCAAGCTGCTGTTCAGAGGCCGAATGCGCGATCACTGTTCAGTCGCCGTTATGTGGATTGCCGAAATTTGGGCCGAGATCGACAAGGTCATCTTCGCCACCTGCATACCGACGCAATGGGATATTCGTGGCGATGAGGGCTTGCGCGGTGATACTTCGTATCTGGTCATCAGCAATCATCAGTCGTGGGTGGATATTCCCGCGCTGGTCCAGGCACTCAACCGGCGCACGCCCTTCTTCAAGTTTTTCCTGAAAAAAGAACTGATCTGGGTGCCCCTGCTGGGCCTGGCGTGGTGGGGGCTGGATTACCCGTTCATGAAGCGCTACAGCAAGGCGTTTCTGGCGAAGCACCCGGAACTGAAGGGCAAGGATCTGGAAATCACCAAGGCCGCCTGCGAGCTGTTCAAGCGTCAGCCAGTGACCATCGTCAACTATCTGGAAGGCACGCGCTTTACTCCGGGCAAACATGCGACTCAAGCATCGCCCTATACCCATCTGCTCAAGCCCAAGGCCGGTGGCGTCGCATTCGTGCTGGCTGCCATGGGCGAGCAACTGGACGCCATTCTCGATGTCACCGTGGTCTATCCGGGTTCAGGCATTCCGGGGTTCTGGGACATGCTGTGCGGGCGGGTGCCCAAGGTGATTGTCGACATCAAAACCCGTGAAATGGACCCGGCACTGTGGCAGGGCGATTACGAGAACGATCCGGTGTTTCGCGAGAAAATCCAGAGCTGGGTCAACCAGCTCTGGGTGGAGAAAGATGCGCGTATTGCGGCGTTGCGGCTTGAATCAGCTGCCGGAACCCCATAACCCACTCAGGCTCTGCAACGCCGAACCGCTGGCACCTTGCTGCCCGAGGTATTGCAGAATCAGCGGGGCAAACTGGCTGACCATCGTGCTGTCCATGCCCAGTGCCTTGAAGGCGTTATTCACATCACCCATGCTCTGCACGTTGCCCAGTGCGCTGTTGAGCATCGAGTTATCGCCGGACTTGCCACCGAGCAGGCTGCCCAGTGCGTTTGCGCCTCCCAGGCTGTCCAGTGCGGAGGTGCCGGACATCTGCTCCAGGCCGGGAACCGATTTGGCCAACTGCGAATAATCGGTGCTGGTCAGCTTGTTCTTCGCCAGCCCGAGCAATGCGCCTGTTCCGCCAACGGCTTGTTCAGGGGTGACATTGAGCTGGGTGCCAAGGGTATTAAGCAGTCCTGCGACTTCAGGGGCCGCTGTGGCTTTCTGATTGCCACTCGTGGCATTGGAAACCGCATTTGCGGCGTCATTCAGATTGAAGGCAAACACCGGGCTTGCAGCCAGTGCCATCAACGTTACCAAAGCCATACCGCGTGCAGTTTTCATTGCGTCACCCTTATCAAACCTGAACCGCCCATGAGTGGGCGGTAAAGCAGACGGTTTGACTGTGAGCAACAGAGACTTGTTCCCAACGCGCTGAAGACAGGCAGTTATTTCATTTGCCTGAATCGGCTCTGGCAGACGAGATGGGCTCCCTAGCATTTCTGCTAGCTGTGCAGCACGAGATCACACGCCCAGAATTACGGTTCTATCATCGATTGCCGCAGGTGATGTTCATGTCTTCTGCCAGCCCTGTAGTGCTCTGCACTTACCATTACGACGCAACGGATCGCTTGGCCGACTGCTCGCCTGCGGCGCAGGGGAGCGCCCGGTTCTTTTATCAGCAGAATCGCTTGGCGACGCAAATTCAGGGGCAGATACAGCACACGCTTCTGCGTACGGACGAGCATTTGCTGGCTCACCTGAGTGTGGAAAACAACCAGAACGATTGTCTGTTACTGGCGACGGACCAACAGCAGTCCGTGATCGCGGCACAGGGTTTGGCGTTTGCTTATACGCCTTACGGCCATCGTTACCCTTCAGGTCCCGCAAGCCTGCCGGGCTTTACCGGCCAGCGGCTTGACCCGATTACAGGGCATTATTTGCTGGGCAATGGGTACAGGGCTTTTAATCCGGTGTTGATGAGGTTCAATAGTCCGGACAGTTTGAGCCCGTTTGGCGAGGGCGGGTTGAATGCGTATGCGTATTGTGAGGAGGACCCGGTTAATCGGGTTGATCCGGGCGGACATTGGCCAACGTTTTTAATGAACATTTTGAAAAGAGCAAGCAGTGTGAAAAAGCGCTTACTTGGTCGAAACGGTAGCCAGGATTCTCTATCTTCCCCGTTGCTTGATCCTGTCGAGAGTTTCGGGTCCACACAGGTAACTACTTCAACTAACTCGGTGAGCTCGCATATGTCTGCATCTGGTATTATCGATAGGTCACAATTTGTTGCCCCACCACCCCGCCCTCCCAAGAAAGGACTGCCGAGCAATGTCCCACCGCCCATCCCTCCAAAGAAAGGGCCGCCCAGCAATGCTCCACCATTCGTTCCTGCTCGAAAAAGTTACCTGAGGATAGAAGGTGAAGATGTAGACATTCATGAAGCTAAAAGACGGCGTGATGAACTGGTCCTGACAAATGAATCATATATTGGTAGAGGTGATTTTGTACCGTATGCTGTAAAGAATAATCTTGACTATTATAGACGTGCGGTTGAGCGTCTTAGAGGTGGCAATGGCACTATCGAGAAGCGGGCGGGCGCGTCAAATCGATTCCGATAATGGCCAACCACCCAGTTGGTTAAAGGGGTAGGCGGAGCGCCTTTTAACCATGACGCTGATAATAAGTTTTGTTGTGTTTAAGTCACGCCCATCAATGAGTGAAGGGCGCTTCGGTCTGTGCGCCGGCATGACTGTGTTCAGCGCCTTTCGGCCTGGCACCTAGTAGTTCTGCTAGCTGGGCGCAAGTAGATAGTCAGCCCAGACTTGCTGCAATGGGTGACTTCAAGGAGTGAAGCCATGGCTTCGTCTGGGCAATCCGTGCTCTGTGTTTATCGCTACGATCCATTGGATCGCCTGGCCGATTGTTCGGCCGCGGGGCAGGGCAGCACTTGCCTTTTTTATCAGAAGACACTCTTGGCTACGCAGATTCAGGGGCAGGTCCAGCACACTCTTATGCGCACGGATGAGCATTTGCTGGCGTGCCTGAGTGCAGAAAATAATCAGCGCGACGGCACGTTGTTGGCGACGGATCAACAGCAGTCAGTGATTGCCGCTCAGGGGTTGGAGTTTGCCTACACGCCTTACGGACATCGTCATCCTTCAGGCCGCGCAAGCCTGCCGGGCTTTACTGGCCAGCGGGTTGACCCGGTGACGGGGCACTATTTGCTGGGGAATGGGTATCGGGCGTTTAACCCGGTGTTGATGAGGTTCAACAGCCCGGACAGTCTGAGCCCGTTTGGTGAGGGTGGGGTGAATGCGTATGGGTACTGTGGGGGGGATCCGGTTAATCGGATCGATTTGACTGGGCATATGTTTAATCCATTCATGCTTGCTTTAAAGATAATAAAAGCCAAAAAGAAATCAACTCTTACTATAGGCGGCTCATCGTCTGCTGAACTTGTTTCAGTGGGTTCGAGTCGCAGTCCAGGAGTTGATTCTACCGTGGGTTCATTATCCGAAACTTCATTGGCTGGTAGGTCGGGATTAACTACGCAAGAGCTAAATCATCCTGGAAAGATAATAAATAAGTCGAGGCAAAATCTTGTTGTCGACGACGCGTATAGAAAATACGGCGCGTTGGAATACAATTTTAATCTAGCGGAATTTTGGAAGAGGACATATGCGCTTCAAGGTATTTCCCCGCCTATAGAGTTTATCGAAAGCTATAAGCTTCTTGAAAAGAGATTTTTGAGCGTTTCAAGGACGCTAACCGGGGCGCCACCCCCCAGTTACGACTTTGCGACGCAGCTTCCGCCACCCTATAGTAAGAGTAAGTTAAGGATATCCAGGACGTCAAACAGAATAAGGCGGACGGAATAAAAGACCGATTGCTCGGCCTTTTATTGAGAGGCGAAATGGGCAAGCGTTTTTTTCAGTTAGGCACCAAACAACCCATGCGGATCAATCACAAACTTCTTCGGCACGCCCGAATCAAACTCGCCATAACCCCGCGGAGCCTCATCCAGACTGATCACCTCGACCCCCACTATGTCGGCGATCTTGATGCGGTCCCACATGATTGCCTGCATCAGCTGGCGGTTGTATTTCATGACCGGGGTCTGGCCGGTGTGGAAGCTGTGGGATTTGGCCCAGCCCAGGCCGAAGCGAATGCTCAGGCTGCCCATTTTTGCGGCAGCGTCTACGGCACCTGGGTCTTCGGTGACGTACAGGCCGGGGATGCCGATCTTGCCTGCGACGCGCACCACGCCCATCAACGAGTTGAGAACGGTGGCGGGTGCTTCGGCCTGAGCGCCAGCATGGCCGTGACCGCGTGCTTCGAAGCCTACGGCGTCGATGGCGCAATCCACTTCAGGCTCGCCGAGCAGGGCAGCGATCTGTTCGTGCAGTGGCGTGTCCAGGGACAGGTCAGCAATTTCGAAGCCTTGGGCCTTGGCGTGGACTAGGCGTTTCGGGTTGACGTCGCCGACGATTACCACCGCCGCGCCCAACAAGCGTGCTGACGCCGCCGCAGCCAGGCCGACCGGGCCAGCGCCTGCTACGTAAACCGTGCTGCCAGGGCCAACCCCGGCAGTCACTGCACCGTGGTAGCCGGTGGGCAGGATGTCGGACAGGCAGGTCAGGTCGCGGATTTTCTCCATCGCCGCGTCGCGGTCTGGCAGTTTGAGCAGGTTGAAGTCAGCGTAAGGCACCAGGACGTATTCAGCCTGACCGCCGACCCAGTCGCCCATGTCGACGTAGCCGTATGCACCGCCGGGGCGGGCCGGGTTGACCGTCAGGCAGACGCCGGTGTTCTGTTCCTTGCAACTGCGGCAGCGACCGCAGGCCACGTTGAACGGCACAGAAACCAGATCACCGACTTTCAGATGTTCCACGTCGCGCCCGGCTTCCAGCACCTCGCCGGTGATTTCATGACCCAGGACCAACCCGGTTTGCGCCGTCGTGCGACCACGCACCATGTGTTGGTCCGAGCCGCAGATATTGGTGGAGACTACGCGCAGGATCACGCCGTGTTCGATGCGCTTGCCGCGTGGGTCTTCCATTTTCGGGAAGGGGATTGATTGCACTTCGACCTTGCCAGCGCCGAGATACACTACACCGCGATTACCAGACATACATGTCACCTCGCTTTTATTGTGGTGGAGCAGAGAGAAGCAGTTGCAGCTATAAAACCACCGTCCTGTTGGCGTTGAGAAACACCCGCCGTTCAATGTGATAGCCCACTGCGCGGGCCAGTGTCAGACCTTCGATGTCTCGACCTTTGGCAATCAGGTCTTCGGGATAGTGGCTGTGATCAACCACTTCCACGCCTTGAGCAATGATCGGACCTTCGTCCAGATCGTTGTTGATGTAATGTGCGGTGGCACCCACCAGTTTCACACCCTTGTTGTAAGCCTGATGGTAAGGCTTGGCACCCTTGAAACCGGGCAACAGCGAGTGGTGGATGTTGATCGCCTTGCCGTCCAGTTTTCTGCATAGATCGGGTGAAAGGACCTGCATGTAGCGGGCGAGAATCACCAGCTCTGCGCCGGACTCTTCGATCACCTGCCAGACCTTCGCTTCCTGCGCAGGCTTGTCGTTCGGGTCCAGAGGGAAATGGTAGTACGGAATACCGTGCCAGCCAGCCAATGGCTCAAGATCCGGGTGATTGGACACCACCGCGACCACGTCCATGGACAGTTGATTGATACGCTGGCGATAGAGCAGATCGTTCAGGCAGTGATCGGCTTTTGAAACCATGATCACCACTTTTGGGCGGTAGTTGGGTGCTGTGAGTTCGAAGATCATGCCGAAGGCTTCGCCTCGTTCGCTCAGCCCGGCCCGGAAAGCCTGTTCGTCGAAAGCCTGGGGCTGACGAAATTCCACGCGTATGAAGAAACGCCCTGACAGGCGATCATCGAAGGAGTGGTGCTCAGTGACGTAGCAGCCCTGCTCGAACAGGAAGCGGGTCACCGCATCTACCGTGCCCAGTACACTGGGGCAGTCGGCGGTTAAAATCCACGTATCGGGCGCGCGGCTCATTGAATCAAAGCTCCTGAATGTTCGTTATCCACAGATACGGCTGACTCTTGTGCCAATGCTCCGCGTTATACACAAATCTTGTGGGAGCGTACCGGGCGACGCTTCGCTTGTTCGCGAAGGGGGCGGTACATTCACCGGAAATGTCTGGACTACCGTCTTCGCGGACAAGTCCGCTCCCACAGGCCTCTCCCTCTGGAGTCTTCATTGAGACCGACGCTGCGGTTTCAGCCCCGGTTCCAGGCTCTTCACGCCTGAATGCTCAGCCCGTACTCGGCACTCGCATCCTGCAACCACAGCCACCAGTAATCCGAGAAGCTGCGGCGGACCAGCAGCTCCCAGGTTTCTTCACCGGTACGGCGGATCACCAGTTGTGATTTGGCGAACACCGTGCCGACGGCCTTGCCCACCGGGAAGTTGTCCGGGTGCACGTCGTAGCTGGTGGACTTCATCAATACCTGGCGCACTTTCGGACCGGTCAGTTCGAGGATCGACTGGCCGCCACTGACGTTGACGATGGAGATATGCAGCCCGGTCAGCGCCTCTCGCAGCTTTTGCTCTGCCGCGAACTCTTCGCCGCTCGGCACGATCAGCAGCCATTCATCCGGGCCAAGCCATTGCAGTGAGCTTTCGCCGTTGACCACCAGCATCAGTGCGGCGGGAAGCTCCATGCCAAGCGCCTTGTGTACGCCTGCGGCGAAGGCCGGATCGTGGGCATTGCCACGAATCGTCAGGTGGCCCAGCAGCTTTTTCTCGCGCAGGAACACGCCGGGGCTGGCGCGCCCCTTGCCGATCAGGCTGTCGAGGTTTGCGTGGAACAGCGGCGACTCGGCTTTGACATCGGTGGTCGGGCGCTGCTGGTAAACGTTCGCTGTGGTCATGAATCACCTGCCTTGAATTCTGTGTGCTGCTTATGATCGGCGCTCCGTGTGTTACTCGACATTCTGGCGCTCACCCTTTGGATCGAAGAACACCGAGGAAACGATCTCGGCTTCGATCACGCTGCCGTCTGCCAGAGGCGCGAACACCCGCTCTCCCATGCGCGCCAGGCCGCCTTTGACCACGCCCATCGCAAACGAATAGCCCAGCGAGTTGTGTGCATAGCTGGAAGTCACATGGCCAACCATGCTCATCGGGATCGTCTGTTTGGTATCGAACACCAGTTGCGCACCCTCTGGCAGCCATTTGGTCGGGTCGACAGGCTTGAGGCCGACCAGTTGCTTGCGCTGTTCGCGTACACAGTCTTCGCGATTCATGCCGCGCCAGCCGATCCACGAGAATGGCTTGGTCCGGCCGACACACCAGCCCATGTTCAGGTCGTCCGGAGTCATCGAACCATCGGTGTCCTGGCCAACGATGATGAAGCCCTTTTCGGCGCGCAGTACGTGCATGGTTTCAGTGCCGTAAGGCGTCAGGTTGTACTGTTTGCCTGCCTCGGCGATCTTTTCCAGAACGCCCATGGCGTAGTCAGCCTGAATGTTGACCTCGTAGGACAGCTCACCGGTAAACGAGATACGGAATACGCGAGCTGGCACACCGGCGACCAGACCTTCCTTCCAGGTCATGAACGGGAAGGCTTCACGGCCCAGGTCGATATCGGTGACTTCGCTGAGCAGCTTGCGGCTGTTGGGGCCGGACAGCGTCAGCGTCGCCCAGTGATCGGTCACTGAGGTGAAATACACTTTCAGGTCCGGCCATTCGGTCTGCTGATAGATTTCCAGCCATTGCAGGACGCGTGCAGCGCCGCCTGTGGTGGTAGTCATCAGGAAGTGGTTGTCGGCGAGGCAGGCAGTCACGCCATCATCGAAGACCATGCCGTCTTCCTTGCACATCAGGCCGTAGCGAGCCTTGCCCACGTCCAGTTTGGTCCACGCATTGGTGTAGATGCGGTTGAGGAATTCGCGGGCATCCGGGCCTTGAATGTCGATTTTGCCCAGCGTCGAAGCGTCCAGCAGACCCACACTGTCACGCACAGCCTTGCATTCGCGAGCGACGGCTGCGGGCAGGTCTTCACCGTTTTTCGGGAAGTACCACGGGCGTTTCCACTGGCCGACGTCTTCGAATTCGGCACCGTTTTTGACATGCCAGGCGTGCAGTGCGGTGAAACGCACCGGTTCGAAGATGTGCTTGCAATGACGCCCGGCTATCGCGCCGAACGTGACCGGCGTGTAGTTGGGACGGAACATGGTGGTGCCCATTTCCGGGATCGACACGTTCAGTGAACGGGCGGCGATGGCCAGACCGTTGACGTTGCCCAGCTTGCCCTGATCAGTACCGAAACCCAGCGCGGTGTAGCGTTTTACGTGCTCGACCGACTCGAAACCTTCACGGGTCGCCAGCTCGATGGCGGCAGCGGTCACGTCGTTCTGCAGGTCGACGAATTGCTTGGGGGCCCGAGCGGTGCCTTTCTCGTGCGGCACCTGAAACAGCGCCAGTGTCGGTTCTTCAGCGCGACTGAGGGCTTTGGGCATCACGCCTTCGACCACCTTGAAGCCTGCTTCGCTGGCCGCGCGCACGCCACCTTCAAAACCATCGGCCAGGCTGTCTGCCAGACTGTAGACGCCGTTGACGCCGCCTACGCAGATACGTTTCTGCGGTGCTTCGCCCGGTACAAACCCGAGGATGTCCTCACGCCATACCGGCTTGCCACCCAAGTGCGAGGCCAGGTGCACAATCGGGCTGTAGCCGCCGGAGCTGGCCACCAGATCGCACTCAAGCCATTCGCCGGGGCTGGTGACGGTGTGCGCCTTGACGTCGATTGCGGCGACGCGGGCAGCTGTCACGCGTTTGCTGCCACGCGCTTCAATCACTGCGCTGCCGGTCAGAATGCGAATGCCTTTGGCGCGGGCTTCCTCAACCAGCGGGCCGCGCGGGTTGTGCCGCGCATCGGCAATCGCAACCACTTGCAGGCTGGCGTCGAGCCAGTCCAGCGCAACGCGGTAGGCATGGTCGTTGTTGGTGGACAGCACCAGTTTTTTACCCGGTGCTACGCCGTAACGCCGGACATAGGTCGAAACGGCGCCGGCCAGCATGTTGCCCGGCACATCGTTGTTGCCGTAAACCAGCGGGCGCTCATGAGTACCGGCAGCCAGCACCACGCGCTTGGCGCGTACCCGGTGCATGCGTTGGCGAACCATGCCGATGGGCGCGCGATCACCGAGGTGATCGGTCAGACGTTCGTGAATGGTCAGGAAATTGTGATCGTGGTAGCCGTTGACCGTGGCGCGCGGCAGCAGTGTCACGTTGCGCAGGCTTTTCAGCTCGGCGACCACCGTAGCCACCCATTCGGCAGCGGGTTTGCCATCGAGACTTTCACGGCTGTCGAGCAGACTGCCGCCGAACTCCTCCTGTTCATCCGCAACGATCACTCGGGCACCACTGCGGCCCGCAGCCAGCGCGGCGGCCAGGCCGGCAGGGCCAGCGCCTACGATCAGCACGTCACAGTGCTGGTTCATCGCGTCATAGCTGTCCGGATCGTTCTCGGTCGGCGAGCGCCCCAGGCCCGCAGCCTTGCGGATGTACTTTTCGTAAGTCATCCAGAACGATTGCGGGTACATGAAGGTTTTGTAGTAGAAGCCCGGTGGCATCAGCTTGCCACCGACCTTGCCCAAAATGCCCATGACGTCGGTGTTCACGCTTGGCCAGCCGTTGGTGCTGGTGGCGACCAGTCCTGCATAGAGCGCTTGTTGCGTGGCGCGCACGTTGGGGATTTGCGTCGCTTCGGTCGCGCCGATCTGCAACACGGCGTTTGGCTCTTCCGAACCCGCTGCGAAGATGCCGCGCGGGCGGGAGTATTTGAAACTGCGGCCGATGATATCGACGCCATTGGCCAGCAGGGCAGAGGCCAGCGAGTCGCCTTCAAAGCCCTGATAGGTCTGGCCGTTGAAGGTGAAGTTGAGCACCTTGCTGCGATTGATACGGCCGCCGTTGGGCAGGCGCTGGGTCTGGCTCATACCTTGTCTCCCTGATCCGTGAACTGCGGCTTCGTACCAATCGGATAGGTTTCGAGAATCTCGTAGGTCACGGTATTGCGCGTCATGTTGAAGTACTGGCGGCAACCGGCAGCGTGTATCCACAGCTCGTGGTGCAGGCCGCGCGGGTTATCGCGAAAGAACATGTAGTCGCCCCATTGCTCATCGGTGCAGGCACCTGGGTCCAGCGGGCGTGGAATATGCGCCTGGCCGGACGGGTGGAATTCCTCTTCGGAGCGCAGTTCGCCACAGTGAGGACAGAAGATATGCAGCATGGTCGGGTTCTCCTGTTAGTGGGCTACGGCTGCAGCGCCGTGTTCGTCGATGAGCGCGCCGTTGTGGAAACGGTCGATGGAGAACGGTTTGGCCAGCGGGTGCATCTCGCCTTTGGCCAGACTGGCGGCAAACACGTTGCCCGAGCCCGGCGTGGCCTTGAAGCCGCCTGTGCCCCAGCCGCAGTTGAAGAACATGTTCGGCACCGGCGTCTTGGAAATGATCGGGCAGGCGTCCGGCGTGGTGTCGACGATGCCGCCCCACTGGCGGTTCATGCGCACACGCGACAGCACCGGAAACATCTCAACGATGGCCTGAATAGTGTGTTCGATCACCGGGTAAGAGCCACGCTGGCCATAACCGACCCAACTGTCGATACCGGCACCGATCACCAGGTCGCCCTTGTCGGATTGACTGATGTAGCCGTGCACGGCGTTGGACATGATGACGCTGTCGATAATCGGCTTGATCGGCTCGGAGACCAGTGCCTGCAAAGGATGTGATTCGATCGGCAGACGAAAGCCCGCCAGTTTGGCCATGTGCCCGGAGTTACCGGCGGTTACCACGCCGACACGTTTGGCACCGATGAAACCCTTGTTGGTTTCGACGCCGATGCACACGCCGTTTTCCTTGCGAAAGCCGATGACTTCGGTCTGCTGGATAAGGTCCACGCCCAAGGCGTCGGCGGCACGCGCAAAGCCCCAGGCCACTGCGTCGTGACGAGCTACGCCGCCACGGCGCTGAACGGTTGCGCCGATGATCGGGTAGCGGGTGTTTTTCGAGCAGTCCAGGTATGGGATTTCCTCAGCGACCTGCTTGCCGTTGAGCAGTTCGCCATCTACACCGTTCAGGCGGTTGGCGCTGACACGCCGCTCGGAGTCGCGCATGTCCTGCAAGGTGTGGCACAGGTTGTAGACGCCGCGCTGGGAAAACATGACGTTGTAGTTCAGGTCCTGGGACAGGCCTTCCCACAGTTTCATCGCGTGCTCATAAAGGTGGGCCGACTCGTCCCACAGGTAGTTGGAGCGCACGATGGTGGTGTTACGTGCGGTGTTGCCGCCGCCCAGCCAGCCTTTCTCGACCACGGCCACATTGGTGATGCCGTGCTCCTTGGCCAGATAGTAGGCAGTCGCCAGACCGTGCCCGCCACCGCCGACGATGACCACGTCGTAGACCTTTTTCGGGGTCGGCGTGCGCCACATGCGCTGCCAGTTTTCGTGATGGCTGAGGGAATGCTTGAGAAGGCCGAAGCCTGAGTAATGCTGCATGTAAGGCTACTCCTGACTCAGCGATAAACCGGGAAATCGGCGCACAAGGCTGCTACCTGGCTGGCGACGTTGGCCTCGGCATCGGCATCACCGAGGTTATCGAGAATGTCGCAGATCCAGCCCGCCAGCTCGACGCATTGGGTCACCTTGAAGCCGCGGGTGGTGACGGCCGGCGTGCCTATGCGCAGACCGGAGGTCACGAACGGCGACTGCGGGTCGTTGGGCACCGAGTTCTTGTTGACGGTGATGTGCGCACGGCCCAGTGCCGCGTCGGCGTCCTTGCCGGTCAGGCCCTGACGAATCAGGCTGACCAGAAACAAATGGTTGTCGGTCCCGCCTGAAACCACATCGAAGCCGCGGTCGATGAATACCTGCGCCATCGCTTGTGCGTTGTCGATGACCTGCTGTTGATAAGCCTTGAAACCTGGCTCCATCGCTTCCTTGAAGCACACGGCCTTGGCGGCGATAACGTGCATCAGCGGGCCGCCCTGACCGCCGGGGAAGACGGCGGAATTGAATTTCTTCTCCAGCTCTTCGTTGGCCTTGGCGAGAATCAGGCCGCCGCGTGGGCCACGCAGTGTCTTGTGCGTGGTGGTGGTGACCACATCGGCATACGGCAGCGGGTTCGGATAGAGACCGGCAGCCACCAGACCTGCAACGTGCGCCATGTCGACGAACAGGTAGGCACCTACCTTGTCGGCGATTTCACGGAAGCGCGGAAAATCCAGCGTCTTCGAGTAGGCCGAGAAACCGGCAATGATCATTTTCGGCTGGCATTCGACG
The DNA here is from genome assembly GCF_032587815.1 of Pseudomonas syringae group sp. 26L6. Lineage (NCBI taxonomy): Bacteria > Pseudomonadati > Pseudomonadota > Gammaproteobacteria > Pseudomonadales > Pseudomonadaceae > Pseudomonas > Pseudomonas syringae group sp. 26L6. The sequence continues at coordinate 156,679 of NZ_JAWHPJ010000018.1, forward strand.
GCGATGCGTTCGACTTCGTCGTAATCGATCAGCCCGGTGGTGGTGTCGATGCCGTACTGCACGGCGTTGTAGAGTTTGCCCGAGAAGCTGACCTTGGCACCGTGGGTCAGATGACCGCCGTGCGCCAGGCTCATGCCCAATACAGTGTCGCCTGCTTGCAGCAACGCCAGATAGACCGCTGCGTTGGCCTGGCTGCCGGAGTGTGGCTGGACGTTGGCATAATCGGCCCCGAACAGCTGTTTGGCGCGCTCGATGGCCAGTTGCTCGACCTTGTCGACGTGCTCGCAGCCGCCGTAGTAACGCTTGCCAGGGTAGCCCTCTGCGTACTTGTTGGTCAGGCCGCTGCCCTGCGCCTGCATCACGCGTTTGCTGGTGTAGTTCTCCGAGGCGATCAGCTCGATATGGTCTTCCTGACGCTGCTCCTCGGCGTTCATTGCCGACAACAGTGCGTCGTCATAACCCTGGATCTGGTCTTGCTTGCTGAACATCGCGGATCTCCCAGCGGCGGCGCGGCGCCTGACTTGTCGTTAGGGCCGAACAGAGCCCTCTGAGAGCGATGGTAGGGCCGGACCGAAGTCGCCAAATGCCTATGGACGCCACACAAAGGTGCGTTTACGACATGGGGGCCAAGGGAACGGAAATAGCAGAAGAGGCGTTGCGCGGTGACGAGGCCGCAAACGAAAAAGCCCGCTCCCGGCTGGAGTGATTCCAGCACAGAGAAGCGGGCTTGTCGGTTTCAGACTTTAATTTTCAGGCCTTAGCCGTGGTTTTTGCCCAGCAGTGCGTGATACAGCTCGGTATCCCCGAGAATGCCGACCACTTTGTTGCCGTCCTGCAGGACCAGCTTGTTGCCGGTCTGGTAGCGGATCTGCAATGCGTCGCGCATGCCGATGTTGGAGTGCACCAGGGTAGGGCGACGGTCGAGCGTGCCGACGTCCTGGCCGGGGGTCCAGTTCTGCAGATCGAGGGGCGTAGCACCTTGCCGTGCGCCCTTGATCACATTGCCTTCGGCCAGGTCGAGCCATGAGTCGCCGCTCGGGTCCAGGCACACCGAATCGTTGACGTGCGTGCACTCATCGACCGTGCGCATCAGGCTGCGACCACACAGCACGTTCAGTGGGTTGGTGTGTGCAACGAAGGTGCGCACGTATTCGTCTGCCGGATTGAGCACGATCTGCTCTGGCACGCTGTATTGCACGATGCGGCCATCTTTCATGATGGCGATCCGGCTGCCGAGCTTCAGGGCTTCATCCAGGTCGTGGCTGACGAAGACGATGGTCTTGCTCAGCTTGCTTTGCAGGGCCAGCAGTTCGTCCTGCAAGCCTTGGCGGATGAGCGGGTCAAGCGCCGAGAACGGTTCGTCCATCAGCAGAATGTCGGCATCCATTGCCAGTGCGCGGGCCAGCCCGACTCGCTGCTGCATGCCGCCGGACAGCTCGTCCGGTTTCTTGTTGCGCCACTGTGTCAGGCCCACCAGCTCGAGCTTTTCATCGACCAGCTTGCGTCGTTCCTTTTCCGGGCGACCCTGCATTTCCAGGCCGAAGCTGATGTTCTCGCGTACTGTCAGCCAGGGCATCAGGGCGAACTTCTGGAAGACCATCGCAATGCGTTTGGTGCGCATCATTTTCAGTTCGGCCGCGCTGCAGTTGGCGATGTTGATCTGCGAGCCTTCATGCTCGACGAACAACGAGCCACGGCTGACGGTATTGAGGCCGTTGATGCAGCGCAACAGGCTGGATTTACCCGAGCCGGACAAGCCCATCAACACGCAGATTTCGCCTTTCTCGATGTCCAGACTGGCGTTCTCGACGCCGACGATCTGCCCGGTTTTCTTCAGAATCTGGTCACGCGTGAGGCCTTCGTCCAGCAGCTTGAGGGCTTCACGCGGGTCCTTGGAGAAGATGACGTCTACCTTGTCGAATTTGATGATACTCATGCGTCGGACCCTACCTTGGCTTCGGGTTGTTTGCAGATACGGTCGAGCATGATGGCCAGCAATACGATTGCCAGACCGGCTTCGAAGCCGAGCGCGATATCGGCTGTGTTCAGTGCGTTGACCACGGGTTTGCCCAGACCATCGGCACCGACCAGCGCGGCAATCACCACCATCGACAACGACAGCATGATGCACTGGGTGATCCCGGCAGCGATGCTGGGCATGGCGTAGGGCAGTTCGATACGGGTCAGCAACTGGCGGCGCGACGAGCCGAAGGCCTTGCCGGCGTCCAGCAATTCCTGGGGTACATCGCGGATGCCCAGATACGTCAGGCGAATCGGTGCAGCAATGGCGAAGACCACGGTCGAGATCAGGCCGGGCACTACGCCCAGACCGAATAGCGTGAGTGTCGGGATCAGATAGACGAACGTGGGAACAGTCTGCATCAGATCGAGCAATGGCCGGATGATGGTGTAGAACAGCGGCTTGTGCGCGGCAATGATGCCCAGCGGCACGCCGATGACGACACACACCAGCGTGGCGAAGAGCACCTGCGCCAGGGTTTCCATGGTTTCCTGCCAGTAATGCAGGTTGAGGATCAGCAGAAACGAAAGGATGACGAAAACCGTCAGGCCCCACTTGCGCTGGATGAAATGCGCGAGGGCGGCGATAAGGCCGATCAGTACGAATGGATTGAACCAGGTCAGCGCGAAAGTGAACCCGTGGATCATCATTTCCAGTGTCGAGGCAATCGCGTCGAAGTAGTCGGCGCCGTTGGCCGTCAACCAATCGACAAATGCGGCGATGTACTCGCCCAGAGGGATTTTATGGTCAGTCAGCATGATTTCGGGTGTCCGCTTGCGGAAGGTGAAGAGGGCAGCAGGCGGGTCAGCCCCGCCTGCTGTCGGCTTACTGGGTCAACTTGGCTTTGGCTGCCTCCAGGCCTGGCTTGCCATCGACGGTGGTCACGCCGGCGAGCCAGGTGTCGAGTACTTGCGGGTTTTTCTTGATCCACGCCTTGGCGGCGGCATCAGGCTTCATTTTGTCGTCCAGGACGTTGCCCATCAGGGTGCTTTCCATGTCCAGTGTGAAGGACAGGTTCTTGAGCAACTGACCTACGTTGCTGCATTCCTGACTGTAGCCTTTGCGGGTGTTGGTGTAGATGGTCGCCTGGCCATAGTTGGGGCCGAAGAAGTCATCACCGCCAGTCAGATATTTCATCTTGAAACGCGTGTTCATCGGATGCGGTTCCCAGCCGAGGAACACGACGTCGTTTTTGCGTTTCACGGCGCGGTCGACCTGCGAAAGCATTGCGGCTTCGCTGGACTCTACAACCTTGAAGCCTGCATCTTTCAGGCCGAAGGCGTTCTTGTCGATCATGCTCTGGATCAGGCGATTGCCATCATTGCCGGGCTCGATGCCGTAGATCTTGCCGCCCAGTTCCTTCTTGAATTTGGCGATGTCGGCGAAGTCATGCAGGCCTTTGTCGTAGAGCGCCTGAGGCACTGCCAGGGTGTACTTGGCGTTCTCCAGGTTGGCACGCACGGTTTCGACAGTCCCGGCTTCGCGATACGGCTTGATGTCGTTTTCCATGGTCGGCATCCAGTTGCCGAGGAACACGTCCATGTTCTTGCCGTCGGCCAGCGACTTGTAGGTCACCGGTACGGAAATCATGGTGGTCTTGGTCGTGTAACCCAGGGACTCGAGTACGGCGCTGGTGACCGCAGTAGTAACGGTGATATCGGTCCAGCCTACGTCGGAGAAGTTGACCGTATGACAGGCCTCTGGCTCGGCTGCCTGAGCAAGCACCGGCATACAGAGCGTAGCGGCCAACAGCAACGATTTGGAACCTTTCATGGGTGGACTCCTGTGAATTTCTTCTAGTCATCAGCAGGTGAACGCTGACGCGGCTTATGGGTTGGCGAGGCTTTTCGCGAAGCTCCATCACTGCGCCGGGCGATCGAGTCGGAACCGATCATGTAACAGGGAAAATCAAACGCCTACAGGGGGCGTCGTATCCAGTGCAGGAGGCGTCGTATCCAGTGCGCGCAAGGTCGCTTACAGATTCGTTGCATCGTACACACGCCCGGTTGCAGTGTTGGGACTGCTGAAAAACGGCCAGTACGTTACACAGTCGCTGCGCAGGTCGGCAGCGGTCGGTTGGCAGGTCGGTGCCTGCGCGAACGCGGTCTTTTGGAGGGGGGTAACGCCGACAAGTTCATTATCGGGTCAGCCCGTGCGGTCGTGTCGTCAGGTCTGACAATCACTTTTGATGGCTGCGCGGTTTTTGATCACACGCCTCGATGGCCGCCACCTTTTAGCGCGAAAACCCGCTGACGACCTGATTTTTCAGGGCGTGCCTTGAGTAGCACTTGGGGCACGTCTAGCCCCATGGCGTTTCCCCGTGTGCTACCGAATTGCTCATCAGGAGTGCGGCCAGCGCGCCTTGGCGTCGCAAACAGACACTCGGGTCGCTGCTGGATAGACACTTCGCGACGTCGTTTTCAGGTGTTGTTGAATGGCTGATCAATTTCCGGCATGGGATTTGCGATGTCATCACAAAGCCCATCAATGAAGAGGGCTATAAGAAGAGCCTGTCCTGGGGCCAACCAATGCCATATGTGAGGAGATAGTGTGATGACATCGTTCAATCAAGGGGCCCAACCTCAGAACCGCGCGCCACAATCCATCGGCTTTCTGCTGCTGGATAACTTCACCCTGATCTCCCTCGCATCGGCGGTAGAACCTCTTCGTATGGCTAACCAGCTATCGGGCCGCGAGTTGTATCGCTGGACCACGCTGAGCGTGGACGGCGGTCAGGTGTGGGCCAGTGACGGTTTGCAGATCACACCGGATGCCGCCATGCACAAGGCTCCGGCACTCGATACCGTCATCGTCTGTGGTGGTGTCGGCATTCAGCGCACCGTGACGCGTGAACACGTGAGCTGGCTGCAGAGCCAGGCACGTCAGTCACGTCGCCTCGGCGCGGTGTGCACCGGCAGTTGGGCGCTGGCGTGTGCCGGCTTGCTGGATGGCTTCGATTGCAGTGTGCATTGGGAGTGTCTGGCTTCAATGCAGGAAGCCTTTCCACGCGTGTCGATGAGCACCCGGCTGTTCACCCTGGACCGTAACCGCTTCACCAGCTCGGGTGGCACGGCGCCATTGGACATGATGCTGCACCTGATCAGCCGCGATCATGGTCGTGAGTTGTCGGCCGCGATTTCCGAGATGTTCGTCTACGAACGCATTCGCAACGAACAGGATCATCAGCGCGTGCCGCTCAAGCACATGCTGGGTACCAATCAGCCAAAGCTGCAGGAAATTGTGGCGTTGATGGAGGCCAATCTTGAAGAGCCGATCGACCTTGACGAGCTGGCGGTGTACGTCGCCGTGTCGCGCAGGCAGCTAGAGCGACTGTTCCAGAAATACCTGCACTGCTCGCCGTCGCGCTACTACCTGAAACTGCGCCTGATCCGCGCCCGGCAACTGCTCAAGCAGACACCGATGTCGATCATCGAAGTGGCGTCGGTGTGCGGCTTCGTATCGACGCCACACTTCTCCAAATGCTACCGCGAATACTTCGGCATTCCGCCGCGTGACGAGCGCGTGGGTTCCAACACCGCGCAACAGGTCGCCATGATGCCGATCCCGCAGGCAATGGTGCTCGCCCCATTGTCCGGACCGATGTCGGCGTTGAGTCAGGCGCGTAATGAATCGACGTTTGCGAGTGTGAGGCTTTAGTCGCCCTACGCCACAAGAGGACGCGGAGCGTCCGGAAAGGCATGCGACGCGGAGCGTCGCACGATAGTCGGGATCCAGCGTGGTATGCAGTTCGCGACGCTCTGCGTCGCAAGAGGACACGGAGCGTCCAGAACGGCGTACTGACGCGGAGCGCCGGCACGCCAGTTGAGTTTTCGTGTGTTTACAGTGCGAAGCGCGACACCATGCTGTTGAGGTCCACGGCCAGGCGGGATAGCTCGGTGCTGGCCGCGCTGGTTTGATTGGCGCCGGTGGTGGATTGTGCAGACAGGTCGCGGATGTTGACCAGGTTGCGGTCCACTTCGCGAGCGACTTGCGCCTGCTCTTCGGCAGCACTGGCGATGACCATGTTGCGTTCGTTGATCTCTTCGACTGCAACGTTGATGGTGTTCAGCGCCAAGCCCGCGCCTTTGGCGATGTTCAACGTCGATTCGGCGCGTTCGGTGCTGTTGCGCATCGAACTCACTGCCTGCTCCGTACCGCTCTGAATGCTACCGATCATGCGTTCGATTTCACTGGTCGATTGCTGCGTGCGGTGCGCCAGGGCGCGGACTTCGTCGGCGACTACAGCAAAGCCACGCCCGGCTTCACCAGCGCGTGCAGCCTCGATGGCGGCGTTGAGGGCGAGCAGATTGGTCTGGTCTGCCAGGCCGCGAATCACGTCCAGCACCTTACCGATATCACGCGATTCACTGGCCAGGTTGATGATCAGTTCAGCCGTACCTTTCACATCGCCGCTCATGCGTTCGATGGCGCTGACGGTTTCCTGAACCAGATCACGACCGTCGCCAGCAGATGTCGCAGCATTGCGAGACGCTTGTGACGTGCTGACGGCATTGCGCGCGACTTCTTCCACGGCGCTGGTCATCTCGTTGACTGCGGTTGCAGCCTGCTCGATTTCGTTGTTCTGCTGCACCAGCCCGCGTGCGCTTTCGTCGGTGACAGCATTGAGCTCTTCAGCAGCCGAGGCCAGTTGCGTGGCCGAACCGGAAATTCCCTGCAACGTATCGCGCAGCTTGTCCTGCATGGTTTTCATGGCCAGCAGCAAACGACCGGCTTCATCGGTACCGTCGATCTGGATCGGCCGGGTCAGGTTGCCTTGTGCGATGGTTTCCGCTGCATGCAGAGCCGTGGCAATCGGCGTGGTAATACTTTTGATCAGCATCCAGGCAAACACGATGGTCAGCAGGGTGGCAGCGATCAACAGTCCGACGACCAGATTGAATGCCGAATCGTACTCGCTGGACGCATCCTTCTTCACCTGGTTCAACTGAGCCGTGTTGAACTCCACCAGTTTGCTGAGCACAACATTCATCTGGTCGGAGTTGTTGAGCATTTCGTTATTGAGCAGGCCCTGCAATTCATCGATCTTGTTGGCGCGAGTCAGGGTCTTCAGGCGCTCTTCAAGCTGGCGATATTGTCCCAGCAGTTGTACGTACTGGCTGTAAAGATTGCGCTCGTCGGGATCGCTGATGAGCTTCTCGTAAATCGCCTGAGCGTCAGTGATCTGCTTGTTGCGCATCGCCATCAACTCGATGGTTTTCTGCTGGGTTTCCGGGTCGCGGTTGACCAGCAATCGATAGGACAGAACGCGCAAACGAATGCTGACTTCAGCGAATCGGTCAAGGCTCTTGATGCTCGGCACATTGTTGTCGGCCAGCACTTCAGTGGCGCCACGGATCTTGCTCATCTGAGACAGTGCAAATACACCCAGAATCAACATGAGTATGCCGATCATGGCAAATCCAAGAAACGCTCGGGGCGCGATGTTCATATTTCGCAGGGACATAGAAAGCTTCCAGGGTCAGGTACGCAATCCATGCGATTTAACGGTGAAGGGAATGCAGTGAATGGCTGCCTATCGGTCATGCGACTAACGTCTTGAGTCAGTAGGCACTAAATATTGACGACTTATTACTGACGGTTATCTTTGGATATGGCTGACATTCGCGCAAACCCTTGAAAAGACTGGGTTGGGGAGGGTTAGGGTGATGTCAGTTTGCCCATTGCCTGTGCGCATTTGTCGCAGTTCGGGGCGGTCTGACGAACAGCAGGAACCGGATTCCGAATACGTAGTCACAAGCCCCCTACGCGTCTACGTTATGGACATGTCAACGTCATGACAGATCAGTATCAAAGCCTGAGCGCTGGCATGCGCAGCGACTTTTCTTTATCGTACGCGCCCGTTGAAATTTGCTCGAGAAATCAAAATGTTGGAAGCCTCCCTTAGCCAATTGGAACAACTTGTCGGTGATCTGGTGCAACAGAACCAGGCCCTTCAAGACACAAATGCACAGCTCGGTGCCGAGCTGGCAAAAGCCAAGGACGAGAACGAGAACTTGCAACTGAGCCTGATGGAGCAGGAAGAGAAGCAGGGCAGCACCGCCGCCCGTATCCAGGCACTGGTTGATCGCGCGACCAGCGCAAGCGCTGTTGGCGCATGAACGTCGATGGCAACGGTGTAACCGTTCTCACCATTCTGGGTAATGAGTACTCGGTCAAAGCCCCTGCCGGTGAAGACCTGACCCTCATGAAGGCCGCGGCGATGCTCAACGCGTCGTTGGCCGACACCAAGCGCAAATACCCGACGTTGATCGGTGACCGTCTGCTGGTTCTGGCAGCGCTGAACCTCTGTTCGCAGCAAATCGAGCTTGAGCAATTGCACAAGGTCGAGCTCAAGCGTTACCGCGAGCAGGTCGACGCGACGGTGGATGTAATCGCCAAGACCATTTCCCAGAGCTAAGTGCAGGTCGCAGTCAAAACGAGTGCGATTGCTTGCGTCTGCGCCATTGCCCGAGTCGCTCCTCCAGTAGCCGCGGGCTGTCGATCTGCTGACGACGGGCGTGGCTGAACAGGATCAGCGCCAGCTCTGCGGTGACCAGTGCATCAGCGCTGGCGTTGTGACGCTCTTCGGCATGCAGGCCAAAAAACTGCGTCCAGTCGTCCAGCCCCGCGTGACGCAGGTTGGCTTGTTCACAGAGCATCGGGGCTATTTCTGCGGCATCGAAAAACGGATGCCGCAAGCGGTAGTCCAGGCTTTCTTTCAGTGCGCGCGACAGCATGTGCTGATCGAACGGCGCATGAAAACCCAGAATCGGGCTTTCGCCGACGAACTCCATGAAGTCCAGCAACGCCTCGGCCGGCTCGCAGCCCGCGGCAATCGCACTGGGCGCCAAACCATGAATAAGCACGGCCGGGCTGACCTTGTGGTCGACGCGCAACAGCGTACGCTCGAACTGTTGACCCAGATCGATGGCACCGTCTTCAATTACGACCGCACCGATGGACAGCACTTGATCGCGGTTCATGTTCAAGCCGCTGGTTTCAAGGTCCAGCACGACCCAGCGCTGTTGGCGCAACGGCTTGTCGCTGAGGTTCGCGCAGACCGGCAGCTTTTTGAGGCGATCCAGGTGATGCGCTTGCAAGGGTGTCTTTTTCGCGCGCGGCTTGAGCCATTCGAACAGGTTCATAGTTGATAACGCAGGGTCAGGCTGGTTTGCAGTCGCTGCGCCTGGCGAAATGATTCGCGCAGAATGCGTCTGTCCAGATGGTTGAGCGTGTCAGGGTCGATGCGGTTGGAGTAAGGAAGGTTCTGGCGGCTTTGCAATTGATGTTGCTGCATGCGGGTCTGCTGAATGAAGTGGTACGCCTCTTCATACGCAGCGCCATCCAGGGGGTCGATGACTTCACGTTCGACCAGTTGGCGCAGGCGTTCCTGGGTATTGTTGACGCCGACACCACTGGCAAGCGCCAGCAGGCGCGCACCGTCGACAAAGGGCGTCAGGCCTTCGGTCTTGAGGTCCAGGGTGTCTTTTTCGCTGCCTTTGCGCGCCAGGACGAAATCCTTGAAGCGGCCCACCGGCGGCCTTTGGCGCAGTGCGTTCTCGGCCATCATGCGCTGGAACAGCTTGTTGTCTGCTACCTGATCAAGAATGCCGCGGCGCAGTTGCTCGCCGCCGCTCTCATCGCCCCAGACCACGCGCAGATCGAAATAGATACTCGATGCCAGCAGGTTCTCCGGAGTTGCCTCGCGGATAAAGGCTGCAAAGCGCTGTGACCACTCGAGCCGGGACAGGCACAGGTCGGGGTTGCCGGCCATGATGTTGCCCTTGCACAGGGTAAAACCGCACTGTGCCAGGCTCTGATTGATACGCTCGGCAATCGGCAACAATAACGTGCGGATCTGCTCTGCCTCCGCCGCATCGCTGGCTTCAAACAGAATGCCGTTGTCCTGATCGGTATGCAGCGTCTGCTCGCGACGGCCTTCGCTACCAAAGCACAGCCAGCTGAATGCAATGCCGGGGTCGCCATTTTCTGCAAGTGTCAGCTCGATCACGCGGCACACGGTGTGGTCATTGAGCAGGGTAATGATCTGGGTTATCTGGGTCGAAGAGGCACCATGGGCCAGCATGCGGTCGACCAACTGGACGATATCGCCCCTCAAACCGGCGAGCGCCTCGATACGCGGCGCATTGCGGATGGTCCGCGCCAGGTGGACCAGGTCGACCCGTTGCAAGGAAAACAAATCGCGCTCCGATACCACGCCACACAATCGCCCGTCTCTGACCAGGCACACGTGGGCGATGTGACGTCCGGTCATGGCGATGGCCGCGTCGAATGCGCTGGCGTCCGGGCTCAGATGGAACGGCGACAGGCTCATGGTGTGTCTGACCGGCGCGCTGAAATCGGCATTCACATCGGCAACTGCCTCACGCAGGTCGCGCAGGGTAAAAATCCCCAGCGGGGCCTGCTGCTCGTCGACAATCACGATGCTGCCTACCTGCTGTTCATGCATCAGTTTCACCGCGTCGCGCATGGGTGTTTCAGGGCTGCACATCACCGGGTGACGCATGGCCAGTTCGCCCAGACGTGTATTCAGGGAATACTGCGTGCCCAGGGTTTCAGCGGCGCGCTGCTGGACCTGCTGATTGACCTGATCCAGCAGGCTGCTGACGCCGCGCAGGGCAAAGTCGCGAAACGTTGTGGAAAGCGCGAATAGCTTGATGAACGCCTGCTTGTTCAATTGCAGGCAGAAGGTGTCTTCTGCAGCCAGGTGTTCAGTGCGAGTGGCACGCTCGCCCAGCAGGGCCGCAAGTGGAAAACACTCGCCAGTGGTAATTTCAAATGTTGTTTCTGTGCCGCCTTTGGCAGAATGCGGACGTTCACCGACGATTCGCCCCTGCTTGACGATGTAAAAGTGCTCTACCGGGCCATCGCCAGGCTTGATGATGCTTTCATCCGCAGCATAGAACCGGAGCTGACACTGCTCTACGAGGTACGCCAGATGCGCGTTTTCCATCTGGTTGAAAGGCGGGAATTTTTGCAGAAACTGCATGGTGCCGTGTATGTTCTGTAGCACGGCTGTCTTGCCTGCCTGGGTGAAAGCATCTGCCTTGCTCATGGCCTGTTCCGCGTTCTTGTTATTGGTGCTCATGGTCGGCCGCTTGCAGCCAGGTGCCCATTGGACGTAAGTCTTACGCTTGAACCGAGTGACAGTGCCGTGCCTGCTGCGGCGTAACTGATTTGACGAACGCAATGGATTGCGAGCGGAGACTGGCCAGGATGCCGACGAAATGCATCGCAGATTTATCCATATCTGCTGTCGGATTAGTTCAGGGAATGATGAGACTGCAATGATTGACCACGACATTTTGAGCGATGAAGAGCGCAATGCCCTCCATGAGGTCATGCTCACGCCCGCCCGTGACGCACCGCAACGAGTTCTGATCGTCGATGACGACAGCGACGCGCGCGAGCTGCTGGCCGAAATTCTGAGCCTCAATGACATCAGTTGCATGACCGCACCCGGTGGCGACAGCGCGCTCGAAATGATCCAGACGCGTCAGTCCATCGGACTGCTGATTACCGATTTGCGCATGGCACCTTTCGACGGGCTGGACCTGATCCGCAAGGTAAGGGAGTCGGATCGCGCCGAACTGCCGATCATTATCGTCTCCGGCGATGCCAACGTGCGCGATGCCATCGATGCCATGCACTTGAACGTGGTGGACTTCCTGCTCAAGCCGCTTAACACCAAGCAGCTGGTGAAGCTGGTAAAGCGTGAGCTGGGAATGAATTGACGCGTTAGTCGTGCAGTTGAATGACCAGCGTGTCGATCCCCGTTTTCACGGCGGCGGAAACTGCGCTGCAGTGCGCTGACCGTCGATATTGGAGAGCTTCTGCCAACGCAGCAGGTTACGCCAGCCGACAACGGTTGAGTCCCGTGCCCGTTCACGAACGATCAACACCAGTGGTCGCCAGGTTTCTTTGGTCAGCAAAATATCGTCAATGGCCTGCTGGGCCTTTTCCGCTGCCTGCACATCCCCGCGCTGCAAAGCCACAGCCTGAATGCCGCGATAGCCGTCTATTTCGGCGCCTGCCCGGCCCTTCATCGAGTAATTGACGTTGTACTGGCAATACTTGCTGTCCTTGCCCAGACGTTTGATTGTCGCCTCGAAAGCGTCAAGGTGTATAGCCGCGCGCAGGCGGTTGTCGGGGGTGTTTTTGTTGCCTTTCTCATCCGGCTCCAGTGTTTCGATGCAACGCATCAACCACAGATCGCGGTTGGCGGTGATTTCGGCCTGCATGTCGCGCGGCGTGGAGTAGTGCCGGTCCAGATCGGCGTCCTGTTTGTCGCCAATCAGGAAGGGCGATATTTCGTTCTTTTCCAGCGCCCAGGCCAGGTCTCGGGACACGCCCAGTTGCAAACCCAGCCCCTGACCCTGAACCCCATGGTTGGCACCTTTTTTTGCTGACGTGGCCGAGCTGGCAATCGGCGCGAAGTTCAGGTTGGCGGTGACCCCCGCCCGTTGCTGAGCAGTGTCACCCTTGGCGCCGACAACGCTGATGAATCCGCCGGTTTCCGTACGTGTTTCCTTGATTCGATCCGCTTCGACGTACACCGAAGGTTCCGGCGTCAGGGTTTGAGAGGCATCGCTTGCGCCATCCTTGAAACGTACCGCCGGGACGCGCAATGCCATACGCGCCGCGACGTTGCGGGTGCTGGACGTCGCATCTATCTGGCTGACAGAGACCTCCGGGTTACGCGCCAGTATGGCTTCCAGCGGCCCGGCGTAGCGCTGGCCCTTTTGCGGGTCGATGATGTCCCAGCGGACCATGCTGTCCAGCGCGGTCAGCATGTTGCCGCGCATTTCATCGTCCTTGTGACGGGTGCGGAAAAAGCGCATGAGGGTCGAGCTGGTTTGGGTTTCCTGAGCGGTAAAGCGGCCAGTGAGCGCAGCCTGTATCCCCACACCCTCTGCAACCGCGCTTCCTGCCGCCACACCGATGGTGACCTCGGCGGCTTCGGTTCGTGCTTTGCCGAAGGACATTTCCATCCCCAGAATCGGCATGAACACCTGGGCAAACGCTTCGTCACTGCGAGATTTCTCTGCCGAAAAGATCGGTGACACGATGGGCGATATCAAGCTGTAGGGCAGCGACGGCAAGCCTACGCCCAGCGTGCCTCCGCCGCCCAGCCGAAGCCGGTCGCGCAGGCGGCTTTCAAGAATGAACGGCTTGAAAAACGTCACAATGTCGCTTTTCTCGCTCAAATGCCGGGTTTTCAGCAGTTTTATCGCCGCGTTCAAGTCCTGATCAAGCACCTCTTCGCCAGACTGAGCAGGTTGCAGCGCTGGCGGCAATATCTCGCGCAGGTGCTCATCGACGCGATTGATTGCCTCGTAGACCGACAGCTTGCTGTTCGCCAGTTCGCTGTACAGCGGCGGCAGTTCGATGTGCTGAGCTTTGTGCAGTACGTTGACTGCGCGCTTGCCGTTCGCGTCCGGCTTATCCCATATCTGTGATAGCCGCTGCTGTTGAACGCGGGCCTTGAGCAGGCTTTGCATCGATTTGCCATCGCGATTTTTAAGCGTCACCTGCGACAGGTGAGTGCCTTTCTTTTCCAGAGATTTGAGGTGATCGAGCAGGGCGTGGGCGGCCGAGATTTCAAGTTGCAGTCCTGGTGCACCCTTGGCGTTTTTCAGGGTTTCTTCCAGCATACTGATACGCGCAGAAATCACCTGATCAACCTGCTTTCTGGGCGATTGCAGGCCCATGCTTTCGCCCACCGAGTAGGCCCGATCCAGCGTCGATTTAGCAAAGGGTGTTTTGTTCAGCGTGGGGACCAGGCGGCGTGGTAACGAGCTTTTCGCTGGGGCAGTTGCTGTTGCTTGCTCCGGGGTATTGGCCGCCACGGCGCGCATGACCCATTCCATCGTCGCTTTTTTCAGGCGCTGGTCATGCTGCGCATAGGGCGTGCCGGGAGCGTTGCTGAAATAACCGTTACGAACCGCGTTGAAGGCGGCGTGATCAACATCGTCGAACGACTTCTCGTCTCCATCCAGCTTGCTGCGCGCCACCTGTTTGGCGGTTTGCAGCCATGCCTTGACCTTGCCGTCGGGCTCTTTCTGCTGCGCTTCATCGGCATTCCAGAACACGCGCAAAGGCTTGGCCCGCTCGGCCACGATCGGTGCAGTGCCATCGCTGGAGAGCACTTGCAGCATTTCCATGCCACGCGGCACAGTTGCCAGTTTTCGACAGAGGTTGAGCGTGTCCTGCTGAATGCTATTGTTTGTGGCGCTGCGGGTCCTGACCGACTTCGACATTTCTTCGGCCACGCGTGGCCAATGTTCCAGTGGGTGCTGGCTCAGTACGTCGAGCACACGGTTGGCACGTGTGGCGTCATTGCCCGTCACGTCTGCCAGCGCCGACGTTATTACCTCGATAACCGCGAAAGCTGGCAGCGATGTGGGTGGCGGCGTGCCTTGCAGGCGATCGCCGATACGTTGCAGGGCCGCTTGAATTTCATCCGCACCGGTTGCTGCAAAAGCGTGCGCTTGACTGATCTGACTGGCGAGGTACTGCTCGCGGACGTTCTTGAGAGCGGTTTTATCGATTCGTTCTTGGACCTCGCCCTCTGCAGGCGTGGTGACCTGGTCTGATGCGGGCAGTTTCTGATCAAGTGTCTTGAGTGCAAAGCGCTCGTCATTGACGATCGCGATTCGCTGATGAATCTCGCCCAGCTCGTCGTTCAGGCGCGCAACATCGGCATCGACCCGCACCAGTCTTTTTGCCAGTTGCTGATGTGTTTGCATGGCCTGTGAACGCGTTGCAAGCGTCTGTCCAATGGCGGTGTCCAGCCTGTCGGCTTCGTCTGACCCTTCGGGCGTCTCCTGTCGCTGGGCGCGCAACGCAGAAAGCTGCATATTGGCGTGCGCGGCCGTGTGCTCGGCCGCGGTCATGTCGTGATCGAGTGAAATCAGCTCACGAGTCTCTGCCACCTTGATTTGCAGTTCGATTTCGATGGCAGCGTGCCGGTCGGCGAAACGGACATCCAGCGCCTGCATGCGTGTGCGCAACTCGCCCAGCCACTGCTGAGAGAACTCGGCTTTCTGTTTAACCTGATCCTGCCCCTCACTCAGCGCGCCCAGTTGCAGTACTTCTGTGCCCTGAATCAGCTCCCGAAGTTGCTGGCTGGCCAGGCGGGTGGTGGAGCCGGCCTGTTGAACGCGAGCCCTGGCATGGTCCAGTCGTTCGGTCGACGTGGGTGGAGTGACCTGTTCGAGCGATTCAAGATGCTCGCGCGCAGCGACCAATGCGAGGGTGGCTGTGGCGAGCACCTTGCTCTGATGATCCAGCCGGGTGCTCAACTCTTTCACCGCCGCTGCGATGGTTTCAGGGCTTTGCTGTGAGTTATCGGCCTTGGTCTTGGCGTTGCTGCCATTGCTGGCAACCTCGCGTAGCGAGGCAGGCTTTAGCCACGGAAAAATCCTGGTGGTAATACCCCTTACCGTTGAAGGGGCGGGGCGCTCCCAGAGAGACGTTGGCGCCGCCTTCAGGTGGGTCAGCGCCGAATCGACCATGCGCTGCAGTTCATGCGCTTCTTTTAGCAACGGATCGTGTTTCTCCTCGCTCGATAGGTGCTCACCTTCCTCCGGAATCCCGCTGCGCAAGGGCCGGTTTAAAGTACGACCGGTGCCGGGAATACCGAGACTGAAATTGGTCTGACGCTCGGAAAGCTTGCCAGCGATGCGCGTCTTCAGCCCGTGAGCTTGCTGAACACCTGGCGCTGATTTAGGTGCAGCAGGATTGGCGACTGGCGGAGGCTCAGTCGGTCTTGCCGTGACAGACGGTACTGCCGGCTGCGACGAAGATCCTGTTTCCAGAGGTACAACCGGGGTAGCAGAACGAGTATTGATTCTTAAGGTCATGAGCGGGCTCCATCGGCTCAGATATCAAGTTCGACAGATCAATACAGGTGGTGGTAGTAATCGACACTGCACATTCGGTGGTGCGTAAAACGTGTTTGAAGGGCTGTCGCCATGACGCCAAGAGGCTGCAGGCGACACTTCTTCAAACTGCCAGGGCGGCACGGGGAAGGCGTGTTTGCTCGGCGGCATAACGGGGGCTACGTTGCTGACTCGCGGTTTGCTTCCGTTGGTGAGTCAGCCGTGGCAGGTGCCTGAAACGTTTCCCTGCTTGAACGGGAGGTTTTCGGACCTGTCTGGATGGGTGGTCGATATGTGGATTCGGTTCCGCTTTTATTTTGGTACGCGCGAGGATGGGTGAAAGGTTGTCAGGGATTCAAGGAATGGCAGGTTGATCACCGACGCAATCAGAGACGTTCAGTTGGAAAGTATCTGGGGTATTCGAACAAAAAACGCGATGTTTACTCATCACCTTCCCGAAGAGGCAGCAAGCTGCCTCTCAGGTCCGATGACTAAAATCCTTACATTCCTTTTTTGGCCTTGAACTCACGACGGCGACGATGCAGTACCGGCTCGGTATAGCCGTTAGGCTGTCGCGTACCTTCGATCACCAGTTCGACGGCTGCCTGGAAGGCAATGTTGCTGTCGAAGTCTGGCGCCAGCGGGCGATACAGCGGGTCATTGGCATTCTGGCGATCCACGACCGGTGCCATGCGCTTCAAGCTTTCCAGCACCTGAGCTTCGCTGACAACGCCGTGACGCAGCCAGTTGGCCATGTGCTGGCTTGAGATGCGCAGCGTTGCGCGGTCTTCCATCAGGCCGATGTCGTTGATATCCGGTACTTTCGAGCAACCTACACCCTGATCGATCCAGCGCACCACGTAGCCGAGAATGCCCTGTGCGTTGTTGTCCAGTTCGTTCTGGATTTCTTCGGGCGTCCAGTCGGTGTTCGGCGCAAGGGGAATGGTCAGAATGTCATCCACCGATGCCTGCTCGCGTTGAGCCAGTTCGGCCTGACGAGCGAATACATCGACCTTGTGGTAATGCAGGGCGTGTAGCGCAGCCGCTGTAGGCGAGGGCACCCAGGCAGTGTTTGCGCCAGCCAACGGGTGAGCGATTTTCTGTTCCAGCATGGCGGCCATCAGGTCGGGCATGGCCCACATGCCTTTGCCGATCTGTGCGCGACCTTGCAGGCCGCATTTCAGGCCGATGTCGACGTTGGAGTTCTCGTAGGCACTGATCCATTTCTCGGCTTTCATCTGCGCCTTGCGCACCACCGGGCCCGCTTCCATCGAGGTATGGATTTCGTCACCGGTGCGGTCGAGGAAGCCGGTGTTGATGAATACCACGCGCTCGCTGGCTGCCTGAATACAGGCTTTGAGGTTGACCGTGGTACGGCGCTCTTCGTCCATGATGCCGACTTTC
Organism: Pseudomonas syringae group sp. 26L6; assembly: GCF_032587815.1. NCBI lineage: Bacteria > Pseudomonadati > Pseudomonadota > Gammaproteobacteria > Pseudomonadales > Pseudomonadaceae > Pseudomonas > Pseudomonas syringae group sp. 26L6. The sequence continues at coordinate 174,007 of NZ_JAWHPJ010000018.1, forward strand.
AATGTGTTGCGCGGCAAGCCCAGCACCTGCTCGATACGCCCGAACAGTTCGTTGGTAAACGCGGCTTCCTCCGGCCCGTGCATCTTCGGTTTGACGATGTACATCGAGCCGCTGCGGCTGTTGCTGCGCGAGGTATTGCCGTTGAGGTTGTGGATCGCAGCCAGACTGGTCAACAGGCCGTCGAGAATACCTTCCGGCACTTCATTGCCATGCTTGTCGAGAATCGCGTCGATGGTCATCAAGTGACCTACGTTACGAATGAACAGCAGCGAACGACCGTGCAGCGTGGCTTCGCCGCCTTGTGGCGTGGTGTAGACGCGGTCCGGGTTCATGGTGCGGGTGAAGGTTTCGCCGCCTTTGGACACCGATTCCGCCAGGTCGCCTTTCATCAGTCCCAGCCAGTTGCGGTAGACGACTACTTTGTCCTCGGCATCGACGGCTGCAATGGAGTCTTCGCAATCCATGATGGTGGTCAGCGCGGCTTCCATGAGGATGTCTTTCACGCCTGCCGCATCGGTTTGGCCAACCGGGCTGGAAGCGTCGATCTGCAATTCGAAATGCAGGCCATTGTGTTTGAGCAGCACGGCGAACGGCGCTGAAGCCTCACCCTGAAAACCCACCAGTTGTGCATCGTCGCGCAGGCCCGTGTTGCTGCCGCCCTTGAGGCTGATGACCAGTCTGCCGTCGATCAATTTGTAAGCAGTCGAATCAACGTGCGAGCCAGCCGCCAAAGGGGCTGCCTGATCGAGGAATGCGCGGGCGAAGGCGATCACCTTGTCGCCACGCACCTTGTTGTAGCCCTTGCCTTTCTCCGCGCCGCCTTCTTCGCTGATGGCATCGGTGCCATAGAGCGCGTCATACAGCGAGCCCCAGCGGGCATTTGACGCATTGAGCGCAAACCGTGCGTTCATTACAGGCACGACCAGTTGCGGTCCGGCCATGGTGGCTATTTCTTCATCGACGTTTTGCGTGGTGATCTGGAAGTCCGCTGCTTCTGGCAGCAGGTAGCCGATCTCCTGAAGGAAGGCTTTGTAAGCCGAGGCGTCGTGAGCCTGTCCGGCGCGCGATTGGTGCCACGTGTCGATCTGCGCCTGCAATTCATCTCGTTTGGCGAGCAGTGCCTTGTTCTTTGGCGCAAGGTCGTGGATCAGTTGGTCCGCACCCGCCCAGAACGAAGTGGCGTCGATACCGGTTCCGGGTGTGGCTTCGTTCTGCACGAAGTCGAACAGGACTCTGGCGACTTGCAGGTCACCGACTTGAACGTACTCAGTCATTGCACTTGCCTCACTCTGCTCAGCAGGGTCGAGCACACTCGGGGAGCGCTCTGTTATTGATCTTGGTGTCATGTAGTGCGAGATTCTGGATACTACATGAGCCGCCGTTGCGTGAAAACGTCGCTGAATATGTCATTAAACGACTGGATATTCATATCGGGTCACGATGATATTCATTGTGTTCCCAAAAGCGCTCGGGATTGTTCCATAAAGCATGGCAAACGGTACACGATTTACCGCGCGCGGGCTGCCTTCGGGGCTGTCTATACTGGTGCGACCGACGCCGTTTTCAAATCACCTGCACAGAAAGAGGAATTGACCGTGGATCATCTCGTCGTAACGTTGGTTGCTCCCGACAAACCGGGTCAGGTCGAACGTATCGCGCAATGCATCGCCGAGCAGGGCGGTAACTGGCTGGAAAGCCGCATGTCGCGCATGGCCGGGCAATTTGCCGGGATCCTCAAGGTAGGCGTCGAGCCGGAAAAGTACGATGACCTGATCAAAGCGTTGAACGCCCTGTCGGCCCATGGCATTCGCATGCTATTGGCTGAAAGCGTGATAGAGACAACCGCCCCGACTCAGTTGATCAGCATGCAACTGGTCGGTAACGACCGCCCCGGCATTGTGCGCGACATCACCCGCTTGCTGGCCGGGCAGGGTGTCAACGTTGAACACTTGATCACCGACGTTTCTCCTGCGCCCATGAACAGCGAGTTGCTGTTCCACGCCGATGCAGTGCTGGGCGTACCGGTGGGCTTGTCGCTGGATGACCTGCAGGCAGGGCTTGAGACCCTGGCTGATGATCTGATGGTAGAGCTGGTGTTGGGTACTGAGGACTAGATTCACTTTCAGGTTATCCAAATTAACCGTGCACCTGCCTGTGGATAACCTGGGGGAATAGCCTTGCACGCCACGTTCGCCGTGGCCTGGCGAAAGTTGATCAAAAAACCAACAGTTTCAATGGCTTGTGCACAGATAAGGTTAGCCTGCCTGTGGATAACCCTTGGAGAACCTCTTGCAGGCCACGGGGGGCGTGGCTTGCGAGGTGTTGTGTGTTTTTTGATCAGCCCCGGCCGCGGGATTTCAGCCAGATATCCACACTGTAGATTGCCAGCCCCGCCCAGATGAAGGCGAAGGTGATGATGGTGCTGGTGGTCAGGTGCTCCCCATACAGCAGCACGGCCAGCAGCAGAACCAGCGTGGGCGCGAGGTATTGCAGGAAACCCAGGGTGGTGAAGGGCAGGTGACGGGCTGCGGCGTTGAAGCACACCAGCGGGATCAGCGTCACCGGGCCTGCGGCGGCGAGCCAGATGGCTTGCGTGGTGGTCCAGAATTCCGGCTGGGCGCTTACGGCCGTCGGGTTGAGCGTTAGCCAGATCAATGCCAGCGGCACCAGCATCCAGGTTTCCACTACCAGGCCAGGCAAGGCGGCAACCGGGGCTTTTTTGCGGATCAAGCCGTAGAACGCAAAGGTCAGCGCCAGAGCCAGTGACACCCACGGCAGGCTGCCGACGTTCCAGACCTGCTGGGCGACACCAATGGTGGCGAAAGCGACCGCCAGCATTTGCAGACGCCTGAGCCGCTCGCCCAGCAACAGCATGCCCAGCAGCACGTTGACCAGCGGGTTGATGTAATACCCGAGACTGGCTTCAAGCATGCGGCCGTTGTTAACGGCCCACACGTAGACGATCCAGTTCGCAGCGATCAGCGTCCCGCTGAGTGCCAGCACGGCCAGTCGCTGTGGGTTGTTGCGCAGGTCACGCCACCAGCCGGGATGTTTCCAGAACATCAGCACAATCGAGCCGAAGAGGGCTGACCAGAGCACTCGATGGATGATGATCTCGATGGCCGGAACGGCGGAGATGGCCTTGAAGTAGATGGGGAACAGGCCCCAGATGGTGTAAGCACTCAGGCCCAGGATGTATCCACGGCGTGGATTGGCAGCTTGCATGGAGCGTCCCTTTAATACAGAAATTTCCGGTTTTATTGTGGGGTGATGCGGTTGATGGTTTTGATCGTACTCACGCTGGAGCGCTGGATGTTATACACAGGTTCGGCTGATTCACGACATCTGTGCCGCGTCGCTTGTTCAGGATCGGACGCGGAGCGTCCAGAGCTGCATGCGACGCGGAGCGCCGCACGATAACCTGGGGCTCATCAGGTCAAAACAGTTTCAACGGCTCTTCATTCAGCGCTGACATCTGCTCACGCAGGGCCAGGATATGGTCGCCCCAGTAACGCTCGGTGCCGAACCATGGAAAGCTGTGCGGGAACGCAGGGTCGTCCCAGCGACGGGCGAGCCAGGCGCTGTAGTGCATCAGGCGCAGGGCACGCAGTGGTTCGATCAGGGCCAGTTCGCGTGGATCGAAATCATGAAACTCGTTGTAACCGTCCATCAGCTCCGACAACTGGCCGAGGCGCTCCTGGCGATCACCGGCCAGCATCATCCAGATGTCCTGAACGGCAGGACCAAGGCGGCAGTCGTCCAGGTCGACGATGTGGAACATCTCGTCGCGGCACATCATGTTGCCGGGGTGACAGTCACCGTGCATGCGAATGTTGGTATGCGGCGTGGCGGCGTAAACGTCCTCGACACGCTTGAGCAGGTCACGGGCTACCGACTCGTAAGCCGGAAGCAGGCTGCGCGGGATGCAGTCGTTTTCCAGCAGGTAATTGACCGACGCATGGCCAAAGTTATTCACACCCAGTGCTTCGCGGTGCGCAAACGGTTTGGTCGAGCCGACCGCATGGATACGCCCCAGTAACTGACCCAGGCGATACAGCTGATCCAGATTGCCCGGCTCCGGCGCGCGTCCGCCTCGGCGCGGGAACAGCGTGAAACGGAAACCGGCGTGCTCGAACAGGGTTGCGCCGTTGTGCAACATGGGCGCGACCACGGGCACTTCGACCTCGACCAGTTCAGCGGTGAAGCTGTGCTCTTCAAGGATGGCTTCGGTAGTCCAGCGCTGTGGGCGATAGAACTTGGCGATCAGCGGTTGGCCGTCTTCGATACCGACCTGATAGACGCGGTTTTCGTAACTGTTGAGCGCCAGGATGCGGGCATCGCTGAGAAAACCGATGCTTTCGACAGCATCCAGGACCAGATCGGGAGTAAGTGTTGCAAACGGGTGAGCCATGACTACTCCTGCGCGCAGCAGGTTGCCGCGTCGGACCGCTGATGGTAACGCAGACCGGTCCCGCTTCGCCAAACCCCATCCGTTTAATCTGCCTTCGGGCTCTTTTGTCATCAAAAAGTCATGAGTCGTTAGCGAGATAGCCATGTTCGACGCCTAGAGTCGCCGTCAATGAGATCGATCTCAAGTGAGCGACAATGACTGATCTGAAAGAGGTAGCGCATCTGGCCGGGGTTTCCCGGGCTACTGCGGCACGTGCCTTCGCAAGCCCCGACGTCGTGCGCTCGGAAACCCGCGAGCGGGTATTCGCTGCGGCCCGCGCCTTGGGTTTTCGCCCCAATCGGCTGGGCCGCCAATTGCGTCTGCAAACCACCAACCTGATTGGCGTGGTGGTGCCCAACCTGCTCAACCCGGTGTTTGCCGAACAGTTTCAGGCCATGGAGCGGGCGGCGCGGGCACGGGGTTATAACCTGCTGCTGGCAACCACCGACTACACCGCAGAGCGTGAAAGCGCCGTGGTTGAGGAGTTGTTGCGTCAGCGGGTCGACGGGCTGGTGCTGACGGTGACCGACGCCGAGCACAACCGGGTGCTGCAAAGCCTGATCAATGAAGACACTCCGTTCGTGCTGGCCTATCACCAGACCGGTAACCCGGATTACAGCGCGGTGTCTGTGGATAACCGGGCGGGCATGGCGCTGGCCACTCGTTACCTGATCGATGCAGGCCATCAGCGAGTCGCCATGGTTGCAGGTCCGGCCATGCAGTCCGACCGCGCCCGACTGCGTTATGAAGGCTATCGCGACGCTATGGCCGAGTGTGGGCTTGAAGCGCGACCAGTGATTGAAATGCCTGCTCATACAAGCGCCGATTTCGCCGCACTCGAACCCCTGTTACGTGGTCCGGACGCGCCCAGCGCGCTGGTCTGTTCCAACGATTTGCTGGCCATCAGCCTGATTGCCGAATTACGCCGCAACGGCTGGGGCGTTCCCGAGCGCCTGTCGGTGATCGGCTTCGACGGCATCGCCCTCGGCACGCAGATGCACCCGACCTTGTGCAGCGTGGTTCAGCCCATCGCCGAGCTGGCGCACATTGTCATCGACCAATTACTGGCACGGATTGCTGGCGCAGTACCTGTTTCTCATTGTCTGCCGTGCCATATCCGGCCCGGCGAAAGCACCCAGCCCTACCAGGAGATGCTTCATGCTCAGCCTCAGTAAAACCCTCGCGGCACTGCTGTTATGTGGTGCGGCCAGCCTCGCCCAGGCCGCCGAAACCGCCATCTGCTACAACTGCCCGCCTGAGTGGGCTGACTGGGGCACGCAGCTCAAGGCCATTGCCGACAGCACCGGTGTACAAGTGCCGCTGGACAACAAGAACTCGGGGCAGGCGCTGGCGCAGATCGTCGCCGAGCAGGCCGCGCCGGTCGCAGACGTGGTGTATTACGGCGTGACCTTCGGCCTGCAAGCGCAAAAGGCCGGTGTGGTCGATACCTACAAACCCAAGCACTGGGACGACATTCCCGCAGGCCTGAAGGACCCTGAAGGGCACTGGTTCGCCATTCATTCCGGCACGCTGGGCATCATGGTCAATGTGGACGCACTGGGCGGTCTGCCGGTGCCGCAAAGCTGGGCGGATCTGCTCAAGCCCGAATACAAGGGCATGGTCGGCTACCTCGACCCCTCCAGTGCATTCGTCGGGTACGTGTCCGCCGTTGCGATCAATCAGGCCATGGGCGGCACACTGGACAACTTCGGCCCGGCCATCGACTACTTCCAGAAGCTGGCGAAGAACTCGCCCATCGTGCCCAAGCAAACCGCTTATGCACGCGTACTGTCCGGTGAACTGCCGATTCTGGTCGACTACGACTTCAACGCCTATCGCGCTCGCTACAAGGACAAGGCCAACGTCGCTTTCGTGATTCCCAAGGAAGGCACCATTGGCGTGCCGTACGTGATGAGCATGGTTGCCAAGGCACCGCACCGCGCTAATGCCGAGAAGGTGCTGGATTTCGTCCTGTCTGACGAGGGCCAAGCGCTGTGGGCCAAGGCTTATTTGCGTCCAGTGCGCTCGAAAATGCCTGCCGACGTGGCCGCGCAGTTCCTGCCCGACAGCGATTACGCTCGTGCCGGTGTGGTGGATTACCAGCACATGGCTGCCGTGCAGGAAGCCTTTGCTGCCCGTTATCTGCGTGAGGTGAAGTAATGTCAGCCTCGCCGGGACACGCGCTGGCTCTGCACAAGGGCGGATTTATGAAGCTGCGGCTGCGCCCGACCGCTGCGGTGGCGCTTGCTCCGGCGCTGGCGGTGTTGCTGGCATTCTGGCTGCTGCCGCTGACCCACCTGATCCTGCTCGGCGCACAAGGTTCTGACGGCAGCGGCAGCGGTTACTGGCAGGTGTTGAGCAGTGCTCAATACCTCGGCAGCCTGGCGCAGACCTGTCTGCTGGCACTGGTGGTCACGCTTGCGGCGTTGCTGGTCGGCGGTATCAGCGGTGTGTTTCTGGCCCGTAACCAGTTTTTCGGACGCTCTGCGCTGGTGGCGTTGCTGACCTTTCCGCTGGCGTTTCCTGGCGTAGTAGTGGGCTTTCTGGTGATTCTGCTGGCCGGTCGCCAAGGCATCTTCGCGGCACTCGGGCTGGAGCTGGCTGGCGAACGCTGGATATTCGCCTATTCGCTGACCGGTTTGTTCATTGGCTACCTGTATTTCTCGATTCCGCGCGTGATTCTCACCGTCATGGCCGCTTGCGAAAGCCTGGACCGCAGCCTTGAAGAAGCTGCGCATTCGCTGGGCGCGGGTCATTGGCGGGTGGTGTGCGATGTAATCGTTCCGGGGCTGGCACCCGCGCTGGTGTCCTGCGGTGCGATTTGCTTCGCCACGTCGACGGGCGCATTCGGTACGGCATTTACGCTTGGTACGCGCCTGAACGTCACGCCGGTGGCGATCTACAACGTGTTCACCAATTACGCCAACTTCACCGTAGCCGCCGCGCTGTCGGTGATCCTCGGGCTAGTGACATGGGCGGTGCTGTTGCTGGCCCGTCGCATGGTCGGGACATCAGGGGTTGCCCTTTGAAACGTTCTCCATTGTTTGCTGCGCAACTGGCATTCACGTTACTGGTTTGTGCGTTCATGCTGGTCCCGGTAGTGCTTTCGCTGCTTGCCGGGCTGACCCGCAATTATTTTCTGGGCCTGTCGAGCGGTTTGACCTTCGACTGGCTGGTGCAGGTCTGGCAAGCCTATTCACCGACTGTCTGGTTGTCGCTGCAACTGGCTGTGGCCTGTGCGATCTGCGTATGCCTGGTCGGCGTTCCGGCAGCGTATGCGCTGGTGCGCATGAACAATCGCTTCAGCCGGGCCTTTGAAGAAATGATGGTTCTTCCTGTCGCCATGCCCGGCCTGGCCAGCGCCCTGGCGTTGCTGCTGACCTACGGCCAGTTCGGCAGCTTTCGCAGCAGTTGGCTGTTCATTCTGGTGGGCCATGTGTTGTTCACGTTGCCGTTTCTGGTGCGCCCGGTCATGGCGGTCATGCAGCGTCAGCAACTGCCGGTGCTTGAAGAAGCTGCCGCCAGTCTGGGCGCCGGGCCGATCAAGCGCTTTTTCAGCGTGGTGGTGCCCAATTGCCGCGCCGGGATTCTGGCCGGTGTGCTGATGGTCGTGACCCTGTCGCTGGGTGAGTTCAACCTGACCTGGATGCTGCACACGCCGATGACCAAGACCCTGCCGGTCGGTCTGGCCGACAGCTACGCCTCAGCCCGACTGGAAGTCGCCAGCGCCTACACCCTTCTTTTTCTGTTGCTGATTGTGCCGCTGCTGATTGCGTTGCAGGCCATCAGTGCGCGTCTTGCCCGTGGAGAGAGCCGATGAGCGGAACCACCATTCGCCTGAAAGGCTGCCGCAAGGCATTTGCCGACGGCACCGTTGCTGTACAGGATCTGCACTTGACCATCGAGCCTGGCGAAACGCTGGCGATTCTCGGTCCGTCCGGTTGCGGCAAGACCACCACCTTGCGTCTGATCGCCGGGCTTGAACGTCCGGACGTCGGTCAGGTGTTGTTCGATGATCAGGACGTTACGCGCCTGCCTATCGAGCGGCGTGACGTCGGGATGGTGTTTCAGAACTACGCGCTGTTCCCGAATCTAGACGTCGCCGGGAACATTGTTTACGGCCTGAAGATTCGCGGCCTGTCGCCTGCCGAACGAAGCAAGCGCTGCGATGAGTTGCTGGAACTGGTTGGCCTGACCGGTCACGGTAATCGTCGTGTCAACGAGCTTTCTGGTGGTCAGCGTCAACGGGTCGCGCTAGCCAGGGCTCTGGCACCGCGTCCGCGGGTGCTGCTGCTCGACGAGCCGCTGGCGGCACTGGATGCGCAGTTGCGTGAGCGCTTGCGCAGCGAGCTCGATCAGTTGTTGCGTGGGTTGGGCATCACCTCGGTGTTCGTCACCCACGATCAGGGCGAAGCCATGGCCCTGGGCGACCGGATTCTGGTCATGGAAAAAGGCTGCGTCTCGCAATTGGCGACGCCGAGGGAAATCTATCAACAACCTGCCAATGCGTTCGTCGCCGGGTTTGTCGGCAATCTGAATGCGTTCAGCGTGGTCGAGCGCACCCCGTCAGGCCTCAAGGTGAGCGGCGGCGAGCTGCCATGGAACGGCGCTGATCTGCCGGGCACGGTCTACTGCCGCCCGGAACATCTGCGCCTGATGCCGGAACACGGGCACCTTCAGGGTCGCTTGGTCGGTCAGTTTTTTCAGGGTGCGCAAAGCCGTTTGCTGGTCGATGTCGGAGGTCCGCAGCCGCTGTTGGTGGACAGCACCGACAACGTTATTCACGCCGCCAACGCTGCCATCGCCCTGAGTGTTGAGCCGCAGGCGCTGTTCACCCTGCATTCGTAACATCGTTTCCGTAGAGAGCTTATTTTGAATCGTCCGTTTCTTATTGCCCAGATCAGTGACTTGCACCTCAAAGCCGACGGGCGCCTGACCTATGGCGTGGTCGATACACTGGGTGCATTGCGCCGCGCAGTCGAACACATCAACGCCAGCAAGCAGCGCCCAGACATCGTGGTGATCAGTGGTGATCTGGTCGACTTCGGGCGTGAGGACGAATACGCCGTGCTCAAGCCTGAACTGGAACGCCTGCACATGCCGTTTTATCTGGTGCCCGGCAATCATGATGATCGGCACAACCTGTTGGCGGCGTTTGCCGAACAGGTGTACCTGCCATTGTCGGCCAGCGGACCTCTGGACTGGGTGGTGGAGAAATACCCGGTACGTCTGATCGGCATGGACACGACCATTCCCGGCGAGCATGGCGGGCGGCTGGATTACTGTCAGTTGGACTGGTTGCACGCGCAGCTGTCACGTCGTCCTTATGTACCGACGGTGATCATCCTGCACCATCCGCCATTCATTAGCGGCATAGGGCACATGGACCGCGAACCCTTCGGCAACGCGTCGGCGCTGGAGCGTGTGATTGCCCAGCATCCGCAAGTGGAGCGTTTATTGTGCGGGCATTTGCATCGCCCCATGCAGCGGCGTTTTGGTGGCAGCGTGGCAAGCATCTGCCCTGGCACCTCACACCAGATCGTGCTGGACCTCGACGAAGCCGCGCCTGCCCATTTCAACCTGGAGCCGGCAGGCTACGTGCTGCATCGCTGGCATTCGGAACAGGGGTTTGTCAGTCATAACGCCGTGTTCGGCGGCTATGAAGGGCCATACCCGTTCTACGATGTGAACGGGTTGATTGATTGATTGATTGATTGATTGCTCATCGCTCCCACGCTCTGCGCCCGGCGTGATACTCAAGTCTTGATTAGCCCGGAAAGCGGGGCTCGACGCGCAGTATCAGGCGGAGTAAAGATCCTTGTGGGAGTGAGCTTGCTCACGAAGACGGTGTTTCAGTCGATGCATTTTCGACGATCATACAGCCCTCTTCGCGAACAAGTTCGCTCCCACGGCCTCCGGCCAGAATCAATAGCAGACCTTTATATAACGATGAGCGATCTGCGTCCTCTTCCTGATTGCCGATCAGGCGCCGATAACGCCGCCATCTTCGCGGGTAATCACCATCACCGATGAACGCGGTTTGCCGTTGGGCAAATGCTCGGGGAACGTGGAACCACCGTTTTCACCGGGATGCTGGATGCCGATGAACATGGTTTTATAGTCCGGCGCAAAGCTGATGCCGGTGATTTCGCAACCAATCGGCCCGACCAGAAAGCGACGAATTTCGCCGCTGGCAGGATCGGCGCAGAGCATCTGGTTATTGCCCATGCCCGCGAAGTCGCCCTTGTTGCTTGAGTCGCCATCGGTCTGAATCCACAGCCTGCCGGCTTCATCAAAGCTCAGGCCGTCGGGGCTGTTGAACATGTTCTGCGCGTTGATATTGCTCGACCCGGCCTGCGGTGTACCGGCATGCACAGTCGGGTTACCCGCGACCACGAACAGGTCCCAGTCGAAGGTCATCGCTGAAGGATTGCTGCCTTCTTCGCTCCAGCGCAGGATCTGCCCGTATTGGTTCTTGGCGCGTGGATTCGGCCCGCCTACAGGCTGACCCTCTTCGCCGCGTTTGACGTTATTGGTCAGTGTGCAATAGACCTGACCGTCCTTGGGACTGACCACGATCCACTCCGGGCGGTCCATGCGCGTGGCTTTTACAACGCTGGCTGCCAGACGCGCATGAATCAGCACTTCTGCCTGATTATTGAAACCGGCAGCCGCGTCCAGGCCATTCTTGCCATGAGTCAGTTCGACCCACTGGCCCTTGCCTTTCGGATGATCCGGATTGCTGTCGCCTGCATCGAACTGCGCCACGTACAAGGTGCCGTGGTCGAGTAGGTTACGGTTGGCTTTGGGGTTCTGGTGATCGATCTTGTCGCGGCTGATGAACTTGTAGATGAACTCGCCACGCTCGTCGTCGCCCATGTACACCACGGCGCGGCCACCCTTGGTTTGGGTGAACGCCGCGTTCTCATGCTTGAAGCGACCGAGTGCAGTGCGTTTGACCGGTGTGGACTTGGGGTCGAACGGATCGATCTCGACCACCCAGCCATGACGATTGACCTCATTGGGGTTTTTCGCAACGTCGAAGCGTGGGTCGTGCGGGTGCCAGTTGATCTCCTTGCTGGCAGCAACCACGCCATAACGCTTCATGCCGGCGTCGAACTTCTGCTCGGCGTTGCTGCTGCCGAAGCAATCAGTGAAGTTCTCTTCGCAGGTCAGGTAAGTGCCCCACGGCGTCTGGCCGCTGGAGCAGTTCTGAAAGGTGCCGAGCGCCTGAGTGCCGGTCTTGTCGGCATCCGTTTTGAGCCAGTCGTGGCCAGCTGCCGGACCACTCAGGCTGATCGGCGTGTTGCCGTGAATGCGACGGTTGTAGCGCGAGTCCTGAACGAACTGCCACTTACCATTGTGCTGTTGCACTTCGATCACGGAAACGCCTTCTGCAGCCAGTGCCTTTTGCACTTCTTCAGCCGATTGCGGCTCTTTGCCGTGATCGAAAAGGTAGCGGTAATTGGTGTATTCGTTGTTGATCGCCATCAGTGCGCGATCCTTGTGGCCTGGCATCGGGAACAGGCACATGCCGTCGTTGTTGTCGCCGAACTGCACTTCCTGAGCCTGGGCCGTACCCTTGCCGCTCGGGTCGAAAGCCGGGCCGCCTGCCTGTAAAGGGTGGCCCCAACTGATCAGAACGGATGAGGTATAGCCTTGCGGCAGGCTGATGCTGTCGGCAGTGGCGGCAGGGATGCTCTGGAAGCCCAGCAGTGTGCCGGACGCTGCGCTGACGCTGTTCGCGAGAACCGTGCGGCTCAACAGGTTGCCACCCAGAAACATCGCTGCGCCGCACAGGGCACCTGCGCTGATGAAGCCCCGGCGGGTGAGGCCGACCTTGTCTGTGCCGACCAGGTTTTCCAGATCGGTGGTTTGATTTTCTTCTAATAGTTTCATCATCACGGCTCCCTCGAATATGGCAGCCACCTTAGTGCGCGCATATGACGGAATTGTGTCGTGGTAATGACTTGCCGACGCTTACATCGGTATACCCAGCAACACCAGTGAAGCGGCAAATCTTGCCTGCACCGTGGCACCGCTTTTCAGCTGTCGTGCATGCAGGTGCTCAGGTGTCGCCAGGGCGCACAGCGTCTGGCCGCCGGGGAGTGTGATTCGCACTTCGCTTGGGCCATCTTCAGCGTCGGTCACGTTATCGATTCGCCCGATCAGGCAATTGTTTCCATTTGTTTCTTCGCTGTTGTCTGCATGCAGTTCCAGCCAACCGGCCTTGATCAGTGCAACCACCTCCGTGCCGTTTTCCAGCTCCAGACGCAGAGTGCTGTCATGGGTGACCTGTGCTTCGATGAACACCTCGCCAGCCAATTGCAGGCGAACCTGATCGTTGTGTCCCTGACGGGTGATGCTGACGATCCGCCCCAGCAACTGGTTGCGTGCGCTCGTACGCAAGGTCAGGCGATTGAGCAGGTCAAGGTCGCTGCTGTCTTCGGCCGCTTCCAGCACCTGCGCCTGCAATGCCTGCACCCGCTGATAAAGACGCAGCACTCGCTCGCCCTCTACCGACAGCTTTGCGCCGCCACCGCCACGTCCGCCGACACTGCGTTCTACCAGCGGCTTTTGCGCCAGATTGTTCAGCTCATCAATGGCGTCCCATGCCGCCTTGTAGCTCAAGCCTGCGCTTTTCGCAGCACGGGTGATCGAGCCCTGTTCGGCAATGTGCTGCAACAACGCGATACGTTGCGGGCGGTGGACCATGTGTTGCGTCAGCAAGGTGGGTAGCGACATGGTAATCCGGGGCGGTCGAGTAGGAGAGGGCAGTATGATCGCTCTCGCGCATGGCGTCGAAAACCGGACGCGGAGCGTCCAGGGCTGCGCTACCACGCGGAGCGTGGGAGCGATGAGTGTTTTGAGGTTCCTGAGCATAGTGTCCAATCAATCCCCAGGCTTCGGCGTTCTTGCCAGGCAGTACACGTCCACTCTTCGCGCGCCGGCCTTGTTCAGGAGTCGCGCAATGACCTCTGCCGTCGAACCGGTGGTCAGGACGTCGTCCACCAGCGCCAGGTGCTTGCCCTGCGCCCAGTCGGGATCAACGAGGGTGAAGGCGTCGCGCAGGTTGCGTTTGCGTGCCTTGGCGTCCAGCCCTTGTTGCGCTGCTGTCTCCCGGCTGCGCAACACATGGTGTTCGTCAACGGGCAGCTGCAACTGTTTACCCAGCCACCCGGCCAGCATCGCCGCCTGGTTATAGCCGCGCTGGCGCAGGCGTTTGTTGGCGAGAGGAACAGGAATCAGGTAATCGGGCCGTGGCAGGTCTTCCTCGAAACGGTGTTGTAGAAACTGCCCGCACAGTTCGGCCAGCAGGCGTCCCATCGGCCATTTACCGTTATGTTTGAATCGGGTAATCAGGCTGTCCACCGGGAAGTCGTACAGCCACGGCGCGATGACCTGCGCAAATCCGGGAGGGCGCTTGCAACATTGCGCGCAGCTCATGCCGGAGAGGGGTAACGGCAGCGCACAGCAGTCGCACTGGCTGCCCAGCCATGGCAGCTCGGCTTCGCATGGCACGCAGACAGGCATGGGCACCTCGCTGCGCTCATCGCATAACAAACAGTGTTGTTTGTTTTTTAACCAGATGTAAACCTCGTATTGGCGGTTGGGTTGACAGCGCATGGCTCTTCCTTAAATATGCCCGACATCCGTGTAGCGCATGGTGCCTTTACGCCCTCGCACATTGCCCAGAAACACCAAGGAGCCGCCCGATGAGCGCCAGCACCACCGCCACTTTGCGTCACGACTGGACTTTAGCCGAGGTCAGGGCGCTGTTCGTACAGCCATTCAATGACCTGCTGTTTCAGGCGCAAACGGTGCACCGCGCTCATTTCGACGCCAACCGTGTGCAGGTTTCCACGCTGCTGTCGATCAAGACCGGCGCTTGCCCGGAAGACTGCAAGTACTGTCCGCAGTCCGGTCACTACAACACCGGTCTTGAGAAAGAAAAACTGCTGGAAGTGCAGAAGGTGCTTGAGGAAGCAGCGCGTGCCAAAGCCATTGGTTCGACCCGTTTCTGCATGGGCGCGGCCTGGAAGCATCCCTCCGCCAAGGACATGCCTTACGTGCTGGAGATGGTCAAAGGCGTGAAAGCCATGGGCATGGAAACCTGCATGACCCTGGGCCGTCTCGATCAGGAGCAGACCGAAGCGCTGGCCACAGCGGGCCTGGATTACTACAACCATAACCTCGACACCTCGCCGGAGTTCTACGGCAGCATCATCACCACCCGGACCTACAGCGAGCGCCTGCAAACCCTGGCCTACGTGCGCGATGCCGGGATGAAGATCTGCTCGGGCGGCATTCTGGGCATGGGCGAGTCCCTCGATGACCGCGCCGGGCTGCTGATCCAGCTGGCAAACCTGCCGGAGCACCCGGAGTCGGTGCCGATCAACATGCTGGTCAAGGTTGCCGGTACGCCGCTGGAAAACGCCGAAGACGTCGACCCGTTCGACTTCATCCGCATGCTCGCGGTGGCACGGATTCTCATGCCGCAGTCCCACGTGCGGTTGTCTGCCGGGCGTGAAGCGATGAACGAGCAAATGCAGGCGCTGGCCTTCTTCGCCGGTGCCAACTCGATTTTCTATGGCGACAAGCTGCTGACCACCGCCAACCCGCAAGCCGACAAGGACATGCTGTTGTTCTCGCGTCTGGGCATCAAGCCCGAAGCGGGCGAAGGCCATGCTGATGAAGTGCATCAGGCTGCAATCGAACAGGCGCTGGTCGAACAGCAAAGCAGTTCGATGTTCTACGACGCTGCTTCTGCCTGACCCCTTGAACGGGCCGGCCTGCTCCGGCCCGTTTTGAACTGCCATCTTTCGGACCGGGGCCTGCATGTCTTTCGATCTCCGCACGCGCCTCGACGCCCGTCGCGCCGAACATCTCTACCGTCAGCGCCCATTGCTGCAAAGCCCGCAAGGTCCGCAGGTGGTTGTCGATGGTCAGCCGTTGCTGGCGTTCTGCAACAACGATTACATGGGCCTGGCCAACCATCCGGAAGTGATCGCCGCCTGGCAGGCAGGTGCCGAGCGTTGGGGCGTGGGCGGCGGAGCGTCGCATCTGGTGATCGGCCACAGCACGCCGCACCACGAACTGGAAGAAGCGCTGGCCGAGCTGACCGGTCGTCCTCGTGCCCTGTTGTTCTCCAATGGCTACATGGCCAACCTCGGCGCGGTGACAGCCTTGGTCGGGCAGGGCGATACAGTTCTGGAAGACCGCCTCAATCATGCCTCGCTGCTGGATGCCGGTCTGCTCAGCGGCGCACGGTTCTCGCGCTATCTGCACAACGATGTGACCAGCCTGGCAAGCCGCCTGGAGAAATCCGTGGGCGATACGCTGGTGGTCACTGACGGTGTGTTCAGCATGGATGGTGACATCGCTGACTTGCCTGCGCTGGCGCAGGCTGCGAAGGCCAAGGGTGCCTGGCTGATGGTGGATGACGCCCACGGATTCGGGCCGCTGGGTGCAAACGGTGCCGGAATCGTCGAGCACTTCGGCCTGAGCATGGGGGATGTGCCGGTACTGGTCGGCACCCTCGGCAAATCGTTCGGCACCTCTGGAGCATTCGTGGCCGGCAGTGAAGAGCTGATCGAAACCTTGATCCAGTTCGCCCGGCCCTACATTTACACCACCAGTCAGCCACCTGCGCTGGCCTGTGCCACCTTGAAAAGCCTGCAACTGCTGCGTACCGAACATTGGCGTCGCGAGCATCTGGCGAGCCTGATCCAGCAGTTTCGTCAGGGGGCCGAGCAGATTGGCCTGCAGTTGATGGACAGCTTTACGCCGATCCAGCCAATCCTGATCGGCGATGCCGGACGGGCTCTGCGTCTGTCGCAGTTGCTACGTGAGCGTGGCTTGCTGGTGACGGCGATTCGTCCGCCGACCGTGCCTGCGGGCAGTGCCCGATTGCGCGTAACGTTGTCTGCCGCGCACAGCAAGGCCGACGTACAGCTATTATTAGAGGCTCTGGAGCAGTGCTACCCGCTGCTGGATGCAAGTGAATCCACGGAGCCCGTCCATGCGTGATCGTTTGATTCTACTGCCGGGCTGGGGCTTGGGCGTTTCGCCGCTGGAGCCGCTTGCCGCCGCGTTGCGCGGGCTTGACGAGCACCTGCGGGTCGAAATCGAGCCGTTGCCGGATATCGACAGCTGCGACCTGCCTGACTGGCTCGACGAGCTGGACGCCAACCTGCCGGATAACGCCTGGCTGGGCGGCTGGTCGCTGGGCGGCATGCTCGCCGCCGAGCTGGCAGCACGGCGTGGCGAAGGTTGCTGCGGGCTGCTGACCCTGGCCAGTAATGCCTGTTTCGTCACCCAGGGCGCGTGGCCGAATGCGATGCCCGCGCAGGATTTCGATGCGTTTCTGGCCGGCTGTTCCGCTGACCATGACGCGACCCTCAA
This sequence comes from Pseudomonas syringae group sp. 26L6, assembly GCF_032587815.1. Taxonomy (NCBI): domain Bacteria; kingdom Pseudomonadati; phylum Pseudomonadota; class Gammaproteobacteria; order Pseudomonadales; family Pseudomonadaceae; genus Pseudomonas; species Pseudomonas syringae group sp. 26L6. The sequence goes on from NZ_JAWHPJ010000018.1 coordinate 190,862, forward strand.
GCGTTTCAGCCTGTTATGCACTCAAGGCGCAGTAGACTCACGCGGTCTCGCCCGGTTACTCAAGGCTGGCGCGCCGCACAGCTCCAAAACTGCTTTGGTCGATGGGCTGAAGATACTCCAGCAACTCGATACACGTAGCGCGCTGCAAACCTATCGCGGCCCGCAACTGCACCTGTTTGCCGGACTCGATGCATTCGTGCCGGCTGAAGCAGCAAGTGATCTGCTGGCCTTGTTGCCGGATGTCGAGGTCGGTCTGATCGAACAGGCCAGCCATGCATTCCTTGTGGAAAACCCCCACGGAGTAGCCGCTGCGATTCACGCCTTTCTGCACGAGTTGGACGATGACTGATCTTTCTATGCCCAAACCGCCCTCTGTCCTGCCGGACAAACGACAGGTCGCCGCGTCTTTTTCCCGGGCCGCGGGCAGCTATGACAGTGTGGCCGAACTACAGCGCAGCGTCGGCAGCGAGCTGCTGTCGCGTCTGCCTGCGCAGTGCAGCCCGGCTCGCTGGCTGGATCTGGGGAGCGGCACAGGCTATTTCAGCCGGGCACTGGATCAGGTTTTCAGTGGCAGCGAAGGCATCGCGCTGGATATCGCCGAAGGCATGTTGCGCCATGCGCAGCCATCGGGCGGTGCACAGCACTTTGTGGCAGGTGATGCCGAGCACCTGCCACTGCGTGATCAGAGTTGCGGGCTGATTTTCTCCAGCCTCGCTGTGCAGTGGTGTGCGGATTTCGCTGCGGTGCTCCGTGAGGCTCACCGGGTATTGCAACCAGGCGGTGTGTTTGCCTTCGCCAGCCTGTGCGTCGGCACGTTGTACGAGTTGCGCGACAGCTGGCAGGCAGTCGACGGCCAGGTTCATGTAAACCGCTTTCGTCACGAAGATGATTATCGTCAGTTGTGCGCTGCCAGCGGTTTACAGGTGCGCAGCCTGGATGTGTGCCCGCAGGTGTTGCATTACCCCGATGTGCGCTGCTTGACGCATGAGCTGAAAGCGCTCGGGGCGCACAACCTCAACCCTGGGCGGCCCAGTGGCCTGACCGGACGCGAGCGGATCAAGGGCATGGTTCAGGCCTACGAAGCCTTCCGTCAGGAAGCCGGTCTGCCCGCTACCTATCAAGTGGTGTACGCGGTGCTTGAAAAAGCCTGACGGCTCCACGTCATAAGGAAGATTACCGAGATGAGCGCTGCTTATTTCATCACCGGAACCGATACCGATGCTGGCAAGACCACGGTAGCTGCCGGTTTGCTGCATGCCGCCCGCTTGAAGGGCTTGAGCACCGCAGCGGGCAAGCCTGTGGCATCCGGTTGCGTAGTGACTGCACAGGGACTGCGCAATTCCGACGCGCTGGCGTTACAGGCCGAGTGCTCTATCGAGCTGGATTACGATGAAGTCAATCCGCTGGCTTTCGAACCGGCCATTGCGCCGCATCTGGCCGCGCGCGAGGCAGGTGTCGTGTTGACGGTCGACTCGTTGCTGAAGCCGATGCAGCACATTCTGGATAAACAGGCCGACTTCACCTTGATCGAAGGCGCAGGCGGTTGGCGCGTGCCCTTGGCCGGGCAGAGCAACCTGTCTGATCTGGCCATTGCACTGGATCTGCCGATCATTCTGGTGGTGGGCGTGCGTCTGGGCTGTATCAATCATGCGCTGCTGACTGCCGAAGCCATCGCCCGGGACGGTCTGCACCTGGCAGGCTGGGTGGCCAACGTCATAGACGCAAACACCTCGCGGCTGGAGGAAAACCTCGCCACGCTGGTCGAGCGTCTGCCTGCACCCTGTCTTGGACGCGTGCCACGATTGAACGAGGCGAGCGCCGGAAATGTGGCGCAATACCTTGAATTAGGGCAGCTGCGCTGACAGCGACGCTATCTTGCTGACAGGCAACGTTGTTTTGGTTTTTTCAAGAGTCAGGCTATCATGCGGCCTAGTGCCATTAGTCTATTTGTCGAGTATTTCTGCGCAAATGCTGGTTCAATGGCACGTGTTCGTTTTTTGAACTGAGGATCGGCTTATGCAAATCACCATGAACAACACCCTTTATCCGGGCCTGAGCGCTATGCAGGTCGGGCAAGGTCGTGTGGATCAGGCGGCCACCCAGATCGCCAGCTCCAATATCGAAGTGTCGGGCAGAAGCCAGTCTTCCGACTTTCAGCTCGAAAACCTGCGTTCCGTCGACCGCAGCCAGCGTTCTGACCTGTCTGCCAATATTGTCGAGCTAAACGCCGGCAAGAGCCAGGTCGAAGCCGGGGTTGCGGTTCAAAAGGCCAGCGACGAAGCGCTTGGCACTCTGATCGACACTTACGCTTAACATCCTGTGTTCTAAAGCTTCGTGTAACGCCCACGCCGTGTCACACCTGCACGGCGTTGTTTGCTGAATTGCCCGCCATCACCCTCCTGTATCGCCCCCGTAACACCTTCCGCCCTCGACTAAACTTGCGCTTACGTTTTTCCTGCGTCTGATCCCTTTGCCTGCGCGGTCTGTGGAGCAGGGTGGACGAATGGTGCGCGCTTCGCTATTGACAAGGTTTAGGCGTAAACGTATGTTTCAAACACCTGTTTGACCGCAAGGCATACGAGATTGTCTGGTGCTTGAGGCTATGCTTTCAGCGACCGCCCGGTCATTCGTTCCAGGATTCATCAGCAGAGGTTTATCGCTATGCCTGACTACAAGGCCCCCTTGCGTGATATTCGTTTCGTCCGTGATGAGCTGCTCGGTTATGAAGCGCACTATCAAAGTCTGCCAGCCTGTCATGACGCCACCCCGGACATGGTCGACGCCATTCTCGAAGAGGGTGCCAAGTTCTGCGAGCAGGTTCTGGCACCGCTGAACCGGGTGGGCGATACCGAGGGCTGCACCTGGAGCGAGTCGGGCGTGAAGACTCCGACCGGTTTCAAACAGGCTTACAAGCAATTTGTCGAGGGCGGCTGGCCGAGTCTGGCGCATGACGTTGCGCATGGCGGCCAGGGCTTGCCCGAGTCGCTGGGTCTGGCAGTGAGCGAGATGGTCGGCGAAGCGAACTGGTCGTGGGGCATGTACCCTGGCCTGTCGCATGGTGCGATGAACACCATCTCCGAGCACGGCACTCCCGAGCAGCAGGACGCCTACCTGACCAAGCTGGTCTCCGGCGAATGGACCGGCACCATGTGCCTGACCGAATCCCACTGCGGCACTGACCTGGGCATGCTGCGCACCAGGGCTGAACCTCAGGCTGACGGGACCTACAAGGTTACCGGCACCAAGATTTTCATTTCCGCTGGCGAACACGACATGGCCGATAACATCGTCCACATCGTGCTGGCGCGTCTGCCGGACGCACCGGCTGGCACCAAAGGCATTTCGCTGTTCATTGTGCCCAAGTTCCTCTCGGCTGCCGATGGCAGCATCGGTGAGCGCAACGCGGTTAACTGTGGCTCCATCGAACACAAGATGGGCATCCACGGCAACGCCACCTGCGTGATGAACTTCGACGGCGCTACCGGCTACCTGATCGGCCCGCCGAACAAGGGTCTGAACTGCATGTTCACGTTCATGAACACCGCGCGTCTGGGCACTGCGCTGCAAGGTCTGGCGCATGCCGAAGTGGCCTTCCAGGGCGGCCTGCAATATGCCCGTGACCGTCTGCAGATGCGTTCGTTGACCGGCCCTAAAGCACCGGACAAGGCCGCTGACCCGATCATCGTCCATCCAGACGTGCGCCGCATGCTGCTGACCATGAAGGCTTTCGCCGAAGGCACGCGTGCCATGGTGTACTTCACGGCCAAACAGGTCGATATCGTCAAGTACAGCGAAGACCCGGAGCAAAAGAAAGCCGCCGACGCCTTGCTGGCGTTCATGACGCCAATTGCCAAGGCTTTCATGACCGAAGTGGGCTTTGAAGCCGCCAACCACGGCGTGCAGATCTACGGCGGACACGGCTTCATTGCCGAGTGGGGCATGGAGCAGAACGTTCGCGACAGCCGGATTTCGATGCTGTACGAAGGCACCACCGGTATTCAGGCGCTCGACCTGCTGGGCCGTAAAGTGCTGATGACTCAGGGCGAAGCGCTCAAGGGCTTCACCAAGATCGTCCACAAGTTCTGCCAGGGCAATGAGGGTAACGAAGCGGTGCAGGAGTTCGTGACGCCGTTGGCCGCGCTGAACAAGGAGTGGGGCGACCTGACCCTGAAAGTCGGCATGGCGGCCATGAAGGATCGCGAAGAAGTCGGCGCCGCTTCGGTGGATTACATCATGTTCTCCGGTTATGCCTGCCTGGCGTACTTCTGGGCCGACATGGCGCGTCTTGCGGCCGAGAAGCTGGCTGCCGGTACGTCGGACGAGGCGTTCTACCGCGCCAAGATCCAGACCGCGCGCTTCTACTTCCAGCGCATCCTGCCGCGCACTCGCACGCACGTTGCTGCGATCCTGTCGGGCGCTGCCAACCTGATGGACATGAAAGAGGAAGACTTCGGCCTGGCTTACTAAGCCTCGCTGCGGTCATGAAAACCGCCTGATCGCTGATCAGGCGGTTTTTTTATGGGTGCGTTTTGGCTCATTGTTAACAGCAATCTCAACGAGACTGTGGGGAGCACTGACCCCGGATAACTCTCGTTCCCATCACTGCGCGTGGTAATGCATTTCGTGACGCTCTGCGTCACATCGCAGCCATGGGGCGCTATTCAATCCGGTCCGAGATACAGATAGCACCAACGCCCGCGACTTCCGCAATAAACATTTCCCACCTCCTGCCGTTACAGAAAGTAGCTCGTTTATTGATCCTGCCGATGCATTGTTCGCTGGCGGAGGGCACAATGCCATCAGGCCAGCCATTCATTCAGATGCCGGGTAGGAGATAACCCCTTTTGTTGCGTCCATCAGCTGCGCGATTGAGTCATTTTTTGCCTTCACTGGGTCTGCTGGTGGCGGGGCTTGCGGCTGCGTACGTAAAGGACCTGAACGTCTTCTTCACATCGCTTTTCAATGTGCTGCCCACGCTGGTTCTGCTGTTGGGCGGTGCGTATTGCTGTGTTTACCGGCGTCAGCGCGAGCTGTTTCTGATGCTCACGGTGTATATCGCCTACTACCTGCTGGATACCCAGACCGATTTTTACCGCGATAACGGCAAGGTCCGTGAGGATGCGGCGGTGATTTTCCACCTGGTCTGCCTGTTGCTGCCGGTGCTGTTCGGGCTGTATGCCGCGTGGGAAGAACGTACGCATCTGTTTCAGGACATGGTCGCGCGGCTCGCGGTATTGGTGGCGGTAGGCAGTGTGGCGCTGGGTCTTGAACAGAGTTATCCGGTCGAACTGCAAGTCTGGCTGGCCGACATCCGCTGGCCTGCGCTGCACGGTGCCTGGATGAGTCTGATTCAGCTGTCCTATGCCATGTTCCTGGTGTCATTCGGGGTGTTGATCTGGCAATACCTGGAAAAACCGCGACCGCTGCACGCCGCGCAGATTGTCGGCCTGCTGGGATTGTTCTGGGCACTGCCGAAAACCTTCATCCTGCCGTTCACGCTGAATATCCTCTGCAGTCAGGTGATGCTGATGATTGCCGCCGCCGTGGCTCACGAGGCGTATCAGATGGCCTTCCGGGATGAACTGACCGGACTGCCTGGTCGCCGGGCGCTCAATGAACGCATGCAGCGTCTGGGACGCAACTATGTGCTGGCGATGAGCGACGTGGATCACTTCAAGAAATTCAACGACACCCACGGCCACGATGTGGGCGATCAGGTGCTGCGTCTGGTGGCCAGCAAACTGTCGAAAATCACCAACGGTGGTGGCAAGGCGTATCGCTATGGGGGCGAAGAGTTCGCCATCGTGTTTGCCGCCAAGACCATTGATGAATGCATGCCGCATCTGGAAGCCATCCGCGAGACCATCGCCAATTATGAGATTCAGCTGCGCAACAAGGACAGTCGTCCTCAGGATGATCAGCAAGGCCGACAACGCCGCGGTGGAGCGCAGGCAGGCAGCGTGTCGGTAACGGTCAGTATCGGCGTTGCCGAACGCCAGCCGGAGCATCGCACGCCGGAAGAAGTGCTCAAGAGTGCTGACCAGGCGCTATATGCGGCCAAGGGGGCCGGGCGCAACTGCGTGGTCGCTTACGGGCAGTTGAACCGGCGCGGTGCTGTTCGTACAACTGAAGCGTCCACCTGAGCCAATCCTGCTATTTTTCCCCCGTGACCTGCTGTGACTATTCAGTCATGACACGACCCTATGTCTCTGAAATGTTGTTCGGGTAGACTCGTGAAACTCGACTGCTGATCTGCGTCTCTGCATGCATCGATCAGCCTCCAACAGAATTTCGCTCCGTGTTCACGAGGTTTGCCATGGCTGACTACAAAGCGCCACTGCGCGATATGCGCTTCGTCCTCAATGAAGTCTTCGAGGTTTCAAAGCTCTGGGCTCAACTGCCCGAGCTGGCCGAAACAGTCGATGCTGAAACGGTCGAAGCCATTCTCGAAGAAGCCGGTAAAGTGACCAGCAAGACCATTGCGCCGCTGAGCCGTAACGGTGACGAGGAGGGTTGCCACTGGAAGGACACCGTCGTCACCACACCTGCAGGTTTTCCCGAGGCCTATAAGACCTACGCTGAGGGCGGCTGGGTCGGTGTAGGCGGCAATCCCGAGTTTGGCGGCATGGGCATGCCCAAGGTGGTGTCGGCTCAGGTCGAAGAGATGCTCAACTCTGCCAGCCTGGCGTTCGGTCTGTACGCGATGCTCACGTCCGGCGCCTGCGTATCGATAGACACCCACGCCAGCGAAGCGCTCAAGACCAAATTTCTGCCCAATATGTATTCAGGCGTCTGGGCCGGGTCGATGTGCCTGACCGAGGCCCACGCCGGTACCGATCTGGGCATCATTCGGACCCGCGCCGAACCGCAGGCTGACGGTGCCTACAAGATCACCGGCAGCAAGATTTTCATTACCGGCGGCGAACACGACCTGACCGAAAACATCATTCATCTGGTCTTGGCCAAGTTGCCGGATGCACCTCCTGGGCCGAAAGGCATTTCGCTGTTTCTGGTGCCCAAGTTCATGGTCGGCGACGACGGCAGCCTTGGCGAGCGCAACACCGTCAGCTGTGGCTCGATCGAGCACAAGATGGGTATCCAGGCTTCGGCGACCTGCGTGATGAACTTCGACGACGCTACCGGCTACCTGATCGGCGAACCGAACAAAGGGCTGGCGGCGATGTTCACGATGATGAACTACGAGCGTCTGGGCGTTGGTATTCAGGGCCTGGCGTCGGGCGTGCGGTCTTACCAGAGCGCCGTCGAGTATGCGCTGGATCGTTTACAGAGCCGCGCCCCGACCGGAGCGCAGAACAAGGACAAGGCTGCTGACCCGATCATCGTCCACCCCGACGTGCGTCGCATGCTCTTGACCATGAAGGCGTTCAACGAAGGTGGTCGTGCGTTTTCCAGCTACGTCGCCCTGCAACTGGATATCGCCAAGTTCAGCGAAGACGATGCCGCGCGCAAGCGTGCCGATGATCTGGTGGCGCTGCTGACCCCGGTCGCCAAGGCGTTCCTGAGTGATATCGGTCTGGAAACCACTGTTCATGGCCAGCAGGTTTTCGGCGGTCACGGTTACATCCGCGAGTGGGGCCAGGAACAGCTGGTACGTGACGTGCGCATTACGCAGATCTACGAAGGCACCAATGGCATTCAGGCGCTTGACCTGGTGGGGCGCAAGATCGTTGGTTCGAACGGCGCTTTCTATCAGCTGTTTTCGGATGAAGTGCGCCAGTTCATCAATGGCGCGGATGGCGCACTTGACGAGTTCGCCCAGCCGCTGGCAAAAGCCTTGAACATGCTGGATGAGCTGACTGGCTGGGTGCTGGACCGCTCGCGCGGTAATCCCAATGAAATCGGCGCAGCCTCTGTGGAATATCTGCATCTGTTCGGTTACACGGCGTATGCCTACATGTGGGCCATGATGGCCAAGGCAGCACTCGGTAAAGAGCAGCAGGAGGAGTTCTACGCAAGCAAGATGGGTACTGCACGCTTCTACTTCGCACGTCTGCTGCCGCGTATTCACTCGCTGGACGCCTCGGTGCGCGCGGGCAGCGATTCGCTGTACCTGTTGAAGGCGTCACAATTCTGACCTGCAAAAGCCTTGTAAGCATTTGCTTACACTGCGTGGTGCCAATTGACCTCTTCCCAAGAAAGGGATCCAAAGTTAATCTTTGTTCATGGACGTAGCGCAGGACGCGCAACAAGACATAACAGGGACACGTAGGGAAGCCTGCCAGGATGGCGGGGTGAAAGGGAAATCAGGGAAACAGTCTGGAAAGCCCCGCTTCGGCGGGGTTTTCTTTGTCTGCGTTTTAACGATTCGGTTTTTCCTGCCCGCAGTATTCTGTCTTGCGCACGCACCACCAATGCCTGTGGCAGTCATCTCCTGAGAAAGAATAATGGCGTCGTGCCAGAGCCGGTTGAACCCTCACCGACGGCAAGGGTCGATTAGCTGTATGGCCAATCAGAGCCAATTCAATCAGGAGCTTTTCATGGACATCATTCGTATCATTTTCGCCATTCTGCTGCCTCCGGTAGGCGTGTTCATGCAAGTAGGCTTTGCTGGCGCTTTTTGGCTGAATATCCTGCTGACCCTGCTGGGTTATATCCCGGGCATCATCCACGCGATCTACATCATCGTCTCGCGCAAGTAACTCTCGCGCAAGTAACAAGGTCGTCCGACCACGCAGTAGCACTCGTTGATCGTTCCCTGCTGCGGGAACGATCACACGGCTTGATCATGCATCAAGCACATCCCGATAAAAACGCCATTCTTTCTCCAGAGCATCTGCCAGGTTACCCGCCTTGCGGAATCCATGATGCTCGTCTGCGTAGAAGTGCGCTTCAGTCTTGATGCCGTTGTCTTGCAGGGCTTTGAGCATGGCCCGGGTCTGTTCGGGCACTACCACGGCATCCAGCTCGCCTTGAAAGAAAATCACCGGCACCTTGATGCGGTCTGCGTGCAACAGCGGCGTTCGATCCTGATAACGCTCGATGTCCTTGTCCGGGTCGCCGATCAGCCAGTCCAGGTAATCGCCCTCGAATTTATGCGTGGCCCTGGCCAGTGCTACCGGGTCGCTGACGCCATACAGACTGGCACCTGCACGAAACACATCCTTGAAGGCCAATGCACAAAGTGTGGTGTAACCACCCGCGCTGCCGCCGCGAATGAAGGCCTGTCCTTCGTCAATCAGGCCACGTCCCGCCAGATGCGTGACAACCGCACAGGCATCTTCCACGTCCGCCACGCCCCATGCCAGGTGCAGGCCTTGCCGATAGGCGCGACCGTAGCCGCTGCTGCCGCGATAATTGAGGTCTGCCACGGCGAAGCCGCGGTGTGTCCAATACTGAATACGTGGGTCCAGCACCGGGTAGCAGGCGGAAGTCGGGCCGCCATGGATGAACACCACCAATGGCGGTTTTTGCGTGCCGGTCATGGCCGGGTAGAAATAGCCGTAGGCCTCGGCTCCACCGCTGGAATAACGCAGCGGCTGAGGGCGGCTGATCAGTTCGGGCGGCAGCGGCGAGCCTCCCCCGGCAAGCACCTGAACACCGGCGTCGTGGCGAGAAATAGCCAGCACGGCAGATGTGCTCACCGCGGATGCCGCGATGCAATACACGAACTCTTCGTCAATGGCGAGGCTGCGAAAGCGGCTGTAACCAACGCTGAAATCCTCGACGCTGCCGTCAGCCTGACAAAGCCCCAGAATACTGGAGCCGTCTTCGATCCAGCTCGCCAGATAGCCATCGTTGATTGGCAGCCAGGTGCAGCTGCCCAGTTGCCAAGGTGCGGAAGCGTGATCGGCCGGGCTGGCGGGCAGCGGCGCAAACCCGGAAGGCGATTCACCCCACGGCTGCCAGAAACCAGCGCGATCAGTCAGGCAATGCAGGCGACCGTGGGCGTCAAAACGTGGCTGTTGCAGCGACTCTTGTGCGCCTTCGCCTGCAACACACTGCGCAGTGCCCCAGCTGCCGTCGTCTTGTCTCGCTGCACACATCAAGCGGGTGCTGGTCCACGGCTGATGCGGGCGTTGCCATTCGATCCAGGCCAGGCGCTTGCCGTCGGCGCTGATGATCGGCGATGCGTAGAAATCAGCGCCTGCTGCCAGCAATCGGCGCTGCCCGTCAGCCAGATCGATAGCGACCAGCCGATGGGTGTTGTGGTCTTCTTCAACGGCGAGAATCTGACCACCGCTAAAGAACAGGCCGCCATAACGCTTGTCGCCCTCCGTCAGCGCAACCGGCGCGCTGGCGTCCAGCGTCTGGCGGTACAATTGCTGGTCGCGCTCATTAACGAACACTAGCGCGTCGTCGGCCAGACAGAACGAACCACCACCGTATTCATACACCCGGCTGCGAACGCTGAAGCCTTGTGGCGTCAGGCAGCGCTTGCTGTTCGCGTACCAGTGCCAGATACGACAGGCGCCGTCTTCGGGGCGGTATTCGTTCCAGAACAGGCCCGCCGAGCTGACATCCAGTTCGGCGAAGTCGACGCCTGCAGCGACCGCTTGGGCGGCGCTCAGGCGTTCAGGAGGATTTTGCGATGAGTCGTGAGTTTCGGTCATTGCGAAAGGCCAGCTCTTCAATGGTTTGAGTAGCGGTTTCTGACTCGTCACGAGCCTGAGTGATGATCCCGTGGTGATAGGATTTGCTGCACACCGGGTCGGCATTGGCGGCGTCGCCGGTCAGCATGAAGGCCTGGCAGCGACAACCCCCGAAGTCCTTTTCCTTCTCGTCACACGAACGGCACGGCTCGGGCATCCAGTCGTAACCGCGGAAGCGATTGAAGCCGAACGAGTCGTACCAGATGTGCTGCATGCTGTGATCGCGCACGTTGGGGAACTGGATCGGCATCTGCCGTGCGCCGTGGCAGGGCAACGCTGTGCCATCTGGTGTCACGGTCAGGAAGATATTGCCCCAGCCGTTCATGCATGCCTTGGGACGCTCTTCGTAATAATCAGGCGTGACGAAAATCAGCTTGCACGGATGATTCTCTGCCTCCAGCCGGACGCGGTATTCGTTGGTAACGGCTTCAGCGCGGACCAGTTGATCCTTGGTCGGCAGCAGGCCGAGGCGATTCAGGTGCGCCCAGCCATAGAACTGACAGGTGGCCAGTTCGACGAAGTCCGCTTCAAGCGCCAGACACAGCTCGATGATCTTGTCGATGCGGTCGATATTGTGCCGATGGGTGACGAAATTCAGCACCATCGGGTAGCCGTGCTTTTTGACCGCCTTGGCCATCTCCAGTTTTTGCGCGAAGGCTTTTTTCGAGCCGGCGAGCATGTTGTTGACCTGCTCGTCGCTGGCCTGAAAGCTGATCTGGATGTGGTCCAGGCCTGCTTCCTTGAAGGCGATGATCTTTTGTTCTGTCAGGCCGATGCCCGAGGTGATCAGGTTGGTGTAGAAACCCAGGCGCCGGGCTTCGGCGATCAACTCGGCAAGGTCCTGGCGCACCAGCGGTTCGCCGCCGGAAAAGCCGATCTGCGCCGCACCCATCTCCCGCGCTTCCTGCATGACCTTGAACCACTGCTCGGTGGTCAGCTCCTGGCCCTGTTTGGCAAAATCCAGCGGGTTGGAGCAATACGGGCATTGCAATGGGCAGCGATAGGTCAGCTCGGCGAGCAGCCACAATGGCAGCCCGACCTCGGGAGTGGGCGGTATGTACGGGGTGTTGGTGACGGGGGCCAGGTCAGACAAGATCGATCCAGTTTTTCTTTTTGGCGCCTTCCATGAACTCGTCGACGTCCATGCCCAGTTCGGGAACATTGGGGAACTGCTGCTGAAGCTCATGAATGATGGCGGTGATGGTGCGCTTGCCATCGATCAGCCCGCCAATCAAAGCCGCGCTCTCGTTAAGTTTGATCATGCCTTCAGGGTAGAGCACCACATGCGCCTTTTGCGCAGGCTCGTACTGAAAGCGATAGCCTTGATGCCATTTGGGTGTCAACGCTCGGAACTGCGGATCGTGCTTCATAGCGTAATCCCCTTATGCCAGACCTTTTGGTCTGTAACGCTGTGATACGGCGGGCGGTTCAGCTCGTAGGCCATGGACATCGCATCGAGCATGCTCCACAGGATATCGAGCTTGAACTGCAGGATTTCCAGCATGCGCTGCTGGCCTTCATATGTAGTGTAGTGCTGTAACGTGATGGCAAGGCCGTGTTCCACGTCGCGTCGGGCCTGGCCCAGGCGAGTGCGGAAATACTCGTAGCCTGCCGGGTCGATCCACGGGTAATGCTGCGGCCAGCTGTCCAGGCGCGATTGGTGGATCTGCGGCGCGAACAGTTCGGTCAGCGAGCTGCTGGCCGCTTCCTGCCAATTGGCGCGGCGGGCGAAGTTCACGTAGGCGTCGACGGCAAAACGCACGCCTGGCAGCACCAGTTCCTGAGAGCGCAGTTGGTCCGGGTCGAGCCCCACGGCCTGGCCGAGGCGCAGCCAGGCTTCGATGCCGCCGTCTTCGCCGGGCGCGCCGTCATGGTCAAGCAAGCGCTGAATCCACTCGCGACGGATCTCGCGATCCGGACAGTTGGCCAGAATCGCCGCGTCCTTGAGCGGAATGTTCACCTGATAGTAGAAACGGTTGGCGACCCAGCCTTGAATCTGCTCGCGGGTCGCGCGGCCCTCGTACATCGCCACATGGAACGGGTGGTAGATGTGGTAATAGGCGCCCTTGGCGCGCAAGGCCTGTTCGAATTCGGCGGGGGACAGCGCAGTCGATTCGCTCATGTCAGCTCCTAAAGCTCGATGCTCATGCCGTCGAAGGCCACTTCGACGTTGCGACGAACCAGCTCCGCACGTTCCGGGGAGTCTTCGTCGAGAATCGGGTTGGTGTTGTTGATGTGGATAAGCACCTTGCGCTGCTCGGGGAAGCCTTCGAGGACTTCCAGCATGCCACCGGGGCCGTTCTGTGCCAGATGGCCCATTTCCCGGCCGGTACGCGTGCCCACGCCACGGCGCTGCATTTCGTCGTCGTCCCACATTGTGCCGTCGACCAGCAGGCAGTCGGCGTCACGCATTTTCTCGGCCAGTGCTTCATCGACCTTGCCCAGGCCCGGGGCATAGAACAGCTTGCCGCCGGTGCGGGTGTCTTCGACCAGCAGGCCGATGTTATCGCCCGGGTGCGGGTCGAAACGGTGTGGCGAGTAGGGCGGGGCGGCGCTGCGCAGCGGAAAGGGCGTGAAGCGCAGGTTCGGGCAGGCCGGAATCACAAAGCTGCCCTGTAATTCGATGCGGTTCCAGGTCAGGCCGCCGTTCCAGTGCTTGAGCATTTCGAACAGCGGGAAGCCGGTGCTCAGGTCTTCATGGACCATCTCGGTGCACCAAACCTGGTGCGGGCAGCCTTCGCGCAGGCTGAGCAAACCGGTGGTGTGGTCGATCTGGCTGTCCATCAGCACAATGGCGCTGATGCCGGTGTCGCGCAATGCGCGCCCCGGCTGCATCGGCGCAAAGCCCTGCAGTTGCGCACGGATATCCGGTGAGGCGTTGCACAGCACCCAGTTTATGCCGTCGTCGGACAGCGCAATCGACGACTGGGTCCGCGCGTGAGCACGCAGGCTGCCGTCGCGAAAACCTGCGCAGTTGACGCAGTTGCAGTTCCACTGGGGGAATCCACCACCAGCAGCAGAACCTAGAATCTGGATGTACATGACAGCTCCTGGCACACGTTCTGAAATAAAAAACAGCCACAACCATAAAAAAAGCCCCGGCGAACCGAGGCTTCACAGCGCACTGAAATCAACGGCTTGCGAAGTACATGGTGACTTCAAAACCGATACGCAGATCAGTGTAAGCAGGTTTAGTCCACGACATAAAAATCTCCTCGGATAAGTGCTGCGGTTGGTGACTACATCTTAGTGCATCGCTGAAGGCATACGTTCAGATAGTTAGGGAGCTATGTTACTCAATTTAACAATTGCGCAGGACTGGAATCTGCAGGAAAGACCATTACCGTTCAGGTAAGGATAGCGGGATGGCCGCGTTGGCAGGGCGATTGGCCACGATCTGCCAGCCGCCAGTGGCATTGGTCAGCTGCTCCGTAGCAGTGAGTAACGAGTGTGTATCCAGATTTGACAGAGCGCGTTGCAACGCCTGCGAGTGGCTACCCTGATGGCCGGCAAGATGCGCTTGCCACTGCATGTCCGCCTGCTGCTGGTCCGGCATGCTCGACGGCTCGAATTGGGCTGAAAGGGCTTTTATCTGTTCAGACACATCTGCGTCGCGAACCCGCTCGGGCAATCTGCCGATGAATGTCTCAATGTGCTGAAAAAGCTGCCCTGCGTCGCAGGAGGGCGATTGAGCACCAAACAGTAATCCGGTCCTTCCATTGATCAGTCTGATGCCACTGAACACGGCGTAACCCAGTTGCAGCTCGACCCGCAGCCGCTGGTAGAAGAGCGCTTGTGACACGTGCGCGAGCAACCGCCACGCAGCTTCATCTTCAATGGAGGCCGTAGGGGCCGGGCAAAACACCAGCACTGCGTCTTCCGACGAGGACGATGCTTCAGTCGTCCAGCGTTTGCCTGGGAAAGTGGCGGGCTGCTTTGGCGAGTCTGTTTGCCGAACACCCGGTGCTGCATTCAATGTGGCGTCTATCAAGGGCTGGCTGGCAGCAGAGAAGCCACTGGCGAAGCTGATCCAGCGCGAAGCCGCCCATACGCTTGGCAGATCGCCAACCGTCAGCTGCGGTTCGCTGCTCAGGTAATGATCGGCAAGCTGTTTGAGCAACTGACGAATCGGAATCAGCTCAGGTTCGTCGCCTGCCAGCGATGCGGGCTCAGCGCGCTGCAGGCGATGCAGGGCGTGTTTGATAACCGCAACCATCGGCTCGCGCAGGCCGTTCAGTTGAAGCTGCCAATAAGGCCCGTAAGCACTGAACGTCAGGGTCACACCGGCCTGACGTGCGTCTTCGATCAATGGCTTGAGCCCTGTATAGAGCATCCGCCAGAGGGTTGGCTGCGGGGAGGGCAGTTCCCAGCGCAGATAAAACGCGGCTTCATCGCTGTTGGTGAATGCCGTATCGAGAAACGGATTCGGCGCTGGCAAACGCCAATTGACCTGCTCGATGCTGTGGGTATCGGCGAGTGCGGAGCCGACCAGCGCGTCGGGCGTGAAATGTTCAAGCAGCACGCGCAATGCCTCTTGGCCTTGCTCGCTTAACTGCGCAGGCGTCTCGCGACAGTAATGATGTGCCAGCGCCAACGCACCGAGCATGTGCAGGCGTCGTTTTTCGAGGCGTTGGTATTGCTCGACCAGCACCGGCCAGTGAGCCTTGAAAAAATCGAGCCAGCTGAAAAACAGGCTGTTGAGGGTGAGAGTGTTCGCGAGGGCATCTTTCAGTTCGATATCAAGCAAGAGCTGCCCGCCGAACTGGTACAGCGGTGCGGCTTTCAGGGAGCTGGCACAGCCCCTCTCGGCCAGCTCGGCAATCAGTCCGCCCGGCTGAGCTGCATTAAGCCAGTGACAGAAGAACGCCACTGCTTCGTCAGACTTTTCCGGCAAGCCCTCAAAGGCAAACAACAGGTGGTTTTGCTCGTCAGCCTTTGGTCGATTGGCAATCAGCGGTGGGGACGGTTGCTGTATGGCCTTCACACCACTGGCGAACATTGCGCCATGCTTGATTGCCAGTGTTTCCAGTTCGGCGATTGGTAGCGGCCCACTCAGGCACAGGGTCATCTGCCCTGCCTGATAGAAGCCTTGATAAAAGTCCTGCAACGCCTGTTGAAAGGCAGGGTTGGGCACTGACAGGCTGTAACGATTGCCAGCATGAAAGCCGCGCAGCGGATGCTGTGGATTGATCGATGCCAGCCGGCGCGCTTGATCGCGTGATGCGCTATCGCCGACCCAGGCGATGAACTCGGCGTGCAGCACTTCGCGCTCGCGCAGTTGATCGGCCATGGTCATGCGCGGACGGGCGAGCATGTCGCACAGTCGCTCCAGCCCTTGGGCAAAGACCGCCTGCGGCAGCTCAAAGAAGAAGTCAGTGGTGCGTTCGCGTGTGCTGGCATTGACCTGACCGCCATGGCGCTGCACGAACGTCATCAGGTTTTCGCTGGCAGGGAAGCGCTCGGTGCCGAGGAACAACAGATGCTCCAGAAAATGCGCCAGCCCCGGCCAGGCCTGCGGCGCATCATGGCTGCCCGCCGCTACGCGCAATGAAGCTGCGCAGCGCTTGAGGCGCGGTTCGTGACACAGCACCACATTCAGGCCGTTGGCCAGCGTGAGGCGTTTGATGTCAGAGGAAGGCGGGGCAGGCATGAGGGTGTCCACGGCAGCAGGGAATGCAAAGCATCATGCTAGCGGATAACCGGCGAAGTTCGCGAGCATGGCTGAACCAAGGCAGGACGCGGAGCGTCCAGAACTGCATGCCGACGCGGAGCGTCGCGCGATAGTCGAGATCGTCATTCCAGTGTAGGAGCGCCGAGCGTGACGCCTCGGGATCAAGTCAGCGACGTATACAGCCCCGGTCGACGATCGACGAAATAGTCGTTCACCGTCCTGGCCTGGGCCAGCAATGCCTTTTCCAGCGTCCCCACCAGCAAGCCTTCGTCCTGACCTGCCAGCAGTGGGCGGCTGCCGTCCGGTGCGCAGAGGCTGCTTAGCCCGCAGTAACGAATCGCGCCTTCGCTGCCGCAATAGTTGGCGTACACCACGTAGCAGTGGTTCTCGAACGCTCGCGCCCGTACGGTCACTTCACAGACAAAGTCGTAAGGCAGCATGTTCGCGGTCGGCACCAGAATCAGTTCGGCCCCTGCCAGCGCAAGCCGACGGGTGTTTTCAGGAAACTCCACGTCGTAGCAAATCAGCATGCCCAGACGCCAGCCGTTCAATTCGACCACCGGGTAATGATCCTCGCCTGCTGCGAACATCGACCTGTCCAGCTCACTGAACAGATGGGTCTTGCGGTAGTTGCACAGACGTGTGCCCCCGCTGTCGATCAACTGCACGGCGTTGTATACCTGTTGATCAGGCCCGCGCTCCGGATAGCCGTACAGAATCGCAATGCCGCTGGCTTGCGCGATGGCGGCAATGCGCGACGCTGCCGGACCATCCTGCGCTTGCGCCAGTTCACTGACCGCCTGTGCACCGATGTTGTAGCCAGTCAGGAACATCTCCGGGCAGATCAGCAGCTGTGCCCCTTGCTCTGCGGCAGCCTGGGACTGTTTTTCCAGGCGCGTCAGGTTGCCGCTTATATCCAGCGGCAACGGCGAGCATTGATACAGTGCAATGCGCATGGGGGTTTCCTTCTGTCAGTCGCCCAGTGCAATCGGGCCGATTTCATGAAACACGTCACCGGGGCCTGGGTTCTCGGCGTGAGTCTTGCCACCGAAGTGGTTCATGATGCCCCACACGGCGTTGAGCGATGTCTGCACTGCGCCTTCAACCCAGGCCGGTGTCCAGGATACATCGTCACCGGCGATGAACATGCCGCGCTGTTCGCTGGGCATGTCCTGCTGCATGAAGTGCGCGTACATGCGCTGGTTATAGCGGTAATGGCCCGGCAGCGCACCTTTGAAGGCACCCAGGAAGTGCGGGTCGGCCTCCCACGAAACGGTGATCGGGTCGCCGATGATGCGCGCCGCGATGTCCACTTTCGGATAGATCTTCTTCAGCGCATCAAGCGCCAGCTTCACACGCTTCTCGATAGGCTGCGGCAGCATCTTCAGCGCATCGCTCATCCACGAGTAAGACAGGCAGATCACGCCCGGCTTGTCGTCGCCGTTATCGAACAGGTAAGTGCCACGGGTCAGGCGGTCGGTGAGGGTCATGCTCATCAGATCGCGACCGGTTTCCGGGTCCTTGTCCTTCCAGAACGGACGGTCGACCATCACGAAAGTCTTCGAGGATTGCATGTAGCGCGTGCGGTCCAGGGCCATCCACATTTTTTGTGAGAACAACGATTCTTCGCACTCGATCTGCGTGGTCAGCAGCCAGCTCTGGCAGGTGGTCAGCACGGCGGCGTATTGCCGGGTGTCGCCCCAGTTGTCAGTCACGGAAAAGCTTCCGTCCTCGGCGCGAGCAATGCGTTTTACGCCAGGACGCGGTGCGCCGCGGTGCAGCGAAGACAGGCTGGTGCCCTTGGGCCAGTGTGCGCAACGCTCGGGCACATGGCTCCACAAACCGACCGGCACCTGCTGCACGCCGCCCACGATCAGGTGCTGGTGCTCATCGCAATTGGTCATCACCACGCGGAAGATTTCCAGCATCGAGTTGGGGAAGTCCGAGTCCCAGCCGCCCGTGCCGAAGCCTACCTGACCAAACACCTCGCGATGATAGAAAGACAGTTTGGCGAAGGCCTTGGACGTCGCGACGAAATCATAGAAGGTGCGGTCATCCCACAGCGGCACCAGCTTGTTCCACAGCTCTTTGAGGCGCGGCACATCACGGTCACGGATGGCCTGCTGGATGTCACCGAACTGCGAGCCGCTTTCCAGTGCGTCGGCCCAGGCGTCGGCCACTTCCTGAAACAGCGCCGGCAGATCCGAGAGCATTTGTGCGTAATAGGTGGTGCCTTCCAGGTCGATGACGGTGCTGCCTGAAGCGGCGGTCAGCGGGTTGGGAAAGGGCTTGGACTCAAGGCCAAGTTTGTCGACGTAATGAAAGAATGCGGTCGATGACACCGGAAAACGCATGCCGCCCAGTTCGGCAACGATGCCTTTGGCACCTTCAAACTCTTGCGAACGCAACCGCCCACCCATCTTGGAGGCTTCGTACACCACTGGTTTGAGGCCCATCTTCATCAGCTCGTAGGCCGCCACCAGCCCGGCGATACCAGCACCGATAATCGCCACTTCCGCGCCATGATTTTCAGCCGGGATACTGCCCAGACCTTTCGGGTGTTCGATCCAGTCATCGAAGGCGAAGGGGAAGTCGGGGCCGAACATGGTGATCGGCTTTTTGCCGTTGGCGGGGTGACGGTTGTTCTTCATGACGGACCTTGATGGGCAACGGCGAAAAACAACAGTCTAGAGAAGCGCGGGCACGTAAATAAGACGCAAAGTGTCGTCGATATGCTGTTTGTTTGTGCTAAATGACGAACCTGCCGGCCATTTTGCATGGTTGCGTCTGACTACTGCTTGCTCATACCGGTTGCCCACGGTCGATCTTGCTGCTGAGAATGATCGATGTGGTGGTTTTTTCCACGCCATCCACGCTGCCGATCAGGTCCAGTAACTGGTCCAGTTGCTCCGGAGAATCCGTACGCAGCCACGCGACGTAATCGAACTCGCCACTGACCGCACATAACTGCTGCACCTGCGCCATGGCGCTGAGTCGGCGTAGCACTTCCTTGCCCGAACGAGGTTGCACGGTGATGCCGACATACGCCTGCAATCCGCCACTGACCACTCGCTGGCCAAGGCGCACGCCATAGCCGGTAATCACCTTGCTGCTTTCCAGACGTGCCAGCCGGGAGGTGACGGTGGTACGGGCGATGCCCAGTTGACGGGCGAGCATGGCGACGCTTTCGCGTGCATTGATTTGCAGCGCTGCGATCAACTGTCGATCAATTTCGTCCAGCACGGGCGGGTGGGTATCGGGCACGGGTATTTCCTTAAAACTTCCAGCGTTTAGCGGTCTTGGCCAGGCGTGCCTGGAGCCCGTCCAGGTTCTGTGCCAGTTGCTGAGTCATCAAGTGATAGCCCATCAACTCGGCTGGAATGACCGGCTGCGCGGGAGCGCTTTCCGATGTGCGCACCAGACGCTCGGTTGCGCCGGTTTGCAGCGCGCGAGCCATGCCGATCAACTGACGACGTATCTGCCGGTAATCGTTATCCAGTGAAGTTTTAAACGACTCGCCCGCCACTTTATCCAGATCGGCAGGGCGAATATTGGCGAGAATCTCCAGGGTGCTCAGGCACATGCGGAAATGGCCTTGAATGGCGTCCAGCTCGACCATGGACATCTTCACTTCCTTGGAAACCGACGGCAGCAGCGAGCGCAATTGCAGCATCGTGGCGTTGAGCCTGGCGGTCAGCTTGAGGTGCTCGTCAGCGGTGACCGGCTGGCCTTGCACGATGCGTCCATAGACCTTTGCGCAGTCACGCAAGCCACTGGCCAGGTTGTAGCGCCAGGAAAACACGGCATACAGTGGCAGGGCGAAGGAGAAGGCCAGCGCCAGCGCGATACCGATCAAAATATCTACGGTGCGCCACAACCCGTCACTGATCGGGTTGTAGCCATGACCGGCCACGATAAACAGCGTTATCGCCGACAGCAGCGCGGTGTAACCGCCTTTGCCGATAGCGTGATAAGCAAAAAAACCGCACATAACCGACATCATCGCGTAGGTCAGCAACGGCATTTCCAGATAGCCCTGCTGGACCACCACGATCAGGCCAAGACCAGCTCCGATCAACGTTCCGTAGGCGCGCTCGACTGACTTTTTGCCGATATTGCCGTGGTGCTGCAAACCGCCGATGACGATCAGCATCGTCACCGACGCCCACTCGCCATGAGGCAGATTGAGGCCCGTGGTCAACAGAATCGTTACCAGCAAGCCCACCGCAATCCGCGCCGCGTGGATCAGCCGCGCATGCCGATAACGGCGATACGGGTCCAGCAGCGGACGCAGAACAGGGCGAAGCCAGGAGGGTATGAAAGCAGAGCGCGAATTCGTCATGCGTTAAGAGACCGCGAGGGTAGGGAAGAGATTCCCTGATTGGATGATGGCAGGTCTCAGTAAGCCACATTTTGAGAGGAGATGGGTGGTGTATGTTGGCGATCAGTGAACATGACATCGTGGATTCAAGCGGTAGGAATGACGATCTGAATTCAGTAAGGATGAAATCCAGCACTTTTTAAGATGCCTTTATATGAGGCTTTATGGTCATTAATGTGTACTTTCATG
Organism: Pseudomonas syringae group sp. 26L6; assembly: GCF_032587815.1. Taxonomy (NCBI): domain Bacteria; kingdom Pseudomonadati; phylum Pseudomonadota; class Gammaproteobacteria; order Pseudomonadales; family Pseudomonadaceae; genus Pseudomonas; species Pseudomonas syringae group sp. 26L6. The sequence continues at coordinate 211,713 of NZ_JAWHPJ010000018.1, forward strand.
ATCTATTATCTACAGGTTCAAGCCTGCAAGCTTGCTACTTTGTGATTCCTTGAACCCCCGCGCCTGCTCGCTGGTAACCTGTGTGCAGAGTTGGACGCTACGGTCGATGCTACCAGTGCCGCGCGCTTGAAGGGCCAGTAGCCCCCTCAGATTCTGCAGCCCTTATGGCAAGGGCCGATTGATCTGGTAGCGAGTGCTGCGGCCGCCGCCGGGCAGACGAGTCAGGCAGTTTCTGCCAAGCAGATCACTTAAATGCCGGGTCGCCGTGGCCTTGGAGACTTTCGCTACCGCTTGATACTGCGCGGCGCTCAGACCTTCTTCAAAGCCCCGCTCGCCGCCATCAAGCAGTCGATTCAACACCTTGACCTGCTCGGCGGACAAGCCGTCACCATTGTGCAACTGCCAGAATCGCGTCTTGGCCAACACCCGTTCGATACGAACCAGGGCATGCTCAATGCTGTTCAGCAATGTGCGCAAAAACCATTCCAGCCACTCGGTGATATCGGTTGTACGTTTCTGGCTGGTTTCCAGAACATGGTAATACCCGGCGCGGTCATCGAGGATGCTGGCAGACATGGAAAACAGCCGAATGGCTTGTTGATCGCCCTGAGTCAGCGTCAGGTCAGTCAGCGCCCGCGTCAGGCGACCATTACCGTCGTCAAATGGATGCAGCGTCACAAACCAGAAATGTGCGATGCCGGCACGCACGAATGGATCTAGCCCCGGATCATTTTGACTGGCGGCAAACCAGTCGAGGAAGTCGTCCAGTTGTTGCGCAAGCACCGCGCGCGGTGGTGCTTCGAAATGCACGACCGGTCTATCAAGTCTCCCGGAGACCACCTGCATGGGCTCGTCGCTACGCAACTGGCCTGCCAGGATGCGAGCGGATACAAAGCTGTCTTCTGCCGGGAACAGCCAGCGATGCCAGGTGTACAGGCGTTGCAGGTCAAGCGGTTGATCGTGCCTGCGTGTGGCGTCCAGCATCAGCTCTGCCAACCCCTCGCTGCGGGGGTTTTGTTTACCGTTATTGGCAATACCCAGACGACGCGCCAACGAAGACCTGACAGAGCCCACATTCAGTCGCTCGCCTTCGATGGCAGACGAGGTAACAATATTCTGCAACAGGGTGTCCACGCCCTCGCGCATTTCGGCATCGCCACTCACTACGCCGCTCATTCCCAGCAGGCGACCCTGAGCTTTAGCGCACGCTCGTATCAAGGGCGCGATGCGTTCATCGCTCCAGTTGAAGTGGGGCCAGTCCGGCTGCTGCCAGATCCAGAGATGTTCGGACATTGGATATGCCTTTGAGGTGAGCCGAATACGGGTTTAATCGGCTCATAAGGTGAGCCGATTGTGCTGGCTATTCGGCTCATCGTCCAGACGTTGTTTCGGGCCGAAAAAATTCAACTACCGTTCGTCCGCCTTCATAGTGGTTCACTTGCTGGCGCAATGGAACCGTATCAGCCTTCCCGACACTTAGGACGGCACAGCATCGCTCCTTGTGGGCAATCTGATGAGATCCCGGGCGCAATGCCCCGGTCATCACTAATGGCCAAGCGGAGTTTATCTTCCATGAAAAAAAGTATTTCCCTGCTCACGACTTTGTTTTTCTGCCATGGCGCATTGGCAGGAACGATGCTCGATGAACAGAGCATTACTTCTTACGTCGACAGTCACAGTGCCGAGCAGGTCGCGTTGCTTGAAAAACTGGTGAACATCAACAGCGGCACGGACAACGTGGACGGTGTCGTCAAGGTCGGTGATCTGATGAAGGCAGAGTTGGAAGCGCTGGGCTTCGATACCCGTTGGCACGAGCTGCCCGCAGGGATGAACCATGCCGGTAGCCTTGTCGCGGTGCATGACGGTAACAAGTCTGCGAAACGAATTCTGCTGATAGGCCATCTGGACACGGTGTTTCCGGCCACCAGCAAGTTTCAGGAGTATTCATTGATCTATGGCGGCAAAAAAGCCAAAGGCCCTGGGGTGATCGACGATAAGGGCGGCTTGGTCACCATTCTTTACGCCTTGCAGGCGCTGAAACACAGCGGCGCATTGCAGGACATGAATATCTCTGTGGTCCTGGTTGGTGACGAAGAGCTGGCGGCCAAGCCGACTGAAATTTCCAGAGAATGGCTGATTGCCGAAGCCAAAAGAAGTGACATAGCACTGGGCTTTGAATTCGCCTTGTCGCCCAATCAGTTAATCACCGAGCGCAGAGGATTGAGCGAATGGTTTTTGACCAGTACCGGCATAGACAAACACTCAGCGACTATTTTTCAGCCTGAAACCGGTTTCGGTGCGGTGTACGAGTCGGCCCGGGTGCTTGATGAAATTCGCTCCAAACTCTCCGGTGAGCAAGGCTTGACCATCAACCCTGGGCTCATTCTGGGCGGTGCCACAGCCCAGGAAGATGTACCAAGCGGGCAAGGCACTGCCTCGGGGAGAAAAACCACAATCGCCAGAATAGCGTCCGTGCACGGCGACTTGCGGTTCAGCAGTGAAGAACAGCGAAGCTCTGCCGAAGCCCGCCTGCAGGAAATAGCCAGTCACTCGCTGCCACAGACCCATAGCGAGTTGAAGATCAAGGCAATCATGCCGGTCATGGTTGATCGCGAAAGTAATCGCAAACTTCTGCAAGCCTACAGCAAGGTCAGCCAGGACCTTGATGGACCTGCACTGGAATCGGCTCCGTCAGCGGAAAGAGGCGGTGCCGATATTTCCTATGTGAACAAATATGTAACGGCGAGCCTGGACGGGCTTGGCGCGTGGGGGCAGGGTGCCCACAGCGAGAATGAAACCATCGATCTGAGTTCGCTGCCCGTGGTGACCAAACGCGCCGCGCTGTTCATCAGCCGCTATGGCAAATAGCTGCTCTTCAGCCGGGCGCTTAGCCCTGCCTGGCTGAAGAGCACAAGGCCGACGGCAGCACCTGATGCGTGTTGCTGTCCTCACCTGCAGTGTTGACCAGCCAAGGAGAAAAGCCAGATGGAATTTGATCTGCGGTTGTCGCATGACAACGATCTGGAGCAGTTGCAGCGTCTCTCTGTGCGGGCTCGCCAGCGGTATACGATCATTCCCTCTTTGGCTCATGTCGCCGAAAGCCCACCGCTGGGCGCAGACAGATTCGAAGCCTGCCGGGTCATGGTTGCTGTAGACAGGCATAGCGATGAAGTCATCGGTTTCGTAGCCATGCGCCTACTGGATGATTACTTATACCTGGACAATATCTCGGTCGAACCTCTTGCTTCAGGCAAGGGCGTTGGAAAAAGCCTGCTGTCGTCTGTAGTGGCATACGCGCATTTGCGTCGGGCTGATGCGGTAAGCCTGACAACATTTCGCGAACCACCCTGGAATGGCCCATGGTTTCGTCAGCATGGGTTCTGTCCGATGCCGACGGATTGTATTGGCGATGGGTTAAGGCGCGTCATGAAGCGTCAGTCGCAGACTTTCGATCCTGCGACGCGTGAGACCCTGTGGCGTCTGCTTTAACCCATGCCAAGTCATGGATGCAATCCACTTTAGCGAACTGCGCTTTCCTCATCGAGCTGCAAGGTCGATACATAAATGCCTTGTTGGCTATCCGCCACCTTCGTTTTGTTGTTCAAGATTCGTACAGCCAGTCTTTGCCATATTCGCTTTGCCAGCCTGTTCTTTCAATGCGGTGAGAGCTGCAGCGCTCCAGCCAAAATGTATCAAAACAGAAATATTGCGGACACCTTGTCACCACAAAATGCACGCCACTCGCTGATGGACCGGCTCTGACCCCATAACCAGAAATCTCAGGCATCTCCTTCAGACGAGCGAATATTTGCTGCCATGAATAACCTGAACCTGCTGCAGACCTGCCAGAACGAACAATCGGCGGACGTGATTTACGGTCCGATTCAACCTGAACTGCTACGCGAGGAAGTGCTGGCCGATCTGCTGGAAGCCAGCGCCCGGCGTAATCCGCAGCAAGTGGCACTGATCTTCGGCGAGCACCGGATCAGTTATGGGGAGCTGGACCGGCAGGCTGATCAGGTGGCTTCTGCGCTGATCAAGGCTGGCGTAAGGCCTGGGCATATCGTTGGTCTGTGGTTGCCGCGAAGCATTGAGCTTCTGGTGATGCAGGCCGGTATCGCCAAGGCGGGTGCCGCCTGGTTGCCTCTGGATCAGGACACGCCGGTAGAGCGTCTGCAGATATGCCTGGACGATGCCAGCGCCGTGGGGCTGGTGTCCTGCAACGCGCTGAGCCCGTTGCTGGCTGGTAGCGGTCTGAACGTATGGATGGCCGAAGCGCTGCTGACACCGACCGACGCAGCGTTGGTGCGCCGCAGTGGTGTGCTTCCCGATCATCCTGCGTACGTGATCTACACCTCCGGTTCCACCGGCAAGCCCAAGGGCATCCTGATTTCCCAGCGCAGCATCTGCCATTTCCTGCGCAGCGAAAACGCGGTACTCGGTATTCGCGCCAGCGACCGGGTCTACCAGGGCTTTTCCGTGGCATTCGACATGTCGCTCGAGGAAATCTGGATTGCCTATCTGGTGGGCGCAACGTTGTGGATAGGCCCAAAGGAAACCAGCGGAGACCCCGAAACCCTGCCACGTCTGCTGAACGAGCAGCGCATCAGCGTTTTGCACGCGGTGCCTACCTTGCTGGCGCTGTTCAGCGAAGACGTCCCCTGCCTGCGGGTGATCAATCTGGGCGGCGAGATGTGCCCTGAGTCGCTGGTCGACCGCTGGGCCACGCCGAACCGGCAAATGTTCAACACCTATGGGCCCACCGAAGCCACTGTATCGGCGAGTCTGGCGCGGTTGTCGCGTGGTCGCCCGGTCTCGATTGGTACGCCGCTCCCCAATTATGGTCTGTTGGTAATCGCCAATGACCCAGCGGTCGGCAGCAGCCTGGCACCCAGCCTGCTGCCCCGTGGCGAAGTCGGCGAACTGTGCATCATCGGCCCCGGTCTGGCTGAAGGTTATCTGGGCAGACCGGATCTGACCCAGGAAAAATTCCTGCCTAACCCGTGGTCCACCGGCTATCACGATGCGCGCCTGTACCGCACCGGCGACCTCGCGCGGATCGACGATGAAGGGCAAGTACAATGCCTGGGACGTGCCGATGATCAGGTGAAAATTCGTGGCTTTCGCGTCGAACTGGGCGAGATTGAAGCACTGTTGGCGCAACAACCCGGTGTAGGTACTGTCGCGGTCCTGTTGCGCAACGAGGGTGGCGTTGATCAGCTGATTGCTTATCTGGTTTGCGACACATCGACGGATTCCACATTCACCAGCCAGCTGCGCAAGGCCTTGCAGGCCCGGTTACCGTCGTACATGGTGCCGGGGCATTTCGAGTTGCTCGACAGCATGCCGCGCCTCACGTCAGGAAAAATCGACCGCAAAACACTCAAGGCCCGCCCGTTGACGGTTGATGCCGCGGGTGCTGACGCAGAGTCCGACGTGGCTGAAACTGAAGGCGAAATCGCACTGTTTGCTGCGTTGGCCACACTCTTTCCAGGCATGCCGATCCGCCGCGATGCGGACTTTTTCACCGATCTGGGCGGGCATTCCTTCTTTGCCGCTCGTTTGGCCTCGGCCTTGCGTGCGAACCCTCGCTTTGCACAAATCACCGTGCGCGACATTTACCAGCAACGCCGTATCGGCGCGATTGCCGAAGTGCTGGATCAAGCGCCACAAGAGATGGCTGCCCCGGTTGACTGGACGCCTCCGTCCGCGTGGCGTCGCTGGCGCTGCGGCGTGGCTCAGGCCCTGGCATTGCCGGTAATGGTCAGCCTGCGAATGACCCAGTGGCTCGCGCCTTTCTTTACCTACCACTTGCTTACCGGTTCGCCTGACGACTCTGTGGCTTTGGCGACGCTGGCTTCTATCTCGGTGTTTCTGATTGCCACCGTTCTGCAGTTTTTCATCGCGTGGGCGGCCAAGTGGCTGATCGTTGGTCGCCTGAAGCCTGGAATATACCCATTGTGGGGCGTCACTTACTTTCGCTGGTGGGCCGCCGACCGTATGGTCGAGTCGGCACCGACTTACCTGTTGAGTGGTTCTTCGCTTTATCCCCTGTGGCTGCGCGCCCTGGGAGCAAAGATCGGTGAGGAAGTGATTATCGGCGGGGCCACGGTGCGGGCCCACGACCTGCTGGAGATCGGTGACGGGGTCAGCGTCGGCAACGGCGTGAGCTTCGAGAACGCACGCGTCGAGCGGGGTCAGCTGCATCTGGGACGTATCGCGTTGCAGGACAATGCCTGTGTCGGTTCCTACGTGATCATGGAGGGCAATACTGCTATCGGTCCATGGGGGCATCTTGAGGCGCAATCGGCCATGGCCGACGGCCGGGAGGTTCCGGCGGGGCGTATCTGGCAGGGCTCACCTGCGCGTGATGTCGGCGCGTTCGACACGCTCGGCCAACCTGCGCGGCCTGTGACCAGCCCTGCGCGTTTGCGGGCAGAAAAACTGTTCTTCGTGTTCGGCGTTCTGCTGGTCGCGACGCTGTTCTTCATCCCGGTCTTCCCGACCTTTTTCCTGATCGACTGGTTCGACACGCAGAACGTCTTGCCATGGTTCGAGGGCAGCGGACCATTGGGACAACTGGCGCGCTATTTCCTGCTCGCGTTCCCGGCCAGTGCGGTGCTGATTGTCGCGACTGTTCTGGCCTCTGCCGCATTGCGCTGGATCGTCTTTCCACGTCTCAAGCCGGGTCGCTACGCGGTACACAGCAACACTTATTGCGCCAAGTGGCTGATCAGCCAGATTCAAGAGGCCAGCCTCAACGTGCTGTCCGGCATCTACGCCACGGTGTATTCGCCCTTCTGGTATCGACTGCTGGGCGCGAAAGTGGGGCGCGACGCCGAGATTTCCAGCGCACAGGGCGTCATCCCGGACATGCTGACCCTGGGCGATGAAACCTTTATCGCCGATGCGGTGATGCTCGGTGATGAGCGTATCGACGGCGGCTGGATGATCATGCAGCCCACGGTCGTGTCGCATCGCAGCTTTGTCGGCAACGGCGGATACATCGCGGACGGCACGGTACTGCCGGAAAACGTCCTGATCGGCGTCCACTCCTGTGCACCGCATAACAGCAAAATGGCTGATGGCGATACCTGGCTGGGCTCACCACCAATCCACCTGCCAGCCCGCGAGCAGGTAAGCGGTGCTCCGGAATCTCTGACCTTCAAGCCCTCGCCATTGCGTCGTCTGGCCCGAGGTCTGGTCGAAGGCGTGCGCATTGTCACCCCGCACGCGGTGGTGATTGCGGTTGGCTACACCGTGATGCTTGATCTGATGCCACTCGCCGACCAAGAGCGCTGGGGTGCCGTGCTGGCTTACCTTGCCGTCATCGGCATGGCATACAGCGTGGGTAATTTTCTGCTGATCGCGGCCCTGAAATGGCTGGTGATGGGCCGCTATCGCAAACGCGCAGACCCTATGTGGACGCCATTCGTATGGCTCTCGGAAGGCATCACCAGCCTTTATGAAGGCATGGCCGCACCAAACTTCATGCGCTACCTGCGCGGTACTCCGTGGTTGCCGCTGGCCTTCAACCTGCTCGGCTGCAAGATTGGCCGAGGGGTTTACATGGACACAACCGACATCACCGAATTCGACTGCGTCAGCATCGGTGCAGATAGTGAGCTGAATGCCGGTGCCTGCCCGCAAACACACCTGTTTGAAGACCGGGTCATGAAGATTGATCACGTCATCATCGGCGAACGCGTGTACATGGGCCCACGCAGCGCCGTGCTGTACAGCGCCGTAGTCGGCAACGATGCGCACCTTGGCCCACTGACCCTGGTGATGAAAGGCGAACACATCCCCGCGTGCAGTCGCTGGGCCGGCTGCCCGGCGGCACCTGACAAAGCATGAGGCCCGGAGCGAGCTGGACATTTGATGAAAATGGCCAGCTTGCCCCTCCCAAGTCTTTCCCGCACCACGGTGTATTGCTGGTCAGTTGCGTCACCAGGCCTGGCTCTGCAAGAGATGACGCGAGAAACCGCATTCGGACCTGCACGCGTAAAGCCGTGGGGCAGTGGCTCGAATTGCCATCGGACGCGATCACGTTCATCAGCACTCCAGGTGTTGCGCCGCGATTAATGATCGACGGCCTGCCGGAGCCCGGTTTTTCCATCAGCCACGAAGCTGGATTCTCTCTGGCTGCGGTCAATCTCAACGGAGCGGTGGGTGTGGACTTGATGCAGGTCCAGCCTGTACCGGACTGGCAGGTTATTGCGCGGGATTATCTCGGGCCAGATGTAGGTGCGCGACTGCGGGATGTTTCCGAGACGATGCGCCCGGTCGCGTTTGCCAGGGCCTGGTGTGAGCGAGAAGCGTTTTTGAAACTGCATGGGCGTGAGTTGGGGGAATGGATAGAGGTGAGACAGTTGGAGGGCGTGGGCATAGAGGTTGAATTGGGGACGAACATGGTTGGGGTAGTGGCTTTGAAATGGCCTCGATGTGTAGCTCTGAGCCGTCAGGTCTCATCTGACTCTGTAATAGCATTTCAATAAATCCGCTAGCCGGTGCCGCGACTCAAAGCCCCGTTCACACATCAGTTTGATTTATTCAAAGGTTAGGTATACGTTACATTTAATCTAATTTGTTATGTATACGGAACATGGACTATTCCCTCATCACAACGCGTCTTGGCGAGCAGATTCGGCAGCGCCGCCTCAATCGAGGGCTTACGCAAGCCAGGCTCGCCGCGATGGCAGCCGTCACCCGGCAAAAGATAATCGCCGTAGAAAAAGGTGACCTCTCAGTAGGTATGACGGCCTATGCGCGCGTGCTCGGGGCGCTGGATTGTGAGCTCTCGGTCATACCCGCTGTCATGCCTACACTGGATGAAATTGAGGGAGTATTCGACTGATGATGACCACGCTGCAAGAGCTACTCCGCTATCGCCAAAGCAATCCGCCTGTTCTGTGCCCCCGACCAGGTACAGGACTCATTGGCCCAGCTATTCGCCATCGTGACCCTGAGCTGTATTGTCGGCAACGGCGACGCCCACCTGAAAAACTTCGGTCTGCCGTATTCCGACCCTACCCAACGAGATGCACGGCTCGCTCCAGCTTACGACATCGTCAACACCACGGCTTACATCCCCGAGGACGTGTTGGCACTGGATCTACTCGGCAACAAGTCGCTATTTGCCTCGCGGCAGGGCCTACTGGATTTCGCCCAGATCTGTGATGTGACACGTCCAGAGGAGGTGATTTCCGGGCAACTTCAGGCACTGGAGCAAGTACTGGCGCGTTCGGTTGAGCTGAACGAGCGGGCGCCGGAGGTCATCGCTGCGGTCAGACGATGTGCTGAGCCGTTTATGAGAACCTTTGGGTAGCAAGCCGTTGGGCTTCGTGTCGCGACCTTTGGCAACTGCAATTCCAACAGACAGATGAATGCACGAATGTTCTAGACTCACCTTCTGACGTCAGCGATAACCAATCGCTTTCATCGATTCAGGTGTTTTATGCCTTCCACACACTGGATAGACCTCGCTCGCGACCTCGATACAGGCATCGAGACGCTGCACGCGCACTTTCAGGGGCATGCCTATGATCCCCATTGGCATGACAGCTATCTGGTGGGCGTTACCCGTCAAGGTGTGCAGCAATTCAATTGCCGCCGTCAGCGCCATGCCAGCACGCCCGGGCAGGTGTTCACACTGGAACCGGGAGAAATCCATGATGGCAATGCTCCGTGCGCCGAAGGGTTCACCTATCAGATGCTGTACCTGGACCCGCATTGGCTGAGCCGGGAGCTCAGCGGGTTGTTCGAACAGGCTCCCGACCAGCATTTGCCTTCTTTCGCCAACACCCTGCAAACCGAATCACGGCTGGCTCACGCGGTCACGTTCGCTTTCACGGCGCTGCATCAAAAAGAACTACGCATCGTTCGTCAAAGCGCGTTGGATGAATTACTGGCGCAGCTCATTGATCGGGTGCAATGGCGACGCATGACCGATCCCGATCCGCGCTTGCCGCAGGTGGCCTTGCGGGCGAGGGATTATCTGCACGCGCATCTGCATCAGGACGTGGGCATGAACGAGTTGGCAGCTGTTTGTGGCGTTGACCGCTTTCGCCTGACGCGGGCGTTCAAGGCGGCCTTCGGCCTGCCGCCTCATGCATATCTGGTACAGCTGCGCCTGGCCAAGGCCCGTCGAATGCTGGCAGCCGGAATCTGGCCCGCTCAGGTGGCCAGCGATCTGGGTTTTGCTGACCAAAGCCATCTGGGCCGCTGGTTCATGCGCGCCTACGGACTGAGCCCGGCGGCCTATCGCTTGCGCTGCTCAAACCTTCCAGACTGATCCTGTGGTATGTCGCAGCATGGGCTTTTTCAGCCCTGGATTGCCGATTATGCTGCCTTTCATTCTGTTCGCCTTCGTCGCCTCGATTACCCCCGGCCCCACCAACATCCTGGTATTAAGCAACAGTGCCCGCTTCGGCTGGCGCGCCGTCGTACCGTTGATTCTGGGAGCCTGCACCGGCGCTGCACTGTTGGTGTTGCTCGTCGGCATGGGTGTCGGCCACTCATTGCTCGCGATCCCCAATGCTCAGCGCGTCATGGCATGGGTCGGCGTGCTGTGGCTAACCTGGCTGGCCTGGAAAATAGGTACCGGCCCGACCGACTCAATCGAGCGGCAAAACAGTCTGCCGATGGGCTTTATCGGTGGCGCAGCACTGCAATTAGTAAATCCCAAGACCTGGGTCATGGCGCTGGCGGTAGTCAGTGTATTCAGCCAGCGCAGCCCGGTGTCTTACCTGGCGCTGGTGTTTTTTCTGATTTCCTTGCCCTGCCTCGGCAGCTGGGCGCTGATGGGCGCAGGCTCGTCCCGCTGGCTCACATCGCCTCGGCGAGTGCAGTGGATGAATCGAGTGCTGGCGGTTTTATTGCTGCTGGCGGCGTGGATCGGTTTTATGGACAGTGTCTGAGCGCGTGCGGCCTGGATTGGCGGTGGGTACGCGAGGAGTCGGCTTCATTCAAAGGCTCTTGTCGAGCCAACTCGACTATTTGCTTGTGAGGTGAGTTTTGCTCTTCAACTTGCTGGTTTGCTCTGCGGTCGTCATCTCTTTTCACCGCAGAGCCTGTATGGCGTCAGATTATTCCGGTGCTTGCGCGCCGCTGGTCCTGGACAGCTCAGCAGGTCGGGCTGCCGCATTGAAGAAGGCCAGGTGATAGGCCAGGCCGACGAACACCGCGCCGCCCACCGCGTTACCCAAAAATACCGGGACGAAATTGTCGCCGAACTGCGCCCAGCTCAAGGCGCCGGCAAAGATCGCTGCAGGAATGACGAACATGTTGGCGACGATGTGCTGAAAGCCGATCGCGACGAATGCCATCACCGGAAACCACATGCCGACCACTTTACCGATCACGTCCTTGCTTGCGTAGCTGAGCCACACCGCCAGGCACACCAGCCAATTGCAGCCAATACCCGAGATGAATGCCTGTTCGAAGCTGGCCCCCACCTTGGCATTGGCGATGGCCACAGTCTTGGCCATGAATGGGCCTTCAGTCAGCCCCACCACATGGCCGAAACAATAAGCGACGAACAGCGCGCCGATAAGGTTGGCCAGCGTCACCAGTACCCAGTTGCGCACCAATTGACCCAGACCGATACGCCCGGCGAACAGCGCCATGGGCAGGCTCATCATGTTGCCGGTCAGCAACTCGCCACCGGCCAGCACCACCAGAATCAGCCCGACCGGAAACACCACAGCGCCAAGCAGATTGCCCAGCGACGCCCACTCGTGAGGGATCATGGTGCTGACATGAATATCGAGAAGAAACCCGAGGGCAATGAAAGCCCCTGCCAGAAAGCCCAGGATCATCAACGACGACAGGCCCAAGTGGGCTTTCTTGACGCCGCTTTCGACGGCAATTTCAGCGATTTGCTGCGGGGTGTTCAGAGACATGGTGGGCTCGTGCGTGGTCGTGGGCTGAGCGTGGGGAGCAGAAGCTCAAGCGGTGCGCGCATCTGTCGCACGGGGAAACAACGTTACGGAATGTTTCGAAGGATGGCTAATCGGATGTTTTGATCGGGTGATTGAGAGGGTCGATGACTGGGGAGGATGCTGTGGGGGGAGTGGGCTTATAGTTGTTTGGTTGGCAGGTTTGTAGTGGGTCAACTAAACCCGATCACTGAGTTGTCAGCGACCGAGCCATCTTGGAAACGCTGACTCAAGCGCTCAAGCCAGCGGATTCTGAAGCAACTGTAGGCAACGGAGCAAGGCGCCAAGGTTTCGGTAGGACGTGTACTCGTTCCGCAACACGATCCGGTTTTTTACTTTATCCGGCTTGGTATTGGCCGACATCACCCCATAACTATCCCTGTCTCCATGAACCGCTAGGACAGACCATGACCAACTCAACCGAAACCGCCATCCTTGCCGGCGGCTGCTTCTGGGGCATGCAAGATTTGTTGCGACGCTACCCCGGCGTGCTGCATACGCGAGTCGGCTACACCGGTGGTGACGTACCGAACGCCACCTACCGCAACCATGGCAACCATGCCGAAGCGATTGAGATCGTGTTTGACCCGGCGGTGATCAGCTACCGGCAGATTCTTGAGTTCTTTTTCCAGATCCATGACCCGAGCACGCCTAACCGGCAGGGCAATGATCTTGGGCCAAGCTATCGTTCGGCGATTTACTACCTGAGCGAACAGCAAAGGGATATTGCCAAAGATACTGCGGCTGACGTGGACGCCTCCAAGTTATGGCCGGGGCGTGTTGTTACGCAAATCGAGCCCGCCAGGGAGTTCTGGGAGGCGGAGCCGGAGCATCAGGATTATCTGGAGCGGATACCGAACGGTTATACCTGCCACTTCATCCGGCCGAACTGGAAGTTGCCCAAGCGGGCTTGAACCTGAATTGCACCGGGAAAGGCTGGGATAGGGGAGAGCGCAAAAGCTGACCTGTATCTGAGAGAACCCAGAAACAAAAAAGCCGCGCAATGCGCGGCTTTCAAAGGTGGTGGGCCCACACGGACTCGAACCGTGGACCAAAGGATTATGAGTCCTCTGCTCTAACCAACTGAGCTATGGGCCCTCAGTAGGCCGCGGATTATAACGGCGGTTTCGCGGCTGTGCTATCCGAAACGTCCGAAAGATTCATAAGAAGAAATCTCTCGCTGAATTCTTCGGGTTGAAGGGGGAGGCTGATGATGTAGCCCTGGATCTGTTCACAGCCCTCGCGGGTCAGGAATTGCTGCTGTTCGCTGTTCTCTACGCCTTCGGCAATCACAGTCAGTTGCATGCTGCGCCCAAGGGCGATGATGGCGCGGACGATGGCGGCGTCGTGGGTGTCTTCGGGTAGGCCGCGAACGAAGGACTGGTCGATTTTGAGGATGTCCAGCGGCAGGCGTTTGAGGTAGCTCAGGGAGGAATAGCCGGTGCCGAAGTCGTCGATGGCCAGCTGCACGCCAAGTTTCTTCAGTTTGTGCAGCACTGCCAGCGCTTCCTGGGTCTGGCTCATGATGAAGTTTTCGGTGATTTCCAGTTGCAGGCAGCCTGGCTCCAGGCCGTTGTCGGCCAGTAGTTGTTCGATGTGTTCGACAAGGTTCGTCTGGCGCAGTTGAGCGCCTGCAAGGTTGACTGACACTGGGCCGAACGGCTGACAGGTTTTGCGCCATTTGCCCATCTGTTGGCAGGCCTGCTCCAGCACCCATTCGCCGATTTGCAGGATCATGCCGTTTTCTTCGGCCAGCGGTATGAAGTGTTCGGGTGGCACGTCGCCGAAGGTAGGGTGGTTCCAGCGGATCAGCGCTTCTGCGCCTATCAGCGTGTGGGTCAGAAGGCTGATTTTGGGCTGGTAGGCCAGGGACAGCTGATTGCGGTCTAGCGCTCTTCTCAATTCCTGTTCAAGGGCAATACGTTCGCTGGCCTGTGTGGTCAGGTCGCAGGTGTAGCTTTCGACCCGGTTGCGGCCCTTGGCCTTGGAGCGGTACATGGCAGCGTCGGCGTTTTTGACCAGCGTTGCTACGTCGGTGCCGTCAGTCGGGAAAACACAGCTGCCAATGCTCGGGCTGATGTAGAGCTCATGTTCGCCAGCTTCAAAAGGCGTGTTGAAGCAGGCCAGTAGTTTGTTGGCAATGGCTTGTGCGTCGCTGGGCTGCAGCAGGCCAGGTAACAGAACGATGAACTCGTCACCGCCAAGGCGCGCGACCGTGTCGACATCGCGCAGGGTCTCCTTGAGCCGGTGTGCGATGCCCTTGAGCAGCAGATCGCCGACCGGATGGCCCAGGCTGTCGTTGATGTGTTTGAAGCGGTCCAGATCGAGGAACAGCACTGCGCCAAGGCTGCCGGATTCTTCGCTGTGCAGTAATGCCGATTGAAGGCGACTCTCGAACAGGGTTCGGTTGGGCAGGCCGGTGAGCGGGTCGTGGTGGGCCTGGTAGTCGAGGCGCGCCTGGGCGTGTTTGAGGCTGGAGATGTCAGCGAAGACGGCGACGAAATGGGTAGTGAGGTTGGCTTTGTTGCGCACTGCATTGATCGTCAGCCAGCTTGGGTAGAGCTCGCCGTTCTTGCGTCGGTTGCTGATCTCGCCCTGCCAGTGGCCATCGGCTGCAAGTTGATGCCACATTGAGGCATAGAACGCGCTGTCATGCTGGCCTGAGGCGAGCAGGCGAGGTGTCTGGCCGATGGCTTCGCTCTCGCTGTAACCGGTGATCTCAGTGAAGGCACGGTTTACTGCATTGATGCGCTGGTTGGTGTCGGTAATGAGCACGCCCTCGGCTGTGCTCTCGAACACCGTTGCAGCCAAGTGCAGTTTTTCCTGCATTTGTCTGCTTTCGGTTATATCCCGTGCAATCGTCAGCAGGCAGTCGTCGCCTGCGATGACGATCGGGTGCGAGGACAGTTCGCACAGTTTGATACTGCCATCAACATTACGAAGCCGGGCCCTGAAGTCTCGGACGGAGCCGTGCCGCTTCAGTTGCTCAATGAGCCTGGAGCGGTCGCCCAGATCCACCCAGACACCCAGGTCGAATGTCGAGTGCTCAAGGCAGTACGCTTCGCTATACCCCGTGATGCGGCAGAAACCTTCGTTCACCTCTAAAAGCATTCCGTCCTGTTGGCGGGTGATAGCCAGCCCGTCAGGCGAGGCATGAAACGCCTTGGCGAATTTTTCTTCGGAAAGTTGAAGTTGCTGCTGGGCCTGCTTGCGCTGGGTGATATCACGCACTATCACCAGTACGGCTGGCGTCGAGCTCTGGTCGAAAGGCTGGGCGGACATGAGCCCGGAAAAGGTTTCGCCGTTCTTGCGCCGAAAGGGTATCTCCAGGTTATGAATGTTGCCTGTCTGCAGTTGCTGCAAAACTTTTGGGCCTATACCTGGCACTGCCCACAAATCCAGTTGGGTGGGCGTTTTCCCAATCACTTCGTCAAGGGTGAGGCCGGTCCGTTCAACAAACGCCGCGTTGGCATCCATGATATGCCCGTCGGCAAGGCTTGCGATAATCATGGCGTCCGGGCACTGAGCGAAGACCGAGGCGAATTTTCCCTCGGACAGGCACGACGCTTCCCGGTCATTGGTGTCGATTATTACTTCACGCATATGCGGCTTACGTCCGTGTCTGACTATCGCTGATATTGTTGTGGCGTGAATTTGTAACAATCACTGGCCAAGACTCGACTGGCAAGCGCTTGTGTCCTGTGTGATACATAGTTGTAGGTCAATTCGCCATGGCCTGCAATTAGACCGACGTCTGACCTCTGTTTGATTTGATCAATTGACGAGTGGACCTGCAAATCCGGATTTCTTTTTCCCGGAAACGCAAAACCCCCGGCAGGCCGGGGGTTTCGTTGACTCGCTGGTGCGATTACTCGTCGAGGAACGAGCGCAGGTGCTCGCTTCTTGTCGGGTGACGCAGCTTGCGCAGTGCCTTGGCTTCTATCTGACGAATCCGCTCGCGGGTAACGTCAAACTGCTTACCGACCTCTTCAAGCGTGTGATCGGTATTCATGTCGATGCCGAAACGCATGCGCAGAACTTTTGCTTCACGGGCGGTAAGGCCCGACAGCACTTCGCGTGTCGCTTCTTTCAGGCTTTCAACAGTGGCGACATCGATTGGCGACTGCATGGTCGAGTCTTCGATGAAGTCACCCAGATGCGAATCTTCGTCGTCGCCGATCGGGGTTTCCATGGAGATCGGCTCTTTTGCGATCTTCAATACCTTGCGGATTTTATCCTCAGGCATTTCCATGCGTTCGCCCAGCTCTTCCGGGGTCGGTTCGCGACCCATCTCCTGCAGCATCTGCCGGGAAATACGGTTGAGCTTGTTGATCGTCTCGATCATGTGCACCGGAATACGGATGGTGCGGGCCTGGTCGGCAATCGAGCGAGTGATCGCCTGACGGATCCACCAGGTGGCATAGGTCGAGAACTTGTAGCCACGACGGTATTCGAACTTGTCCACAGCCTTCATCAAGCCGATGTTGCCTTCCTGGATCAGATCGAGGAATTGCAGACCACGGTTGGTGTACTTCTTGGCGATGGAGATAACCAGACGCAAGTTCGCTTCAACCATCTCTTTCTTCGCGCGGCGGGCCTTGGCCTCACCGATCGACATGCGACGGTTGATGTCCTTGATCTCGGCTATTTTCAGGCCGGTCTCTTCTTCCAGTGCCGACAGCTTCTGCTGGCAACGCTGGATGTCAGGCTGCAAACGACCGATGGCTTCGGCGTATTTGCTCTTGCCCTTGGCCAGTGCGTCAGTCCAGCCTTCGTCAACTTCGTTGCCTGGGAACTGGCGCAGGAAGTCGGCGCGCGGCATACGTGCATCACGTACACACAGCTGCATGATGGCGCGTTCCTGAGCACGAAGACGCTCAAGAGCACCCCGCACACGCTCTACCAGACCTTCAAACTGCTTTGGAACCAGTTTGATCGGCATGAACAGTTCGGCAAGTGCAACCATTTCGGCAATGGCGTGCTTGTCGTCGCGACCGAATTTCTTCAGCGCCTTGCGGGTGATTTCCATTTGATCGGAAACCGCACCGAAGCGCTGCTGGGCGATGACCGGATCGGGACCGCTTTCGACTTCGTCTTCGTCGTCGCTGGCGTCTGCCGATTCTTCCTCGTCGTCATCGGTGCCTTCGGCCTTGACGGCTTTGGGGTCGACAGGCGGAGGTACTTCGGCAGGCGGCGCAATGCCGTCGTCCGGGTCGATATAGCCGCTCAGAACATCGGAGAGGCGACCGCCTTCACTGGTGACACGTGTGTATTCGGAAAGAATATGGTCAACCGTGCCAGGGAAGTGCGCAATTGCGCCCATCACTTCACGGATGCCTTCTTCGATACGTTTGGCGATTTCGATTTCGCCTTCACGGGTCAGAAGTTCAACGGTACCCATTTCACGCATGTACATACGAACGGGATCGGTGGTACGCCCGATGTCGGTCTCGACCGCTGCCAACGCTGCAGCCGCTTCTTCTGCGGCTGCCTCGTCGGTATCGGCGTCGGCCAGCATCAAGGCGTCCGCATCCGGAGCACTCTCGTGTACCGGGATCCCCATGTCGTTGATCATGCGGATGATGTCTTCCACCTGCTCGGGATCTGAAATATCCTCGGGCAAGTGGTCGTTGACCTCTGCGTAAGTCAGATACTTCTGCTCACGACCCAGGGTGATCAACTCTTTGATACGAGATTGCTGTTGCGCTTTTCCGGACATAACACCCTATCCACTGAAGGTCTTGGCGGGCAAAAAACAAGCCGAGGATTATACCCGAGCTATGACCTCACGCGCCAGTTGAGGTCGGGGTTTGTGCGGGAACATTGCGATTTAGCAGTTCCCTAAGCTGAATTTTCTCTTCTGCGCTCAACTCGGTTTGACGAGCCTTGCTGATCAGATGTTCCAGACTGCGCTCGCGTTGGCGAGCGGATAAGCTAGTTATAGTGTCGAAAAACTGTTGTTCAAGGTTGTCGGCCTCAATCAGCCATTCCTTTTCTGCCAGAGCGCGCAGCAAACGGCCCTGTTCAGTCCCGTGCCACCTCGCTATCAACTGTAACGACCGCAGGTTGGGATTCTTTTGCCTGGCTTCGATAAGGGCGACCAGCAGTTGCGCGTTAGATTGGTCTTCTGCAGCGAAATGGCTGGCATTTTCGACCTTTTCGGCCAGTTCAGGGTGATGCAGCAAGGTTCTCAGTGCGGCCTGCATGGGTGGCTCGACAGCGGTCGGTACACGCGGCGTTCGAGGTTCGAAGTCCTGACGCTTACCTTTTTTGCCCCAGGATTTGTTGTCCCATTTTTTTTGATTCTGACCGCCTGTTTTCTTTGGCGTCCATTCCTGCTGTGGCTCATAACCGCCTTGAGGCTGGTAATCGGCAAAGTCAGGCATGGCGTCGTAATCGACATAGGGGTCGTAGCTCGGTGGCGCATCCACCGGCGCGCTCTGTACCAACTGACTGACGGCCTCGCCGGTAAGCCCGGTAATTTCGGTCAGGCGTTGGCGCATCAGAATGCGCAGGTTCGCCCCAGGCACTTTATCGATGAGTGGCGCCGCGAGGGTGGCCATGTGCGCCTTGCCTTCCAGCGAGCGTGGGTCAGACTCTTTGGTCAGTTGCTCGAAAAAATAATCGGCCAGTGGCTGGGCGTGCTGATTGATGCGTGCCTTGAACGCGTCGGTGCCTTCGGAGCGCACTAGCGTGTCCGGGTCTTCGCCCTCGGGAAGAAACAAAAAGCGCGCCCGACGCCCGTCCTGCAGGTTCGACAGGGTGGCTTCCAGTGCCCGCCACGCGGCATTGCGCCCGGCCTGATCGCCGTCGAAGCAGAACAGCACGTTGGGCACGACCCGGAACAGTCGTTTCAAATGCTCTTCGCTGGTCGCGGTACCCAGCGTGGCCACGGCATTGCGCAAACCTTGCTGCGCCAGGGCGATGACGTCCATGTAGCCTTCAACGACGATGATTTCATCGAGGTTGCGATTGAATTTGCGGGCTTCGAACAGCCCGTACAGCTCCTGGCCCTTGTGGAAAACCGGTGTTTCCGGCGAGTTCAGGTATTTGGGCTTGTCATCACCCAGCACGCGCCCGCCAAAGGCGATGACGCGTCCGCGCGAGTCGCGTATCGGAAACATCACCCGGTCACGGAAGCGATCATAGCGTTTGCCGGTTTCGGCGTTCTCGATCAGCAGACCGGCATCGATCATGACCTTTTGCTGCAGTGAGTCGCTGCTCAGGTGCTTGTACAGGTTGTCCCAGCCTGGCGGAGCAAAGCCCAGGCCAAAGTCTCTGGCGATTTCACCGGACAGCCCGCGGCCTTTGAGGTAATCCACCGCTGCCTTGCGCGATGGATGGCTTTTCAACGCCTGGCGATAGAACTCGGCGGCGGCGGTCAGCAGTGGGTAGAGCGGGGAATCGGTTGGCTGGCGGGGCTTCTGGCCTTTTACGCCCTGTTCGCGAGGCACTTCCATGCCTGCTGCTTTGGCGAGGTCTTCGACAGCCTGGGGGAAATCCAGATTGTCGTGATCCATGATGAAGCCGAGCGCGTTGCCGCCAGCGCCGCAGCCGAAGCAGTAATAGAACTGTTTGTCCGGGCTGACGCTGAAAGAGGGTGTTTTTTCTTTGTGGAACGGGCAGCAGGCGGTGTAGTTCTTCCCGGCTTTCTTGAGCTGCACGCGCGAACTGACTATATCGACAATGTCGGTGCGGTTCAGAAGGTCGTCGATAAAGCTCTGGGGAATCAGCCCGGCCATGGCGTTCTCATCATTCAAGCGTGGTGCAAAAGTATCGGGAGACTCTACGAGCGTTCCGTCAGCCTGTCAGCCGTCTTTTTGAAGACGTGGGCAATCAACGGGCACGTCTTTGCATCCGATGGTCGGTGTGGGCCTGAAAGGGAAATAAACTTGAGCCTGCGGGCAGGTCATAAGGCTTCACGCTGGGTGTCCACCTGAGGGTGACAAAACCCGGATACATAAGCCTGGGTGCACGGAAGACGCTGCCTTGGCTGAGCTTCTTGCGAAGTCATCAAGGCATACTCGTCTTATCATCGACCGGTCTGCTGCCCGAGTGGGCATGGCCGATGTAGCCTGTGAACAGGCTGGACGTGCTTGATTGAATGTCTGAGTCGCATCGGCGGCCTGGACGAGGTCAATCAATCTAGCTAACGCGCAATCCAGTTAACGCAAAAAAGCGAAGCTGGAACTGCCGACAGCCCGGCTGGTTGGCCGGGCAAGGCAGAAGCTTGCGACGAAGGTCTGTAAATTAATACAGACGAACGGCGCGGCGCTGTTCGCGCTGGACTTTCTTGGCGTGGCGTTTGACAGCAGCTGCTGCCTTGCGCTTACGCTCCGAAGTCGGCTTCTCGTAAAATTCGCGGCTACGAACTTCAGCCAGAACACCGGCTTTTTCGCAGGAGCGCTTGAAACGACGCAGAGCTACGTCGAAGGGTTCGTTCTCTTTAACTTTGACGGCTGGCATCCAGAGCTACCTTCATTCATTACCGGGGTCAACGCTTAGTGCAAACACTGCACAAAAGTACGTCGGTTTTTAAGGGTTGCGGATGTTAACCCCTCATTGAGAGGAATGCAAAGCCTCTGATCGAAAACCGCTGGTCGGCACCTCGGTCGACGACTATTATGCGCGCCTTCAAATCTGCCCCCTACAAGGCGCAACCCCATGCTAGTACTGGGATTAGAAACCTCCTGCGACGAAACCGGTGTCGCGTTGTACGACAGCGAACGCGGTTTGCTCGCGGACGCATTATTCAGCCAGATCGACCTGCATCGCGCCTATGGCGGTGTGGTGCCGGAGCTCGCTTCGCGCGATCACGTCAAGCGCATGCTGCCGCTGATTCGCCAGACACTGGCCGAGGCGGACTGCGTGGCCACTGACATCGACGCCATTGCCTACACGGCCGGACCGGGTCTGGTAGGTGCATTGCTGGTCGGCGCCTCGTGCGCTCAGGCGCTGGCATTCGCCTGGGATATCCCGGCGTTGGGCGTTCACCACATGGAAGGCCATTTGCTGGCCCCGATGCTGGAAGAAAACCCGCCGCAGTTCCCGTTCGTCGCGTTGCTGGTGTCCGGTGGGCACACGCAACTGGTACGCGTCGATGGCATCGGTCAGTACGAACTGCTGGGCGAGACGCTGGACGATGCAGCAGGCGAGGCGTTCGACAAGACCGCCAAAATGATGGGCATGCAATACCCAGGCGGCCCGGAGATTTCCAAGGCGGCGATGCAGGGTGTGGCGGGGCGTTTTGTCTTTCCCCGGCCGATGACTGATCGTCCCGGGCTGGAATTCAGTTTCAGCGGGTTGAAAACTTCTGCGCTCAATACCTGGCAGCAATGTCAGGGCGCTGGAGACGACAGCGAGCAAACCCGCTGCGACATCGCTCTGGCGTTCCAGCAGGCGGTAGTGGAGACTTTGACCATCAAGTGCAAGCGTGCGCTCAAACAGACCGGCCTCAAGAGCCTGGTCATTGCGGGCGGCGTCAGCGCGAATAAGGCGCTGCGGGCTTCGCTGGAAAGCATGCTCGGCGGCCTGCGCGGCCATGTTTACTACGCAAGGCCCGAGTTCTGTACTGATAACGGCGCAATGATCGCCTTTGCGGGCTGTCAGCGTTTGCAGGCAGGGCAGAAGGAGGATTTGAGCATCAGCGTGCAGGCGCGTTGGCCCATGGAGCAGTTGCCGGGGCTGTGATGACAGGCGAGGGTGCGATGATTTCAGGTTGCCCTTCAGAAATGTCGTTCGCGCCCGGCGAGCAGGTCGCGTAGATTGCCGCGATGGCGCCAGACGATGAGCAGCGTCAATACGCTCATCGGCAACAGCGCATGAGGTTCTTGCCATGCCAGTAATGGCAGGGTCAGCGGTGTGGCAATCAGGGCGGCAAGCGAGCTGGTACGCGTCAGGTAAAGCGTCAGCAGCCAGGCCGCTATCGCCAGGGCGGCTGCGGGCAGGTACAGCCCCAGCAGCACGCCGGCGGCTGTTGCGACACCTTTGCCACCACGGAAGCGAAAGTACACTGGGAACAGGTGGCCCAGCACTGCGCAGACGCCGATCCAGCCCTGTTGCGCGATGTTCAGGTTCCAGGCGCTGGCGATCAGGATTGGCAGCAGGCCTTTGCAGAGGTCGCCAAGCAGGGTCAGGATGGCCAGTTTTTTTCCGGCCAGACGCAGCATGTTGGTAGCACCGGCATTGCCCGAGCCACTGGCGCGCGGGTCTGGCCTGCCGCTCAGGCGGCTGAGCAGAATGGCGAAGGACAGCGAGCCAAGCAGGTAGGCGAAGGTGGCCAGTAACCAAAACATGCGAACCATTCCGGGCGAGGATGCCCTGATTCTAACGGCGCATCGCGCCCTTGTCGTGCAGTGGAGAGTAGTGCTTGGACAGAGTTTTCATCGAGGGCCTTGAGGTCGATACGGTCATTGGCGCCTATGACTGGGAGCGCGGCATTCGTCAGTGCCTGCGTCTTGACCTCAGCTTCGCCTGGGACAATCGCCCCGCAGCTGCTGGGGATGATCTGAGCAAGGCCCTCGACTACGCCAGTGTTTCGACACGTATTCAGGCATTCGCCGAGCAGGCACAGTTCCAGCTGGTGGAGACCTTCGCCGAGCGACTGGCTGAAGTGCTGATGGGTGAATTCAATATTCCTTGGCTGCGCCTGAAACTGACCAAGCCGGGTGCTGTCGCGGCCGCTGCCGGTGTGGGCGTGGAGATCGAGCGCGGATGTCGCTGACGCGGATTTTCCTCGGCCTGGGGAGCAATATCGAGCGCGAGCGTCATCTACATGCCGGGCTGGATGCGCTGGATGGCTTTCTGACTGACCTCAGCTGCTCGCCGGTTTTTGAAAGCCATGCGGTGGGCATCAAGAGCGGGCCATTCTTCAATCTGGTGGTGTCGGCGTTGACCGATCTGCCGTTGATGGAGCTTGATCGCCGCCTGAAATTCATCGAGGCCGATAATGGCCGCTATGCCCCGGATCGCAAAGGGCTGCCGCTGGATATCGATGTGCTGTTGTATGGCGAGCAGGTCGGCAATTTCGACGGTTTGATTTTGCCGAGAGCGGAAATTCTGAAGAATGCCTTTGTGCTGTGCCCATTGGCATTGATTGCCCCTGAGCGTCTGCATCCGGGTGTGGGGATTGCCTTCAGCAAGCTCTGGGCTGACGCGCAGATCGATCAGCAGCTCTGGCCTGTGGCTTTTGAATGGCGCGGCTTGGGCCTTACGCCTGAGAGTCTGCTGCGTAGCTGAGTGGGTTCGTGGTTCTCGGGTGCTGAAGATCGGACGCAGAGCGTCCAGGGCTGTGCTCCCACGCTGGTGGGTGGGAGCGATAGTAGTCAGTTAGAGTCAGGCGACGTGCTCCGCCTTATAGATTTTCAGCGCCTTGAGGCGTTCGTTCTTTAGCGCGTCGCCCAGTTCCTTGCCCTTGAAGCCTTTCTCCAGCAGCGGCTGTACTGACACCGCTCGAGCGGCCTGTGCTGCACCGCGCAGGTAATCAGCCTGTGGATAACTGCGTTGTTCGAAGCCGTGACGTCCTCGCGCGTCCATCTCGCACGCCGCAATGAACTCTTCAAAACGCTGCGGGCGACGGTAGACGTCGAAACTTTGCAGCAGCTCCAGCAAAGTCGAGGGTTTCAGTTCCAGCGCCCGATGGCCGTGGGTGTGGTACTGGCCGACCAGTAGCGCCAGTTCCTGGCATTCCCTGGGTACCCGGAAACGCTCGTTGACCGCTTTAATCAGGCGCAGGCCGGTATGTTCATGGGCGATGTGCCTGGGCCATTCGGCTTCTGGCGTCAGCCCTTTGCCCAGATCGTGCAGCAGGCAGGCCCAGCGTACGGTCAGCGGGTGTTTGTGAATCGCAGATTGCTCTAGCACGCTGAGGACGTGTACGCCGGTGTCAATTTCCGGATGATGCGCAGCGGGCTGCGGCACGCCAAACAGCGCTTCAACCTCAGGCATCAGTTCCTTGAGTGCGCCGCAGTCGTGCAGTACCTGGATGAACACCTGAGGCTGCTCTTCCATGAGGGCGCGTGAGATTTCCTTCCAGCTTCGTTCGGCAGTCAGCGCCTTGAGTTCGCCGGATTCACTGAGCTGGCGCATCAGCCCCAAGGTCTCGGGTGCGATGGTGAAACCGTAACGTGCGTAGCGCGCTGCGAACCGGGCCACGCGCAAGACCCTAAGCGGATCTTCGGCGAATGCGGGGGAAACGTGGCGCAATATTCGCGCTTCAAGGTCTTTCTGACCGTTATACGGGTCGGTCAGGTTTCCGTCCTTGTCTTCGGCCATGGCATTGATCGTCAGGTCGCGCCGAATCAGGTCCTGCTCAAGCGTTACCTCGGGGCTTGCGTGAAAAACAAAGCCTCCATAGCCCACGCCGCTTTTGCGCTCGGTGCGCGCCAGCGCGTATTCCTCATTGGTCAGCGGGTGCAGAAACACCGGGAAGTCTGTGCCGACCGGGCGATAGCCCTTGACCAGCATGTCCTCAGTGCTCGCGCCGACCACGACCCAATCAATATCAGTGACAGGTTGACCCAAGAGGCGGTCGCGTACAGCACCGCCCACTTTATAAATCTGCATAAAAAGCCTCCGTAAGCGCGACAGGATAAACCTTGTGCCGTGCTTGCGGAGGCTAAAGCTGCATGAGCAGCCGTTTAAACAGCCTTTTCCCTAACGCCTAAAGATGGACGACCGCCATATCAAGCCGGGGATACTCACTGTCGGCATGCTCGCCTTTTGGAGGTACATGATGGGTCTTGACCACCTGATCGCCCTGCAGGGTTTCGAGATGGATATCAAAGCCCCACAGCCGGTGCAGGTGCTTGAGCACCTCGTCTGTCGAATCGCCCAGCGGTTTTCGGTTGTGCTGTTGGTGGCGCAGGGTCAGCGAGCGATCGCCTCGGCGGTCGATGCTGTAGATCTGCACGTTGGGCTCCCGATTGCCCAGGTTGTATTGCGCAGCGAGGATCTCGCGAATGGTCCGATAACCGTTTTCATCATGAATGGCAGGCACCAGCAGGTCTTCCTGCTGGTCGTCGTCCATGATGCTGAACAGCTTGAGGTCGCGAATCACCTTGGGCGACAAGTATTGGAGAATGAAGCTCTCGTCCTTGAAGCTGGTCATCGCAAACTTGATCGCCGTCAGCCAGTCGGTGCCGGCAATTTCCGGAAACCACTGCCGGTCCTCATCGGTAGGGTTTTCGCACATCCGGCGTATGTCCTGATACATGGCAAAGCCCAGCGCGTAGGGATTGATGCCGCTGTAGTAGGGGCTGTCAAAACCGGGCTGGAAAATCACGCTGGTGTGCGACTGCAGAAACTCCATCATGAAGCCGTCGGTGACCAGTCCTTCGTCGTACAGGTCGTTCATCAGCGTGTAATGCCAGAACGTTGCCCAGCCTTCGTTCATCACCTGGGTCTGGCGCTGTGGATAAAAGTACTGCGCGATCTTGCGCACAATGCGCACCACTTCGCGCTGCCAGGGCTCCAGCAGCGGCGCGTGTTTCTCGATGAAATAGAGAATGTTTTCCTGCGGCTCGGCAGGAAAGCGTGCGTTGTCCTCTTTGCTGTTTTTTTCGGCGTTCTTCGGAATAGTGCGCCAAAGATCGTTGATCTGGCGCTGAAGATGTTCTTCCCGATCCTTCTGACGCCGCCGTTCCTCTTCAGCGGAAATCGGATACGGACGCTTGTAGCGGTCCACGCCGTAGTTCATCAACGCGTGGCACGAGTCGAGCAAATCTTCCACGGCGTCGATGCCATGCCGCTCCTCGCATTGCATGATGTACTGCTTGGCGAACACCAGATAATCAATGATCGAGCTGGCGTCGGTCCAGGTGCGGAACAGGTAATTGCCCTTGAAGAAGCTGTTGTGGCCATAGCAGGCGTGCGCAACGACCAGCGCCTGCATGCAGATGGTGTTTTCTTCCATCAGGTAGGCAATGCACGGGTCCGAGTTGATCACAATCTCGTACGCCAGCCCCATCTGGCCACGCGAATAGGATTTTTCAGTGCTGAGAAAGTGCTTGCCGTATGACCAGTGATGGTAGCCCAGGGGCATGCCCACCGAGGCGTAGGCATCCATCATCTGTTCGGCAGTGATCACCTCAATCTGGTTGGGATAGGTGTCCAGAGCATACCGTTCGGCAATTCTGCCGATCTCACGGTCGTAGGCCCGGATCAGTTCAAATGTCCACTCTGACCCCGTGGAAAGGGGTTGGCGCTTCTGCTCTCTGGCGGTCATGACACTAACCTTCGCTGGAAGAGTTCGCGGAATACCGGATAAATATCACCGGCAGAGACCAGCTGCTGCTGGGCGAACGTGTCGGCGTAGTCTTCACCGATACGCTCGTATTCGTACCACAAGGCCTGGTGCTCACGCGGCGTGATCTCCACGTACGTGTAGTACTGCACGAAGGGCATGATCTGTTTGGTCAGGATTTCCCGGCAAATGGGCGAATCGTCGTTCCAGTTGTCTCCGTCCGAGGCCTGTGCCGCGTAAATATTCCAGTCGCTGCTTGGGTAGCGTTCGGCCATGATCTCCTGCATCAGTTTCAATGCGCTGGAAACGATGGTGCCGCCCGTTTCCCTAGAATAGAAAAACTCTTCTTCGTCCACTTCCCGGGCGCTGGTGTGGTGGCGAATGAACACAACGTCGATCTTGTCGTAATTACGCTTGAGAAACAGGTACAGCAGGATGAAGAAGCGCTTGGCGATGTCTTTGGTCGCCTGGGTCATGGATCCGGAGACGTCCATCAGGCAAAACATGACCGCTTTGGAGCTGGGGTTGGGTTGTTTGACCAACAGGTTGTACTTGAGGTCGAACGTGTCGAGGTACGGTACGCGACGAATACGTGCTTTCAGTCGATCGATTTCTACTTCCAGTTCCTGAATATCGCCGAAGTTGTCGGGCTCTTCGCGCTTCATACGCTCAAGCTCGACAGTTGCCTCTTTGAGTTTTGCCCGGCTGCTGCCGGACAGCGCAATGCGTCGCGCATGCGCCGAGCGCAGGGTACGGATGATGTTGATGCGTGAAGGGTTGCCTTCGTTGCTGATACCCGCGCGCACGGTCTTGAAGGTGTCGGTACCGGTCAGGTTGCGCTTGACCAGGTTCGGCAGCTCCAGGTCTTCGAACATGAATTCAAGAAACTCTTCCTGAGTAATCTGAAACGAGAACTCATCCATGCCTTCGCCGGAGTTGCCTGCCTTGCCAGGCCCTTTGCCGCCACCGCCGCCTTGAGGGCGAGCGATGTGCTCGCCTGTGGTGAACTCCTTGTTGCCTGGATGAACAACGGTCTGTTTGCCGCCACGACCGTGATGCAACACCGGTTCGTCAATGTCGCGTCCGGGAATACTGATCTGCTCGCCGTGTTCCATGTCAGTAATGGAGCGCCGGCTGACCGCTTCCTCCACTGCCTTTTTAATGTGGTCACGGTAACGCCGCAGAAACCGCTGCCGGTTTACCGTGCTCTTGTTCTTGCCGTTGAGACGTCGGTCGATCACATAGCTCATAGGCTCCTCCGGGGAGCTTCAAGTTGTAAGCTTCAAGCTGCAAGCGAGCGCGCCATCGATCCCGAAGCCGGGCCTCGATCGCTTTTCGCTTGCAGCTGATAGCTTGAAGCTTGCAGCTGCTTTATTGCGATTTCCGCACGCGCAGATACCATTCGGACAGCAGACGTACCTGCTTGTCCGTGTAGCCCCTCTCGACCATTCGTGTGACGAAGTCGTTGTGCTTCTGCTGATCCTCCTTGCTGGCCTTGGCATTGAAGCTGATGACGGGCAGGAGGTCCTCGGTGTTGGAGAACATTTTCTTCTCGATCACCACGCGCAGCTTCTCGTAGCTGAGCCAGGTCGGATTCTTGCCGTTGTTGTTGGCGCGGGCACGCAGCACGAAGTTGACGATTTCGTTGCGGAAGTCTTTCGGGTTGCTGATGCCGGCCGGTTTCTCGATCTTTTCCAGCTCCTCGTTCAAGGCCACGCGATTGAGAATCTCGCCGGTTTCCGGATCGCGGTATTCCTGATCCTGAATCCAGAAGTCTGCATACAGCACGTAGCGGTCGAAAATGTTCTGACCGTACTCGCTGTAGGATTCCAGGTACGCCGTCTGGATTTCCTTGCCGATGAACTCGATGTAGCGGGGTGCCAGGTATTCCTTGATGAAACGCAGGTAGCGTTCACGCGTCTCTGCCGGGAATTGCTCCTGTTCGATCTGCTGTTCCAGTACGTACAGCAGGTGCACCGGGTTGGCAGCAATTTCGTGTGGATCGAAGTTGAAGACCTTGGACAGAATCTTGAACGCGAAGCGGGTAGAGAGACCGTTCATGCCTTCGTCGACGCCCGCACTGTCGCGGTACTCCTGGATCGACTTGGCTTTGGGGTCGGTATCTTTCAGGTTTTCGCCGTCATACACGCGCATCTTGGAGTAGATGTTGGAGTTGTCAGGCTCTTTGAGGCGCGACAACGTGGTGAACTGCGCGAGCATCTTCAAGGTGTCAGGCGCGCAATGCGCTTTGGACAGCGAGCTGTTGAACAGCAGCTTGTCGTAGATCTTGATCTCGTCGCTGACACGCAGGCAGTACGGGACCTTCACGATGTAGATACGGTCGATGAAGGCTTCGTTGTTCTTGTTGTTGCGGAAGCTGTGCCATTCCGATTCGTTGGAGTGCGCCAGCAGAATACCGGTGAACGGGATGGCTCCCAGCCCCTCGGTGCTGTTGTAGTTACCCTCCTGGGTCGCGGTCAGAAGCGGGTGAAGGACCTTGATCGGTGCCTTGAACATCTCGACGAATTCCATCAGGCCTTGGTTGGCCCGGCACAGTGCTCCCGAGTAGCTGTACGCGTCGGCGTCGTTCTGTGGGAATTCTTCCAGTTTGCGAATATCGACCTTGCCGACCAGCGCGGAAATATCCTGGTTGTTTTCGTCGCCGGGCTCGGTTTTCGCTACGGCGATCTGGTTGAGAATCGAAGGGTAGAGCTTCACAACCTTGAACTGACTGATGTCACCACCGAACTCGGCCAGGCGCTTGGTCGCCCACGGCGACATGATAGTGCTCAAGTAGCGTCGCGGAATTCCGAAGTCTTCTTCCAGAATCGCGCCGTCCTCAGTGGCGTTGAACAGGCCCAGAGGCGACTCGAAGACTGGCGAGCCCTTGATGGCGTAGAACGGGACTCTTTCGATCAGTTGCTTGAGCTTTTCAGCCAGGGACGACTTACCGCCGCCAACCGGGCCGAGCAGGTAAAGGATTTGCTTCTTCTCTTCCAGGCCTTGGGCGGCATGGCGGAAATACGAAACAATCTGGTCGATGCATTCTTCCATCCCGTGGAAGTCGGCAAAGGCTGGATAGCGGCGTATCACCTTGTTGGAGAATATTCGCGAGAGCCTGGAGTTGGTAGAGGTATCCACCAGTTCGGGCTCGCCAATGGCCAGCAGAAGACGTTCTGCGGCAGAGGCATAGGCGCTGCGGTCCTGTTTGCAGAGCTCCAGATACTCCTGTAGCGAGAGCTCTTCTTGCCGTGTGCTTTCGAAGCGTTGTTGGAAGTGGCTGAATATACTCATGACGTCACCTCGCTCGATACGTGGAGCCGGCGGCGGATCGTCAGTCGATGCTGGCAGCGACCGCAATGCGGCTGCTGTTTCCCCCCAGAACACCTTAAAAGTAACTACCGATGACCCACGCGCCGGTGTACCGGCTCTCCCCTGAATACGGATGGCCTAGGCTAAGGATAGTTCGGATTCGGAAAGATAAAGAAGGGATGCGCGAGAAGACGGGCTGACCGTTCGTCAGATGGCTCGCGAGCCCGCGTAGAACGCGGGATCAGCTGTCATAAAAATATTTTTTATCAGCCTTGCACGGTTTCGTCAGGGTAAGTGGCGCGCCACAGCTCGAAACCACCGTCGACGCTGTACACCTCGGAGAAACCCTGGCCGACCAGATAGGCTGCGGCGCTCTGGCTGGAGTTGCCGTGGTAGCAGACAACGACTAGCGGCTTGTCCAGATCGGCCTTGGCGATGAAGTCGGCAATCGAGTAATTGTCCAGATGCACGGAGTCAGGAATGTGATTGCTTTGAAAGGTCTGCGCATCACGAACATCGACCAGCACTGCGCCTTGCTCGCGCAGCGCCTGTGCCTGTTCAGGTGGAATACGTTTGAATTCGGTCATTGCGTGGGCTCCTGAGCCTGGGGGTTAGTGGCGGTGCCGGCCTGTGCGCTTGTAACAAGCCCGTTGGCGGCATGGCCGACAGCATCGCAATTGCACTGGTGACGTTCAAGGGTATCAACGTTGAGCAGCGTCATCGAACCGCCCCAGACACATCCGCTGTCGAGGGCAAAGACGCCCGGCTCGTTGCAGCGACCCTCAAGCGCCGCCCAGTGGCCAAAAATGATTTTCAGCTCACGGGTCTTGCGTTTCGGGTGGCTGAACCAGGGCGCATAGCCAGGTATGGCGGTTTCAACGCCTTCCTTGCTCTTCAGGTCGAGCTTGCCATCGCTGGTGCAGAAGCGCATACGGGTGAAGTAGTTGGTAATGACCCGCAAACGCGTGACGCCTTGCAGGTCGTTGTCCCACTTGGCCGGCTCGTTGCCGTACATGCCGTCGAGAAAAGCGCCATATAGCTGGTCTTCCTGAAGTGCCTGCTCGACTTCGGCTGCGTGCTTCAAGGCCTTTTTCAACGACCACTGCGGCGCGATACCCGCATGCACCATGGCAACGTTGCGTTCTGCATCATAGTGCATCAGCTTTTGCCGACGCACCCAGCCGAGCAATTCGTCACGGTCCGGCGCTTCAAGGATTTCGCGCAGCGTGTCGCCTTTTTTGAGCAGTTCGTGTTTACGGGCGACCGCAAGCAGGTGCAGGTCATGATTGCCCAGCACGCACACCAGCGATTCACGGAGGCCGTACAGGTAGCGAAGTGTTTCCAGCGATTGCGGGCCACGATTGACCAAATCGCCCACCAGCCAGAGTCGATCATGCTCGGGGTTGAAGTGGACGTGCTCGAGCAGGCATTGCAGAGGTTCAAGGCAACCTTGCAGGTCACCAACGGCGTACACCGCCATCAGTGCAGCGAACCCGGGACGGCCAGACGAAAGGGCTTTATGACCGCATCAAAGCGTTTACCGTCTTCAGCCAGCATCTGATAAGAACCCTGCATATTGCCCACGCGGGTGGTCATTACCGTACCGCTGCTGTAGGTATGGCTTTTACCGACCTTGATCAACGGTTGCTGACCGACCACGCCCTCGCCGCGCACCTCTTCGACATGGCCGTCGCCGTCGGTGATGACCCAGTGACGCGACAGCAGCCTGGCAGGTAATTCACCGTTGTTGTGCACGGTGATGGTATAGGCGAAAGCGAAGCGATTCTGCTCGGGTTGCGACTGTTCCGAGAGAAAGCGTGTGACGACGCTGACGTCGACCTTGTAACGAGAATCGGGCATGCAATAGGCCTTGAAATCCATAACGAAAAAAGGGCGTGTGCGGCAGGTAGACAAGTCTAGGACAAGTAAGCGGGAAATGACGACTGGCAGTGCCGTTTACCTGTCCTCAGGGTTCACTCTGTCACAACTTTTTCGCTGAGAGTGTCTGCCAGGCGGACGAATGCAGCCAGGTCGAGTTGCTCGGGACGCAGACTGCCGTCTACCCCGGAAGCGGTAATTTCGTCACTGCTCAGCAATAATTTGAGTGTATTGCGCAGGGTCTTGCGACGCTGGTTGAACGCTTCGCGCACGACCCGCTCCAGCACGCGGTGATCCTTGGCAGGGTGCGGCAATGTTTCGTAAGGGACGAGACGCACAATGGCCGAGTCCACTTTCGGCGGCGGGTTGAACGCCCCCGGCCCTACGTTGAACAGATGCTCCACGCGGCAATGGTACTGGACCATGATCGACAGGCGACCCCAGTCACCGCCGCCGGGACCGGCAGCCATGCGCTCGACCACCTCCTTCTGCAACATGAAGTGCATGTCGCGGATCAGGCTGGCGTTTTGCAACAGATGAAAAATCAACGGCGTCGAGATGTTGTACGGCAGGTTGCCCACGACACGCAGGCTGCGCGGTTCGGCGCCCAGGCTGTTGAAGTCGAACTTCAGTGCATCACCCTGATGCAGGTTGAAATTTGGCTTGTTGCCGAACTGGCCGGTGAGGATCGGGATCAGGTCCTTGTCCAGCTCGACCACGTCCAGCTGTGCGCCGCTGTTGAGCAGCCCTTCGGTCAGCGCGCCCTGGCCCGGTCCGATTTCCAGCAGCCGGTCTTCAGGTTTGGCACGAATGGCGCGCAGGATTTTGTCGATAACGCCTGCGTCGTGCAGGAAGTTCTGACCGAAACGCTTGCGCGCCCGGTGTTGGTATTGCTCGGTCATGAATGGGTCTCGGCCATCTGGTAGGCGGTTTGCAGTGCAACGTGCAGGCTGCCGGTGTCGATGTTTGCGGTGCCAGCCAGGTCCAGCGCCGTGCCATGATCGACAGAGGTGCGGATGATTGGCAGGCCGAGCGTCACATTGACTGCTGCGCCGAAACCTTTGTATTTCAGCACGGGCAAGCCTTGATCGTGGTACATCGCCAGCACTGCGTCGCAGTGCTCCAGATATTTGGGGGTAAACAGAGTGTCGGCAGGCAGTGGGCCGCGTAAGTCCAGGCCCTCGCTGCGCAGGCGCTCCAGAGTCGGTTCGATGATGTCGATTTCTTCACGGCCCAGATGCCCGCTTTCGCCTGCATGAGGGTTGAGGCCGCAGACCAGAATACGCGGGCGGGCAATGCCGAACTTGTTCACCAGATCGGCATGCAGGATGCGTGTCACGCGCTCCAGTCGGTCTGGCGTGATGGCATCAGCCACCTCGCGCAACGGCAGGTGCGTGGTCACCAGCGCCACGCGCAGGTCGCCGGTCGCCAGCATCATCACCACCTGTTCAGTGTGGGTCAGTTCGGCAAGAAATTCGGTGTGTCCGGAAAACGCGATACCGCCGTCGTTGATCACGCCTTTGTGCACCGGGGCGGTGATCATGCCGCTGAACAGCCCATCCAGGCAGCCCTGGCCCGCGCGAATCAGGGTTTCCAGGACGAATGCAGCATTGGCCTTGTTCAGTACGCCGGTTTCTACCGCAGCTGCCAAGGGCGTATCCCAGACGTACAAACTGCCGGCAGGCGCAGGCAGGTCGGGAAGCGTATCAGGGGTGACGTCAAGCAGACTGACCGCCACACCCAGTTGCGCGGCCCGCTCAAGGAGCAGGTCACGGCTGGTGATGGCGATCAGGGGGTATGGCTGAGGCTGCGTGGCGAGCAGCAGGCAAAGGTCAGGGCCTATGCCGGCCGGCTCGCCGGGTGTCAGGGCGAAACGCTTGGGTTTCACTGCGCAGCCTGGGTCGCGCCAGGGAGTTTGATCTCAACGTAGGCTTCGTCACGGATCTGACGCAGCCAGGTTTGCAGCTCTTCGTCGTACTTGCGGTTACGCAGTACGTTCAACGCCTGCTGTTCACGCGCCTGATCGGTAGCATCCGTGGAACGACGACCGAGAACTTCCAGAACGTGCCAGCCATAAGCGGTCTTGAACGGTTTGGACAATTCGCCTTGTGGCGTCTCGTTCATGACCTGACGGAACTCCGGAACCAGAGAGTTCGGATCAACCCAGTTCAGATCGCCGCCATTGAGTGCCGAGCCCGGATCTTCCGAAAAGCTTTTCGCCAGTTCGGCGAAGTCTTCGCCATTCTGGATGCGGTCGTAGATTTTCTCGGCAAGACGCTTGGTCTCTTCTTCGTTACGGATCTCGCTTGGTTTGATCAGGATATGACGCACATGCACTTCATCACGCATTTGTGCCTGCCCCTGGCCGCCACGTTTTTCCAGTAACTTGAGGATGATGAAACCGCCCGGCGTGCGCGCTGGAGGCGTCACGTCGCCGACAGGCATTGCGCTGAGCATGTCACCGAATGGCGGTGGCAGTTGCGCAGCCTTGCGCCAGCCCATGTCGCCGCCTTCCAGTGCGTTTTCGCTGGAGGATGTGGTGGCTGCGAGTCGAGTGAAGTCAGCACCTTTCTTCAACTGGTCATAAATGCCCTTGGCTTTGACCGCTGCAGCCTGGATGGCATCCGAAGAGGCGCTGTCAGGCGTGGCGATCAGGATGTTGGCCAGGTGGAACTCTTCAGACAACTGAGCCTTGCCCTGATCGGAGGCGAGGAAGTTTTTCACTTCCTGCTGGGATACCTGGATACGTTCGGCCACCCGGCGCTGACGCACACGGCTGATGATCATTTCCCGGCGCACCTGCTCGCGTGCATCGTTATAGGACAAACCGTCATGAGCCAGCGCGGCGCGGAACTGCTCCACGCTCATGTTGTTGCGCTGGGCAATGGTGCCAATGGCCTGATTGAGTTCGTCGTCGGAGACACGAATGCCGGACCGTTCGCCCATCTGCAGCTGCAGGTTTTCCAGAATCAGACGATCCAGAACCTGTGGTTGCAGGGCTTCTGCAGGCGGTACACCAGAGCCGCGCTTGGCAATGGTTTGCTGAACCTCACGTACACGCTGGTCCATCTGGCTTTTCATGATCACATCGTTGTCGACGATAGCCACGACACTGTCCAGAGGTTGAACCGCAGCATGCACTGCACCGCTCAGGAGTAACGCGCCCAGCATCAGCGGGCGCAGACAATCAGAAAGCTTGGTCTTCACGTTCACGATAACCTTGAATGCCTTTGTCGAGGAAGCTGTCTACCTTGGCGCCAGTTACACCGCCGAGCCCCTTCAACACGATTTGTAGGAATATGCCGCGGTCGCCTTTCTCGTTCTGAGGCGCTGCCTGACTGAACTCGTCGTAGTCGACCCAATAGCGGTTGACCAGACGCATTTTCCAGCAGCAGTTGTCGTACTCGAACCCGCCGAAAGCTTCGATGGTGCGCTCACGGTTGTAGTCATACTGCCAGCGGCTGATCAGGCTCCACTGCGGCACGATTGGCCAGATGACCGAGAAATCGTGCTGCTGGATCTTGTAGTAGTCCTTCACGTAGTTGGCATCACCCGGACGTCCGTAGTCGCCACCCCCCACGATCCAGCGGCCAGTGCTTTCGTCGTAACGAATCTGGTCGTTGCGATAGCGATAGCCGAGGTTGACGATCTTGTTCGGGTTGTCTTCAGGCTGGTAATGGAACATTGCGCTGCCCGAACGGGTGCTCTTGCTGTCCGGATCCCAGTTGAAATCGGAGTTGAAGCGCCAGTCGCGGTTGAAGCGGTATTCATATTCCAGTGCGTAAGGCGAAACGTTGGCGCGCGCATCATCACGATCAGCGAACACGACGCCAGGCAATTGCACCTTGCGGTCTTCGAAATACAGCGCCTGGCCGATGCTGAAGCGTTGACGTTCAAAGCCGTTGCTTTCAATCCAGCGGTTGGTGATACCCAGCGACAGCTTGTTCTCGTCGCCGATGCGGTCGGAACCGGTGAAGCGGTTGTCACGGAACAGCGAGGCATAGTTGAACGTGCTTTCGCTGGTGTCGAATACCGGGATGTCGGTCTGGTCTTTCTCGGGTACATAGAGATAGAACAGGCGCGGTTCCAGGGTTTGACGGTAATCCTTGCCGAACCAGTTGGTGTTGCGGTCGAAGTACAGGCCGCTGTCGACGCTGAAGATCGGCACGCTGCGGCTTTGACTACTGCTGTATTCCTCGCCAGCCAGAAGCGAGCTTTTGCCCTGACTGTCCAGGTCCAACGCGTACTGGGTGTAGACGTACTTAAGCTTCGGTGTCAGGAAACCATAGGTCCAGTTCATTGGCAGGCTGACGGACGGCGCCAGATTCAGGCGGTCCCCGTTTGCCCGGGCAAGGCCGGTGATGTTGTTGTCCAGGCGTGTCTCGGAGTTGCCATCTTCATCGATGAACGCGCCGCTGCGCAGATCACGTTCGAAGCGAACGGCTTCAGTCTGATAATCAAACTTCAGACCACCCGGGTTGTAAGGCAACGTACCGTTGAGCGTCAACTGTGGCAGGCGGTTGTAAGGCGTAACGTTCGCAACCGTAGCCAGCTTGTAAGCCTGAGCGTTGAGCACTGCCGAGTAGCTGTCGCCACGGTAGGTCAAAGAGCCCTGTTGGTTGAGGAAGTCAGTCCGTTTAACGCCGATCTGATCGGTTTCCAGATCCTGGAAGTAATACGGGTCGCTGATGTCGGTGTAATCAACCTGGGTCAGCCAGCGCGTATCAAGCCCGCCCTTGTGCTGCCAGTTGATCATCCAGCGAGTCTTGTCATAGTCCGACTGCAGCTTGCGGTCGTCATTCTCGTCGTTCAGGTACGCGCCGCCAAACTGGCCTTCGCTGCCTTTGGTCAGGTAGCGGAACTCGCCTTCCATCAGCAGGCCGCGGTCAGCCATGTAACGCGGGTACAACGTGGCGTCGTAGTTCGGTGCCAGGTTGAAGTAGTACGGAGTAACGAGCGTGAAACCGTTATCGCCGCCTGCCGCAATGGTCGGCGGCAGGAAGCCGGACTGGCGACGGTCGTCGATCGGGAAGTAGATATACGGCGTGTACAGAACCGGAATGTCCTTGACCCGCAGGGTAACGTTGGTCGCTGTACCAAAGCCGGTGGCCGGGTTCAGCGTGATGTTGTTGCCCTTGAGCGTCCAAGCGTTGCTGTTCGGCTCACACGAGGTGTAGGTACCGTCCTTGAGCCGGATGATCGCGTTCTCTGCACGCTTGGCGTACAGGGCGTTACCGCGAATGTTCGACTTGTGCAGGACGTACTCGGCATTGTCGACACGGGCTTCGCCGGTATCGAGTTGCAACTCGGCCTTGTCACCGACGATCAGCGCGCCGTTGTCGCGCAGACGGACATCGCCGTTCAGCTCGCCACGGTTTTCGGCCTGATGCAGTGCTGCCTCTTGAGCCTGTACCTGCATGCTGCCCTGGCGCAACACGACATCACCTGCCAGCGTCGCGACCTGCGCTTCCTGTTCGTAACGCGAAGCCTTGGCTCCGACGAACATAGGCGCGTCTTTCATCGGCGTCTTGTCGTCCATGCCTGGGCGGATCGGCTCGACGTAGGCACCCGAGCAATACGGACCGGTCTCGGCCAGTTGTGCTGCGGTCAGCTTTTCGCGAGGAACCCAATCAAGGTGGCTGTAGTCAGCACTACGCGACCTCAGACCTTTGCCCTTGGCTTCGGTAACCAGTTGCGTACCCGCAACCTGCTCACCCGAAGAGGTGCCTTGCGAGGTGACTGTGCCGTTGGAACTGACCGACGTCGTGTCATGCACGGGGCGCGGAGGCAGGTCCACTGCAGCAGCATTGGATTTCGGCGCACAGTTCCAGGCACCCGAAGCAGAGACTGAGCAGTCATACTGTTCCGCGGCGACCACGAACTGAGTGGCCAGAGGTTGCATCGCCAGCAGACTGCCGGTTACGAGCAACGGAAATTTTTTACGAAACGCGGGGGATTTCAATGCCATCTTATTAGTCCGGGCTTCCTGCGCGCCATCTGCCCGCGGGGGGGCCGCACGCCTCTCGATGGGCTGAAAAAGATTCCGGATAATAAAGCATGACCCGCTTGACGGCTAGCGCCGTCGGAGACCCTTGTAATGTCAGATCAAGATATACGCCTGCAATCCCTGAAAGTTTGGCTCGATGAGCAGTTGCCAGCGCTGTTTGCGGCGCAAAATTGGGGCGCTGTACCCCCGGCTACATTGACTGCGGCCAGTAGTGACGCAAGTTTTCGTCGTTATTTTCGCTGGGAGGGCGCTGGCCGAACTTTTATTGTGATGGACGCGCCGCCACCGCAGGAAAACTGCAAACCGTTTGTGGATATCGCTCATTTACTGAAAAAGTCGGGCATTAATGTTCCAGAAATTTATGCCGAAGACCTGACGCAAGGCTTTTTGCTGCTCAATGATCTTGGCCGTCAGACCTATCTGGATGTGATTGACGCTGACAATGCCGATGCCTTGTTCGCCGATGCAATCCAGGCGCTGCTGGCCTATCAGCAACTGCCGATGGACGCGCCGCTGCCCAGCTATGACGTCGCGTTGCTGCGCCGTGAACTGGAGCTTTTCCCCGAGTGGTACGTAAAGCGCCACCTGGGTATCGAGATGGACGAGGCGCAACTGAGCGATTGGCAGCAGGCCAGCGAGTTGTTGATCAACAGCGCTCTGGCGCAGCCCAAAGTGCTGGTGCATCGCGACTACATGCCGCGAAACCTGATGATCAGCGAGCCCAATCCAGGCGTGCTGGATTTTCAGGACGCTGTCTACGGCCCGGTCACCTATGACGTGACTTGTCTGTTCAAGGACGCGTTCCTGAGCTGGCCACAAGAACGCGTCAGCGACTGGCTCAGAATCTACTGGGATCAGGCGCGTGCCGTTGGTATCCCGGTGCAGGAAGATTTTGCAGCCTTTGAGCGCGCCAGTGATCTGATGGGTGTTCAGCGCCATTTGAAGGTGATCGGTATTTTTGCCCGCATCTGCCACCGCGATGGAAAACCGCGCTATCTGCAAGACGTCCCGCGCTTTTTCGCTTATATAGAGGCAGTTTTGTCGCGTCGCCCCGAGCTGGCCCAACTCGGGCAATTGCTTACCAGTCTGCAGCAACCGGTAGAGACCGCTGTCTGATACGCCAGCGACGGCCTGAAAATGGCTATTTTGAAAGAAACCTGATTGTGTTGAAGAGGACTGCATGAAAGCCATGATTCTCGCCGCCGGTAAAGGCGAGCGAATGCGCCCGTTGACCCTGCACACGCCCAAACCGTTGGTGCGTGCCGGGGGGATGCCGTTGATCGAGTACCACCTGAACGCCTTGCGCGCAGCCGGGTTTCACCAGCTGGTCATCAACCATGCCTGGCTGGGGCAGCAGATCGAGGATTATCTGGGCGACGGTCAGCGTTTCGACCTGAGCATCCGTTATTCCCCCGAAGGCCAGCCGCTGGAAACAGGCGGCGGGATTCATCGGGCCTTGCCATTGCTTGGCGTTGAGCCGTTTGTGGTGATCAATGGGGATATCTGGACGGACTATGACTTCAGCGCTTTGCGCGTGCCGCTAGCCGGTCTCGCGCATCTGGTGCTGGTCGATAACCCGGCACATCACCCCACTGGCGATTTCTCGTTGGTCGACGGTCAGGTACGCGATGACGATTCGGCAGGTCAGCGGCTCACCTACAGCGGTATCGCTATCCTGCATCCACAGTTGTTTGCCAACTGTGAGCCCGGTGCGTTCAAGCTTGCGCCGTTGTTGCGTGAGGCCATGCATCAAGGCTTGGTAACGGGAGAGCACCACAGAGGGCGGTGGGTCGATGTCGGCACGCACGAGCGTCTGGCTGAAGTCGAGCAGTTGCTTGCGGAGACCCGCTGAATGCTTTGGCCTGGCACATTGATCGGCGCGGGTGTCGGCTATGCAATTGCCAGCATCCCGGGCGCAATGCTGGGTGCTCTATTGGGGCAGGCGCTGGATCGTCGCCTGAAGCTGCAGAGCTGGGCGCATCTGCGCGAGCGTCTGGGCGGGCGGGCGGCGATACCCGCCGATGGGCTGCTGTTTGTATTGCTGGGCCGTCTGGCCAAGAGTGACGGACGTGTCCTGGCCAGTCATATTAATCAGGCCCGTACCGAAATGCGCCGTCTGAACC
Organism: Pseudomonas syringae group sp. 26L6; assembly: GCF_032587815.1. NCBI lineage: Bacteria > Pseudomonadati > Pseudomonadota > Gammaproteobacteria > Pseudomonadales > Pseudomonadaceae > Pseudomonas > Pseudomonas syringae group sp. 26L6. Next base: position 251,214 of record NZ_JAWHPJ010000018.1, read on the forward strand.
TGAACGAGGCGGATCAGTTGCGCGCCATCAACGCCTTCAAGCGTGGTCGTGATGGTGCCGACGGCCTGCGCAGTTATTTGCGCGGTCTGCACGGGCAGCCGGACACCGCCGAGGAGTTGTTGCGTGCCTGCTGGCGCATGGCCTGGGCGGATGGCAAGGCTTCCCGGGTCGAGCGCGAGCTGATCGGGGTATGGGGCATGTGGCTGGGTTGGACAGGCCCACAAGTCGAGGCGCTGGCTGCCGATCACGACCCGATGAAGCGTTCGCCGGTCAGTAGTGGTGATGACTACAAAAGCGCGATGACGCTTCTGGGAATAAAACCGGACACCGATCCTTTAAGCATCAAGCGCGCCTACCGTCGGCTGCTCAGTCGGCATCACCCTGACAAGGTTGCCGGTTCGGGCGCCAACCCTCAGCAAGTACGGGTGGCGACCGACAAGACCAGTCAGCTGCATAACGCCTATCGGGTGGTAAAGGCCCGACGCGGGTTCAACTGAGCCTGCTGTGCGTCGGGCGCTCGGGGTGAAGCTTATTTTTCTTCCTTGGCGTCTATCCAGCCACGAACCCTGCGGAACAGTTGTTCTTGCTCGGTATCTTCATTGCCCACGATATTGATCAGACCAATCTGCGTAAAACCGGGGCCTTTGGCGCGTTTGCTGGCCTGCAGACGTGCTTTGGCGGCCTGGTCCGGCGAGTTTTTGTAGATGAAGTCGGCGGTCTTTATTTTCAGCTGAGGCACCATGTCCAGCAGCGAAGGCGCAGCATTGACAGGCTCGCGCGCAGCAAGCATCACCAGCTTTTGCACGGCAGGCGATGTGCGTTCATTGAGGAATCTGGCTGCCCAATAGGCACCGCTGCTATGGCCGATCAATACGATGCTGCGAGCCTTGTTCTGCTGCGCAAGGCTGATCGCGCTTTCGATCCGCGCGAAAATGCGCTCGGCCTGAGCCTTGTTGAGTTCCTCGTCGGCAGCTGCCTTTGCGGTTGCTGCGGCAGCCAGAGCCTCGGCTTCAGCTGCCGGGTCTTGCGCTTTCGCACTGGCGTCCTTGGGGGATTCCTTGGGTTTGGCAGCGTTCGCGTCGGTCGAGGCGGCGTCGGGCTCGCGTGGCACCAGGCTGTTGTCTATCGCATCCGGCAGGGTGATGCTCAGGCTTGACCAGCCGACATCCGGAAATTTTCTGCGCAGCGGGCCGACGGCATCCGGCCAGTCCGGTGACTCGGCGTCGCCAGGCACAATGATCACCGCGCCCTGGGGCTCGTCACTGTTTGCAGGCTTCCAGAGCGCGAGAAAGCTTTCGTCACCCGCCTGAAGTTGCTGCTGATCCTCGCGAGGCAATTGACGCTCCAGCGCTATCGCGTCTTCCTGCGAGCGGCTGAGCAGCGGTGCCCGTTCTACCGGCGCTTCGGCAGCCGCGTCCTTGGCCGGGGCCGGATCGGCTGCGAGCACAGGCAATGCGCAAGGCAGGACCAATGACAGAAACAATGCAGGAAACGTTGCGCGAAAGGTGTAGGACATCGGATATTCCAAGCCAGAAACTGTCCCGGCAGCCTAATGGGTTGATCGGCTTTTGTCAGGCCTGAGCCTGCGCGGCATATGGCCGTCATATGAACACACGAGAGCGACACATTGATGATTGGTCTTCTGCGCACCGGCTTTATCGGCTGCCTGGCTTTGCTCTTGATGGTTCAGATGGCGAATACGCAGGCCGACGAGCCACAAACGCCTGAACCTGCGCAGTTGAGTTCAGCACAGCGTAGCTGGCTCGATCAGCATGGCCCATTGCGGATTGGCCTGGTACTGCGCGCGCCTTACGCCCAGTTCGATCAGCGTTTGCAGCAGTTGTCCGGCGCTAACGTCGACCTGATGAACGCGCTGGCAGCAACGCTGCCGGTCGAGTTGCTGTGGCGGAACTTTCCTGATCAGGCGGCGCTTGAGAAGGCTCTGGCCAATGGTGAAATCGATGTTGCGCCTGGTTTGATGCAGACCCCGGCGGGCCTGCGTCTGTGGTTGTTTTCCGATCCGTATCTGCGTGTTTCGCAACTATTGATCGGCGAACGTGACGGCAGCACTGCCGTGGACCTCGAGAAACTCGACAGCCTTTCGCGGGTTGCTGTACGCATGCCAGGCCCTGCCGCTGATTACCTGCGCAGCAATTTTCCGCACCTGAACCTGCAAGGCGTGCCGCTGGAGCGTCAGGCGCTGCAATTGTTACTCAGTCAGCAGGCACGCTATGCCGTGGTGGACGAGGCGCAGCTCAGCCGCCTGCTCCGCGAGCCGGAGTTTGCCGGGCTTGCGATAGTGGGGGATATCGGGCTGCCGCAATTGTTGCGCGTGGCTTCACGCCGTGACATGCCGGAGCTGGCCGCCATTGTCAGCGAAGCGTTGCGCGCGATTCCTGCCAAAGAGCTGGAGCAACTGCACGCGCGCTGGATGCCACTCACCCCATCGCATTTCATCGAGTCGACCAAGCTCTGGAAAAACCTGTGCATTCTGCTGCTGGTAATGTTGCTGGCCTGTTTCGCCATCGTGATCTGGCAGCGTCGCCAGCAGCAAGCGCAGGAGCAGGAGTTGCTTTGCGCGCGAGAAGAACTCGCCCGTCGCGTCGAGGGGGAGGAGGCGCTGCGTCTGGCGCAATTCTCCATCGACCAGAGCACTGTCGGCATCCTTTGGGTCAATTGGGACAGTCGTGTGCGTTACGCCAACCGGGCGGCGGAATCCATGCTCGGCTACGCGCCGGGACAGGTGGTCGAGCGCCCGTTGATTGATTTCGAGCCCGGTCTGCACATGGACCGCTGGCTCAACCTGTGGAAGAACGCGCGTTCCCGCGAAGACAGCCCGCAGGTGTTCGAGGCCCATTGTCTGCGCGCTGATGGCAGTCTTCTGCCTGCCGATGTCTCGTTGAGCTTCCTGCGCTTTCACGAGGCGGAATACCTGGTGGTGTTTCTCAGCGACGCCAGCGAACGACGCCGTGCGCATGATCAGTTACGGGAATTATCAGCGCATCTGGAAAGCGTGCGTGAAGAAGAGAAGGCGCGTATTGCTCGCGAGGTGCATGACGAGCTGGGGCAGATGCTGACGGTGCTGAAGCTGGAAACATCAATGTGCGAACTGGCCTATGCTGACCTGGACACCGGCCTTGGTGAGCGACTGGACAGCATGAAGCGTCTCATCGCTCAGCTGTTTCACCTGGTGCGTGATGTTGCCACGGCATTGCGGCCACCGATTCTCGACGCCGGCATTGCGTCGGCCATCGAGTGGCAGGCACGCCGTTTCGAGGCGCGCACGCAAATCCCTTGCCTGGTGCAGGTGCCGGACAACCTCCCGGTGCTTAGCGATGCCAGAGCCACTGGCATGTTCCGGATTCTCCAGGAGGCGCTGACCAACGTCATGCGCCACGCCCAGGCGCACACGGTGGAAATCAGCCTGACGTTGCAGGATGGCATGATGTGCATGAGCATCGCCGATGACGGGCAGGGGTTTGTCGTCGAGTCGGGCAGGGTGGTTTCATTCGGTCTGGTCGGGATGCGCGAGCGGGTGCTGATGCTCGGCGGCAGACTGGAGCTGGACAGCGATGCCGGTGAGGGCACAACCTTGCGCGCCTACATCCCATTGGACCCCGTCGCACAGGAGCGAAGCCAGTGATTCGTGTTTTGGTAGCCGAAGACCACACCATCGTGCGTGAAGGGATCAAGCAGTTGATTGGTCTGGCCAGAGACCTGCAAGTGGTCGGTGAGGCCAGCAATGGCGAGCAACTGCTCGAAACCTTGCGTCATGTGGCCTGCGAAGTGGTGTTGCTGGATATCTCCATGCCCGGCGTCAACGGTCTTGAGGCGATTCCGCGAATTCGCGCACTGGCCAGTCCGCCCGCCATTCTGGTGCTGTCGATGCACAATGAAGCACAGATGGCGGCACGTGCGCTGAAAGTCGGCGCCGCAGGTTATGCCACCAAGGACAGCGACCCGGCGCTGCTGCTGACGGCAATTCGTCGGGTAGCGGCAGGCGGGCGCTATATCGACCCGGACCTCGCCGACCGCATGGTCTTTGAAGTGGGCCTGACCGATAGCCGGCCTTTGCACTCATTGTTGTCGGAGCGCGAGTTCTCGGTGTTCGAGCGCTTGGCGCAGGGCGCCAACGTTAACGACATCGCCCAGCAACTGGCACTGAGCAGCAAAACCATTAGTACCCACAAGGCGCGGCTGATGCAGAAAATGAAACTCAACTCACTGGCCGATCTCGTCAAATACGCGATGGAGCACAAACTGCTCTGAGTCTGAAAACGACACTCCAGTTGAGTGTCGGGTCGGTGCCTTACTCACAACTATCGTGCGACGCTCCGCGTCGGCATGCCGTTCTGGACGCTCTGCGTCCTCTTTTGTGACGCAGAGCGTCACGCACTGCATTCCCACGCTGGGGCGTGCGCAACGATCAGGCTCACTCACATACTCAATCGCGCCATCGCTGTAGGGCAATCCCTACCCCCAGCCTTCCAGCCTGCCTAGGCGATTCTCTCTCGGCTGCCGATTTGCGGGGCATTCAGGCTGCTCTAGGCTTGAGCCCACGCAGACAAAACAAAGGTGTGGGTAATGAGCGACGTCGATACAAGCGCTGGAGCAAATGATGTTCTGGTCAGCTTTCGTGGTGTGCAGAAGAGCTACGACGGCGAAGCACTGATCGTCAAAGACCTTAACCTGGATATTCGCAAGGGTGAGTTCCTGACGCTGCTCGGTCCGTCCGGCTCGGGCAAGACCACCAGCCTGATGATGCTGGCCGGTTTCGAGACCCCGACGGCTGGTGAAATTCTTCTCGGCGGGCGCGCTATCAACAATGTGCCGCCGCACAAGCGCGATATCGGCATGGTGTTCCAGAACTACGCATTGTTTCCACACATGACGGTGGCCGAGAACCTGGCGTTCCCGTTGTCGGTGCGTGGCATGAGCAAGACCGATGTTGGCGAGAAAGTGAAAAAGGCGCTGGGCATGGTCCAGCTGGACACCTTTGCACATCGTTACCCGGCGCAGTTGTCCGGTGGCCAGCAGCAGCGCGTGGCGCTGGCGCGTGCGCTGGTGTTCGAACCGCAACTGGTGCTGATGGATGAGCCGCTCGGCGCGCTCGACAAACAGCTGCGTGAGCACATGCAGATGGAGATCAAGCACCTGCATCAGCGTCTGGGTGTGACCGTGGTCTACGTGACCCACGACCAGGGCGAAGCCCTGACCATGTCCGACCGGGTCGCCGTCTTCCATCAGGGCGAGATCCAGCAGATCGCACCGCCACGCAGCCTGTACGAAGAGCCGAAGAACACCTTCGTGGCCAACTTCATCGGTGAGAACAACCGCCTCAATGGACGTCTGGTCAGTCAGGATGGCGACCGCTGTGTCGTCGAGCTTGAGCGCGGCGAAAAAGTGCATGCGCTGGCGATCAACGTTGGCCAGCCTGGCGGCCCGGTGACCCTGTCGATCCGCCCTGAGCGCATCAACCTCAATGGTCGCAGCGAGAATTGTGCAAACCGTTTTTCCGGCCGCGTGGCCGAGTTCATCTACCTGGGCGACCACGTTCGCGTGCGCCTGGAAGTGGCAGGCAAGAACGACTTCTTCGTCAAACAGCCGATTGCTGAACTGGACCCGACGCTCAGCGTGGGCGATGTCGTGCCGATCGGCTGGCAAGTCGAGCACGTCCGCGCGCTCGACCCCTTGCAGCAAGTGCATTGATCTACCGATAAAAGCAATAACAGAGGCGACCTGATCGCCCATCCCAATCGCTTACCAACACTGCTCGTGGAGAAAAGAACCTATGTTGAAGTCTTTGAAGTTCACCGCCATCACGTTGGGCCTCATGTGCGCCGCGCAGGCCATGGCAGCCACCGACCTAACCGTCATCTCCTTTGGCGGTGCCAACAAGGCCGCTCAGGAAAAGGCCTTCTACGCGCCGTGGGAAAAGGCCGGTAACGGCAAGATCATCGCCGGTGAATACAACGGTGAAATGGCCAAGGTCAAAACCATGGTCGACACCAAGAGCGTTTCCTGGGACCTGGTAGAAGTCGAATCGCCGGAACTGGCCCGTGGTTGCGATGAGGACATGTTTGAGGAGCTGGACCCGAAACAACTGGGCAATGCCGCTGATTTCGTGCCTGGCGCCATCACCACCTGCGGTGCCGGTTTCTTCGTCTGGTCCACCGTGCTGGCCTACAACGCCGACAAGGTCGCCACAGCTCCAAACGGCTGGGCCGATTTCTGGGACACCAAGAAATTCCCGGGCAAGCGCGGTCTGCGTAAAGGCGCCAAGTACACCCTGGAATTCGCCCTGATGGCTGACGGCGTTGCGCCGAAAGACGTTTATAAAGTGCTGGCCAGCAAAGACGGCCAGGACCGCGCGTTCAAGAAGCTCGATGAACTCAAGCCAAACATTCAGTGGTGGGAAGCAGGCGCACAGCCGCCACAGTACCTCGCTTCCGGTGACGTGGTGATGAGCTCGGCCTACAACGGCCGGATCGCTGCTGTGCAGAAGGAAAGCAACCTCAAGGTCGTATGGACTGGCGGCGTGTACGACTTCGATGCCTGGGCCATCCCGAAGGGCTCGAAAAACGCCGATGCCGCGAAGAAGTTCATCGCCTACATGCTGAGCCCCGAGCAGCAGAAGACCTATTCGCAGAATATCGCCTACGGCCCGGCCAACACCCAGGCGGTCAAGCTGCTGGACAAGGAAACCCTGCAGAACATGCCGACCACGCCTGAGAACATCAAGGATCAGGTGCAGATGGACGTAGCGTTCTGGACCGACAACGGCGAATCCCTTGAGCAGCGTTTCACTGCCTGGGCTGCCAAGTAATCAGGCTGCATCACGTCAGATCCGGGCGCTCTCTGCTGTAGGGAGCGCCCTCTCGTTGAAAGATTCCGGAGTTCGCTATGGCCATCGCCGTGCCCCTGACTGAAGGCGCCAGCCCTAACTTGAAGCAACGTCTCGCTCGCGCCGAGCGGGTCAACCGCTGGAAGGCTCAGGCATTGATCGCTCCGCTGGTGATTTTCCTGCTGTTAGTGTTTCTGGTGCCGATTGCTGCGCTGCTCTACAAGAGTGTCGGCAACCCCGAAGTCGTCGCCGCATTGCCGACCACTGTGGTCGAAGTGCAAAAGTGGGATGGAAAAGGGCTGCCGCCCGAGTCGGTCTACAAGGCAATGAGCCTGGACCTGGCCGAAACACGCAAGAATTCCACGCTGGGCGATCTGTCCAAGCGTCTGAACATGGAACTGGCCGGTTATCGCAGCCTGCTGAGCAAGACCGCTCGCGCCTTGCCGTTCAAGACTGAACCGGCCTCTTATAAAGAAGCGCTCGAAGCGCTGGACGAGCGCTGGGGTGACCCGGCCTATTGGCAGGCGGTGCGCCGCAATACCAGCAGCATCACCCCGTATTACCTGCTGGCGGCGGTAGACCATCGTATCGATGACCTTGGGGAAGTCGCGCCTGCGACCCCGGATCAGGCGATCTATCTGGATATCTTTGCCCGTACCTTCTGGATGGGCCTGGTGATTACCGCGATCTGTCTGGTGCTGGCTTATCCGCTGGCTTACCTGCTGGCCAGCCTGCCTGCGCGGCAGAGCAACCTGCTGATGATTCTGGTGCTGTTGCCGTTCTGGACCTCGATTCTGGTACGTGTGGCTGCCTGGATCGTGTTGTTGCAGTCGAGCGGTCTGATCAACAGCGCGTTGCTGGCGATGGGCATTATCGACAAGCCGCTGGAACTGGTCTTCAACCGGGTGGGCGTATACATCTCGATGGTGCACATCATGCTGCCGTTCATGATCCTGCCGATCTACAGCGTGATGAAGAACATCTCACCGACCTACATGCGTGCCGCCATTTCACTTGGCTGCCATCCGTTCACCAGTTTCTGGCGCGTGTACTTCCCACAGACCTACGCCGGGATTGGTGCAGGCTGTCTGCTGGTGTTCATTCTGTCGATCGGCTACTACATCACCCCGGCCTTGCTGGGCAGCCCGAACGACCAGATGGTCAGCTACTTCGTCGCCTTCTATACCAACACCAGCATCAACTGGGGCATGGCCACCGCGCTCGGCGGGCTGCTGCTGTTGGCGACCATTGTGCTGTACCTGATTTATAGCTGGCTGGTCGGCGCCAGCCGCCTGCGTCTGAGCTGAGGAGTGTCACCATGTTGAACCCCTACACATCGCCGATCGAACGCATCTGGTATTACGCCCTGCGCATCATCTGTGCGCTGGTGCTGCTCTTTCTCGTGTTACCGGTGCTGGTCATCGTGCCGTTGTCGTTCAATTCAGGCAGCTTTCTGGTCTATCCGCTGCAAGGGTTCTCGTTGCAGTGGTATCAGGACTTCTTCAACTCCGCCGAGTGGATGCGCGCACTGAAGAACAGCATGATCGTTGCCCCGGCCGCTACGTTGTTGGCGATGGGCTTCGGCACGCTGGCGGCGATCGGCCTGACCCGTGGCAACTTTCCCGGCAAGGCGCTGGTCATGGCGCTGGTGATTTCGCCGATGGTGGTGCCAGTGGTTATCGTCGGTGTCGCCAGTTACCTGTTCTTCGCGCCACTGGGCCTGGGCAATAGCTACACCTCGCTGATTCTGGTCCACGCGGTACTGGGCGTGCCGTTCGTGATCATTACCGTGTCGGCCACTTTGCAGGGTTTCAACCACAATCTGGTACGCGCTGCCGCCAGCCTCGGTGCATCGCCGCTGACTGCATTCCGTCGCGTGACCCTGCCGTTGATTGCGCCAGGGGTGATTTCCGGTGCGCTGTTCGCCTTCGCGACCTCGTTCGACGAAGTGGTGGTGACGCTGTTCCTCGCCGGGCCGGAGCAGGCGACCTTGCCTCGGCAGATGTTCAGCGGCATTCGCGAAAACCTCAGCCCGACCATCGCTGCCGCCGCGACCTTGCTGATCGGCTTCTCCGTGCTGTTGCTGCTGGTACTGGAGTGGTTACGCGGGCGCAGTGAAAAACTCCGAACGGCTCAATAACCGGGCGCCGCAAGTTTCAAGCTGCCAGCCAAGGCGAATCCATTGGCGTGCAGCTTGAGGCTTACCGCTCCAGGCGAAGCTTGGCGTACAATCCGCGCACCGTGATTCTGCTCAAACAGGTGCGTCATGCAGCCCTTCGTTATTGCCCCATCGATTCTTTCCGCTGACTTCGCCCGTCTGGGTGAGGAAGTCGACAATGTGCTGTCCAGCGGCGCCGACTTCGTTCACTTCGACGTGATGGACAATCATTACGTCCCGAACCTGACCATTGGTCCGATGGTGTGCAGCGCGTTGCGCAAATATGGCGTTACTGCACCGATCGATGTGCATTTGATGGTCAGCCCGGTGGATCGCATCATCGGTGATTTCATCGAGGCCGGTGCCACCTACATTACCTTTCACCCGGAAGCGACCCAGCACATTGATCGTTCGTTGCAACTGATCCGTGAAGGCGGCTGCAAGGCGGGGCTGGTGTTCAACCCGGCAACTCCGCTGAACCTGCTGGAGTACGTGATGGATAAGGTCGACATGATCCTGCTCATGAGCGTCAACCCGGGTTTCGGCGGGCAGAAGTTCATTCCCGGCACGCTCAACAAGCTGCGTGAAGCGCGGGCTTTGATCGATGCGTCGGGCCGTGACATCCGTCTGGAAATCGACGGTGGCGTAAACGTCAACAACATCCGTGAGATCGCAGCGGCAGGTGCTGATACCTTCGTTGCCGGTTCGGCCATTTTCAACGCGCCGGACTACCGGGAAGTGATCGAGAAAATGCGTGCAGAACTGGCAGCATCCCGCGCATGAGCGGCTTTGAGCAGCTGTTTGCAGGCAAGTTGCCCAAGCTGATCATGTTCGACCTGGACGGGACCCTGGTGGACTCGGTCCCTGATCTGGCAGTAGCGGTGGATACCATGCTGGCTGAACTTGGCCGGCCAATAGCCGGGCTTGAGTCGGTCCGCGCCTGGGTCGGCAATGGCGCACCGGTGCTGGTACGCCGCGCGCTGGCCAACCACCTCGACCACAGTGGCGTCGATGATGAACTGGCTGAGCAGGGTCTGGAGATCTTCATGCGTGCCTACGCTCAGAAGCACGAGTTCACCGTGGTCTACCCCGGCGTGCGTGAAACCCTGAAATGGCTGCAGAAGATGGGCGTCGAAATGGCCCTCATCACCAACAAACCGGAGCGCTTTGTCGCGCCGCTGCTGGATGAGATGAAGCTGGGGCGTTTCTTTCGCTGGATCATCGGTGGCGACACCATGCCGCAGAAAAAACCTGACCCTGCCGCGCTGTTTTTTGTAATGAAAATGGCGGGTGTGCCTGCCTCGCAAGCGCTGTTCGTTGGCGATTCGCGCAGTGATGTACAGGCTGCCAAGGCGGCCGGTGTGGCCTGCGTTGCGTTGAGTTATGGCTACAACCATGGGCGGCCGATTGCCGAGGAAAACCCGGCGATGGTCATCGATGATCTGCGCAAACTGATTCCCGGTTGCCTGGACATGGACGCTGAGATACTGTTGCCCGACATCAAACGTCCCTCCTCAAGAGAATCCATCGTGGTGGTCACTCGCAAGCTCTGGATGAAAGTCATCAAGGCCCTGGCCCGCTGGCGTTGGCGCGCCTGACTTGATCCTGGCCGGCCTGCCGGCACGTTTGCCTGACTGACCGTTTTGTCCTCAAACCACGAGGTTGCTCATGAACCGTGAAGAATTCCTGCGTTTGGCCGCTGAAGGCTACAACCGCATCCCGCTTGCCCGCGAAACCCTGGCCGACTTCGACACACCGCTGTCGATCTACCTCAAGCTTGCCGACCAGCCCAACTCCTACCTGCTGGAGTCGGTTCAGGGCGGCGAGAAGTGGGGGCGTTATTCGATCATCGGCCTGCCATGCCGCACCGTGATGCGCGTTCATGGCCATCACGTCAGCGTGACCCACGATGGTGTCGAGATCGAAAGCCTGGATGTCGAAGACCCGCTGGACTTCGTCGAGACCTTCAAGGCGCGCTACAACGTACCGACGATTGCCGGGCTGCCACGCTTCAATGGCGGGCTGGTCGGCTACTTTGGCTACGACTGTGTGCGCTATGTCGAGAAGCGTCTGGCCAACTGCCCGAACCCTGACCCGCTGGGCGTGCCGGATATCCTGTTGATGGTGTCTGACGCGGTCGTGGTGTTCGACAACCTGGCGGGCAAGATGCACGCCATCGTGCTGGTCGATCCGGCGCAGCAGGATGCCTACGCACGTGGCGTCGCGCAGCTCGATGAACTGATGCACAAGCTGCGTCAGCCGATCACTCCGCGTCGCGGTCTGGACCTGGACCGGCCTCCGGCTGCCGACCCGGTGTTTCGCTCCAGCTTTACTCAGGGCGATTACGAGGCTGCGGTCGACACGATCAAGCAGTACATCCTCGCGGGTGACGTCATGCAGGTTGTGCCGTCGCAACGCATGTCCATCGATTTCAAGGCCGCGCCCATCGATCTGTATCGGGCGCTGCGCTGCTTCAACCCGACGCCTTACATGTACTTCTTCAACTTCGGCGACTTCCACGTCGTCGGCAGTTCGCCGGAAGTGCTGGTACGGGTCGAGGACAACCTGATTACGGTGCGTCCAATCGCCGGTACTCGCCCTCGCGGTGCCACCGAAGAGGCCGATCTTGCGCTGGAAGAAGACCTGCTGTCCGATCACAAGGAAATCGCCGAGCACCTGATGCTCATCGATCTGGGCCGTAATGACGTTGGGCGGGTGTCCGAGATCGGTACGGTCAAACTGACCGAGAAGATGTTTATCGAGCGTTATTCCAACGTGATGCACATTGTTTCCAACGTCACTGGTCAATTGAAAAACGGGCTGACGGCAATGGATGCACTGCGGGCGATTCTGCCGGCTGGCACGTTGTCCGGTGCGCCGAAAATTCGCGCCATGGAAATCATCGATGAGCTGGAGCCGGTCAAGCGCGGCGTCTATGGCGGCGCGGTGGGGTATATGGCCTGGAATGGCAACATGGACACGGCTATCGCGATTCGTACTGCGGTTATCAAGAACGGCGAACTGCATGTACAGGCCGGTGGCGGCATTGTTGCCGACTCGGTGCCGGCACTGGAATGGGAAGAAACCCTGAACAAGCGCCGCGCCATGTTCCGCGCCGTTGCCCTGGCGTCGCAGCCTGCCGAGGGTTGAGCAGGCGTGCTGCTCTGGTAGTTAGATAGCTATCGTTCCTCATGCTCCAGCGTGGGAATGCCTTGGGTGACGCTCCGCGTCACAGATTTGCGCCGCGCCGCAGTTCTCAGGATAGGAAGCAGAGCGTCCAGAAAGGCGTGCGACGCGGAGCGTCGCACGATAGCCGAGATTATCGTTGGATCATCGTTCCTCACGCTCCAGCGTGGGAATGCCTTGGGTGACGCTCCGCGTCATAGATTTGCGCCGCGCCGCAGTTCTCAGGATAGGACGCAGAGTGTCCAGAAAGGCGTGCGACGCAGAGCGTCGCACGATAGCCTAGATTATCGTTCTTCACGCTCCAGCGTGGGAATGCCTTGGGTGACGCTCCGCGTCACAGATTTGCGCCGCGCCGCAGTTCTCAGGATAGGACGCAGAGCGTCCAGAAAGGCATGCGACGCGGAGCGTCGCACGATAGTGAAACCCCGAAAAAGCGCCACGCACGATAGTGAGGCTGCCCAGCGGACTCTCTAGAAACTCATACTCAACGCAACATTCACCCCTTGCTGGGTCACGTCGTCGTTCTTGCGCCAGTTGTAGTTGCCGCGCAGTGTCAGGTCTTGAGTCAGCTTCTGGCTGACGCCCAGCGTTGCCCGATTCAGGTCGCGTTGCGGTGTGTAACCTTCCAGCGTGAAACCCACTGACTGGACGCTGTTGAGCGCCATGGTCACGTCCTGCTGATCGGTCTCGAACTCCCGTTCATGGGCAACTTCTCCCCATACCTGTGTGCTCGGTGTCACCTGGAACTTGCCCTGCACACCCACGCCTGCACGCCGCGATTTGCGGGTCTGGTCGCTGAAGGTCAGTGCCGTCGAGCGATCACCTTTTTCCGAGTAGCCATCGACATCGATGTGCGCGTAGTCGGCGCTGACAAAAGGCGACAGATGCCAGCGGCTGGAAGCCCCCGCGATGTCGAAGCCGACTCGACCGCTGGCCGCCCACATCTCACCGTCGGTATCGCCTTTTTCCTGACCCTCGCTGACCCCCAGTGCGAACTTGCGCTCGGCATTTTCGTAGTCCAGCTTGCCGCCTGAAACCGCCAGATCACCCCACCAATGGTTGGCCTGATACTGTAGAAACGCGGTGGCGATGTAGCTGTTGAGTTTGTAGTCCGAGTCCCTGGGGCCTGCCTCAAGATTCTGCCGATACGCTCCGGCAACAACGCCGGTGCGCCAGTTTTCGGCAAATCGGTAGCTGCCGCCGATGGTCAGGTTGTAGCCTCTTCCATCAGCATCGGCCGAGCTGTCCTGCGCGTCGAAGTCCATTTTCTGACCGCCTGCGGCGATGATGCTCTGCCACTGGCCGACGCCTTGCCAGTTGCCCCAGTCGCTCAGCCACTGCGCGCGAATCTCGTCCTGATGCATCCGCAGCGTGCCATTGGCCATCTCCGGCAACAGGGTTATTTCCCATGGGGCCGAGAGCAACGAATAGGCGTAGTCGGCCAGCAGTCGTTGTCCGGCTTCCGTCGGGTGGACGCGGTCGTTGAAAAACACTCGGCTCGGATTCGGCGTCGCGCTGGACCTGCCGTTGGCTGCGCTTTCTGTGCAGCTGTCGCCACTGAAGCAGGTACTGACCAGGTTCTCGTTGGGATCGAACCCGAAGCGTGCCGGTTCAGCGAGGACTTCATTGATCAGCAATGGAACATTCAGTGGAATGATCTGGGCATTGATCTGCGCCAGTCGGCTGACCAACTGCTGATTGAAGCCCGCGCTGAGTGCGGAAGTTGCCGAAGCCAGTGGCGAACCGCTCAAGGCTGGCGTTTTACCGATATCCGGCAGCAACCAGACCATGATGTAGCGCGCACCGGCCTGTTGCAGGGCTTGCGCGCTGTCAGCCAGCTGATTGGCGGCTTGCGCTGCGCTGCTGGCACTCACCACGCGACCCTGCAGGAAGTCGTTGCCGCCTCCGGTCAGGTAATAGAGCGCATTGGGGTCGGCGCGAAAACCGTTTGCGGGCAGATAGCCGGTCCGGCTGCGCAGCAGTGTGCCTGTGTTCGGGTCGACAACGGTGGATTGCGAGTTGATCGACTCAAGAATCTGGTCGGTCCGATAGCCGCCGACTGCCCAGTTATTGCCATCCGGGGCGCCCAGCGCAGCATTGACTGGCGACGTGGAGGCCGCCAGATCTCCTGCCGGAACACCGAGCATTCTGCCAATCAGCGTCGATGAGTTCAGATTGAACACTTCACCGCTGCCGTCCTGATACGTGGGGCCGACACGATTGGTGAACCTTAGCGTAGAGCCCCTGGGCCCTGCGGTATCCGGAAACTGCCCGGCATCGGCCAGACTGTCACCGAACACCACCATGGTCGAATAGGGCGCGGCAGCAGCGGTGCCGCAGGCAAGCGATAACAGGCAGGCCGCGAAGGGCCAGCGCCTCGATGTCTTGGTCATGAACGGATCCCGATTGTTTTTGTTTTGTACCGGAAACGTAGCAAGATTTTTCATGGCTGCAAAGTTTGATGAACATTATCGCGCTGCGGCGGTGCTTTTTTGACCTCAGGCAGCCCTGTTGGTCACGATGGCGCTCAGATAGTTGGCCAGGTCATGCAGGTACACGAAGGGGTGACCCTGACGACTGCCGCCTGTGCGGCTGACCTTCAAGTCGATGCGTCCTGCGTTGATCTTGCGCAGCAGATTTCTGTCGTTCGACAGGTGCGAAAAATAACGCTCTCTGACGGCGCTCAGCGAAGGGCACGGCGTGGCGAATTCTTTGCGAAGTTGATCCAGTATTTCGTTCATTCCATGACTCCCTGTGGTTTGCATGTGAGTACTCCCGAGATGGGGTGCAGACAAACAATACGATATGTAGCGCGTTGTGACAATACAGTTTGTATTTTAGATACGATTTGTATTGCTCGTCTCACAGGGAATCGATGTACCAGGACACGCGAGCAGTGCCGTTTTCAGGGTTGCGGGTGACGCTGATACCTTCCGCCTCGCTGATCTGATCCATGATGCGCTCCCAGTGAGCCGCCGATTCGCCAGGCTCCCTGATCAGCAGGACCTGATGCTCGATCTGCGCCTTGTCACTGGTGATAGCGTCCTGAATGCGCTGTGCCAAGGCCAGGTAAGCGTCATGTTGCGAGGTGTCGGGGAACTGCTTGAGCATGAGTGAACTCCTTTTTACTGTATGTGCATACAGTAATTGAGGGGTGTTTCTCACGCAAGCTACAAATGTTTCCTACACGGACACCTGCACGGGACGAAACAGTGGCGCATGAAAAAGCCCCGGTTATCGGGGCTTGGACGTGGCATGCCGGGGGTCAGAGACGCATCGTCATCTGCCTGATGACACCGATCAGTTTGCACTCCTCGGTCACCGCAAGGGTCGGGTAGGCGGGGTTCAGCGGCTTGAGAAAGTAGCGTCCGGCGTCTTCGACCAGTTTTTTGAACGTGGCCTCGTTACTTTCCGGCAGTTTGGCGATGACCAGCTTGCCGGCAGTGGGCTCGATTCCGGTGTCGACCAGAATCAACATGCCTTCAGGAATGCTCTGGCCTGCGGGTGCGGTCATCGAATCGCCACGGACCACCAGCCAGAAGGCTCTGCCCTTGGCTTTATAGTCGCTGATCTCGACGGTGTCCGAATAGCCGGCAGGGTAGGGCTCGACGGCTTCACTCCAGCCACCGGCCTCTACCCAGCTGATGACCGGATAGCGATAGAAACGCGAGGGCTGCACCGTGGGCTCCACGTTGTGCATGCCGGGCTCGCTGGCCGGAATGGAGGTGGTGAGAATCGGCAGGCCGAGCTCGGTCAGGAACCGATTGATAACCTCGATCTTCGGCTCACGCTTGCCATTCAGCCAATGCCCTACCGCGCCGGGCGTCACGCCCATCCGCTCAGCCATCTCTTCCTGGCTGATCTGCTGGGTTTCCATGACCTGTCTTGCGACTTCATACCATTTTCTGTTCATGCGTCGAATCATACAGGCTGTAGGGTGTTGAGCAATATACATAATGTAATGCTTCGTTGTGTCATAAAAATACAAAATGTATTGTAAGGCCTTGGTTCTGCGCAGTGAAAGACGTTGCGCATCGTTTCAGAAAGGTCCTACAGGAGAGACACGATGATCGAGAAAATAGAAGCCGTGATGCAGCATTGGGGTGAACAGCGCATGCGCATTGGTCTGGGCGGCGGACTGAGCAGCCCGATGGCCGGGATCATGGAATGGGGCGCGTACATTCCGCGTCGCACACCCGGCTCGCGCGCACTGGTGGGTAATGGCAGCGGCCTGGACTATATAAGCAGCGAAGTCGAGGCGGCTGTGGCGCAGCTTTCGCGCAGCCCTGCAAAGAGCCGCGGGCCTGAACTGGCGCAACTGGCGACATTGCGTTATGTCGAGTCGTTGCCGGTGCGCGAGCAGATGCGTCTGGTGGGCATCAATGAAGGCGCAGACCGCACCTATCGCAACTGGATCAACAAGCTTCACCAGCAAGTGCTGGGGATTCTCGCTGAGCGCAGCGCTTCCAGAGGCAATAACGCCGTCGCCGACAAGGCTGCGCAAGGGTAAATGAAGACACGGTTTCACGCCGTTTATCCGGGTCGATTGCACAGCTGTGGCCGAACTCGTGTTGAACTCCGGTCAAACTCGACCCACCCCGAAACTGCCCCTTCCCAGCCTTTCCGGAGGGGGGTAAAAAGGTCCCACGATATGCGATTTGCGCCTCAGGGCAGCAGCCGGAAACAGGCTGAACAACAGCCACAACCGGTCACTCGCGACCCACCTCAGACCCCGCCTCGGCGGGGTTTTTCATTGGGCCAGGCACACGGAGGCCAGTGCACATGTTGAAGGACTATCGATGCGGGCAGTGCAAGAAGCTGCTGGCCCGCATGGGTGAGTACACAGAGCTCCAGATCAAATGTTCCCGCTGCGGAACGTTGAATCATGTGAAGGCCGCGAGCCTCGAGTTATCGCCGTTGAGCGACAGAGGTACAGCAGCGTCGTTGCTGCCTCGCAGTGCTAACCAGAGGTATTAATCATGTCCAATAGCAGTTCTGCTGTCAGCCAGCTCAAGAATATTCCGCTGGTAGGTATCAACCTGGGTTCAGTGGCTAACGCCGGGCAGATCGTGCCTGGCGAGGCAGGGACTCATTATCAGTGGCCCAATCGTGGAACCATCACTACCTGGGTCAAGAATCGGGGCGTGCGTCTGATCCGTTTCCCGTTCGAACTTCAGCGCGCTATTCAGCTGTCCACTCTGGACGGCCTGCCAGGTCAAGGGGCGAACCTGAATACCGACTTCGTGAAGCGCTGGAAAGAAATGCTTGGCTGGATTCGTGAAGACTCCAATGGCGAGGCCAGAATCATTCCTGATCCGCACCACTACATGCGTTTGCATCGCTACGAAACCGATGCAAACGGGAACCTGACCGGGCGCATTCTTCCTGCCGCGGAGGCCGGTAATCAGAACGGCTGGAAGGCAACCGAGTCGGTATTGATCAAGGATGGGAACGGTGTCAACGGCACTTTCTGGAGCGCCGTTCACCTGGCCAACTTTCACCAGAAGCTGGTCACCGAATGCGACGATCCAATGGTGCTGGGCTGGGGGTTGGGTAACGAGCCGTATTCGAATACTACGGTGGGTGCCAAGGACTACATTACGTTCCCTGCTCTTGAGGCGCTGTACATCAGCACGATGAATACCGTGCTGCAGGCGTTGCGTAACAGCTCGAAAAAGCCGGTGTTCATTTGTGGGCTTGAGTTTGCAAGCGCCAGAAACTGGGCCACCGTCTCTGCCAACCTTCAGTCGAAGATCGTCGACCCGGCCAATGCCATCGTCTGGGAAGCCCATGCTTACGGCGATTACGATAAAAGCTCCAGCGGTGCCTACGCCAATAACAACGACCTGATCTCGCCGACCGTTCTGCGCGATGAAATCGTGGGTCCGTTTCTGACCTATGCCAAGACCAACAAGATGGCCGCATTTATCGGCGAAACAGGGATTCCGCCAACGGCTGCCGGTCGCACCGCGCTGAAAAACCTGCTCGATAAAGCGAAGGCGGAAAAAGTGCCAGTGACACTGTGGGTCACAGGGCCAGGCACCGATGGCGAAAAGATGAGCCTGGAGGCCAGCAATCAGGCGGAGACCGTCGCACTGGTCACACCGTACTTTGCCGAGCGCATTGCCCTGTGGGGTTATGCACAGGCATGACGGTGCAAGTCATTCCGTTCTGACCCAACAACGGAGCCCCGCATCAAGGGGCTCTTTCCAGTTTATTCAGGCTTTCGATTTTCGAGGGCCTTGAGAGTCCACCACCCTATTACGGAGCACCAATGGACCCAACCGACCTAGGCCCAGGCACAGCTACCTGGCTGGGCGGCACGGGCACAATTCTGCTTGGCGGCTTTCTTTGGCTGCGCAAGTTTCTTTCCAGAGATGCAACAGACCGGGCGATGGACAACGCGGACATCGGTACGGTGCGCCGCCTCAATGAGCTGCTCGACTCCGAGCGCCAGGCGCGCAAGGAAGCCGAAGCGCGGGCTGATCAGTTCGCCAAGGAGCGCAACGAGCTCGCCGCAGCGGTTGGGCGGATGGAGGGCAAGATCGAAGCCCTGACCAGCCACATCGTTCAACTCACCGACAAGGTCACCACGCAAAGCGCCGAAATAGCCCGGCTGCGATCCCAACTCGGAGGTGCAAACGATGCACAGATGCGCAATTGATTTCATCGCTCGCCATTGGTGGCGGCGCCTGGAGGTCTGGCTGATTTCCGTGCTGCTGATCGCCGGCTGCCTGATGCTCGGTTTTCAGGCCGGGCAGTGGTCGGCGAATGCCGAGCATACGCAGCAGCTGGCCGAGGTTCGCAATGCCTACGACGCAGCGCTGGGCAAGCGCGACCGGCGCCTGGACAGGCTGGCCGAAACCACCACCCAGGCGGCAGACAAGGTCGAGAGTGCTGCATCAATTGCCAATCAGGCCGCTCATACGGCCAGCCGTGCTGCAGACAAGGCTGATGAGGCGTTGGGCAAGGCGAACCAGTAGGCGTTTCCCACGCCGCAATCAACCTTCAACACACGCGGAACCCCTCATGAAGATAACCCCGATAGTTGCCCAATTGCAGGCGACCTGCCCGAGCTTTGCCGGGCGAATCAGTGCCGGTATCGACTGGGCGGCGGTCGCCCTCGGTGATCAGCTCGCCCACCCGTCGGCGTACGTGATTGCCACCGGCGATCAGTCCACCGCCAACGATTTGCAGAACGTTATTCGCCAGAACATCACCGACCGGATTGACGTGGTGGTGGTGCTCGACGGCGGTGACAAGCGCGGGCAGGAAGCCAGTGAGCAACTGCACACCCTGCGCGCTGAGTTGTGGCGAGCGTTGGTGGGCTGGAACCCGGATCGCGATTACGACGCGATGCAGTACACCGGTGGCGCGCTGGTGCAGATCAGCGGCGACCGGGTGACGTATCGCTTCGGCTTTGCAGCGCAGTTTCAACTGGGCCGCAACACCTCCGATCAGCCTGCCGAGACCTGGCATGAAGCGTATCTGGACGGTTTGCCCGGATTTACCGGCGCCACCCTCGAGATGGACTGCGTTGACCCCGCAGATCCGAACCTGAAATCCCCCGGCCCTGATGGCCGTATCGAAGCGAAATTCACAATAGAGGTAACACCATGACTCAACGCATCACTGTAGTACCGGCCGAGGGCCGCACTGTGCCGGATCCGGAGGCGGGCGATTTGCTGCCTGTCGAAGGGCGGCAGGTGACCTTCAACGCCTGGTGGCAGCGTCGTCAGAACGACGGCGACATTACCCTTCAAACCGAGCAATCCACCACCACCCATCAAGCCTTCACGGCTTAACCAAGAGGAAGCCAAACAATGGCTATCAGCTTTAACAACATTCCATCCGATGTTCGCGTGCCGCTGTTTTATGCGGAGATGGACAACTCTGCCGCCAATAGCGCGTCGGCCAGCATGCGTCGACTGATCGTTGCGCAGGTCAACGACGATGTGTCCGGCCCCGAACTGGGTTCTCTGGTGCTGGTGCCGAGCGTGGCGCTGGCGAAAAACATCGGCGGTCAGGGCTCCATGCTGGCCTCGATGTATGAAACCTGGCGCAAGGCGGACCCCACCGGCGAAGTCTGGTGCCTGCCGCTGCTCAATACCGAAGGCGCCAAGGCCGGCGCGAAAGTCACCCTCAGCGGGGCTGCGACCGAAGCCGGTTTGCTGAATCTGTATGTCGGCGGCATGCGAGTGCAGGCCACTGTCGTTAATGGCGCAACCGCTGCCCAGGCGGCCACTGCACTGTCGGTGAAGATCAATGCTACGCCGGATCTGCCAATCACCGCAGCTATTGAAGCGGGTGTGCTGAGCCTTTCCTGCAAATGGAGCGGGGCAAGCGGCAATGATATCCAGCTGGAATTCAACCGACTGGGTAAAACCAATGGCGAAGTCATTCCGGCTGGCCTGACGGCGGCAGTCACGGCCATGACCGGCGGCGTGGGTACGCCTGATCAGCTCAAGGCACTGGCTGCGCTGGGCGATGAGCCGTTCGAGTTCATCTGCATGCCCTGGACCGACACTGCCACGCTGGATGCCTGGAAAGCGGCAATGGACGACAGCACCGGTCGCTGGAGCTGGGCGCGTCAGTTGTACGGCCACGTTTACAGCGCCAAGCGCGGCACGGTCGGTACGCTGGTGGCCGCAGGTCAACTGCGCAACGATCAGCACATCACCCTGCAGGGTGTCGAAAACGGTGTGCCGCAACCGGTCTGGCTGCAAGCCGCTGCCCTGGCTGCGCGCACGGCGGTGTTCATCTCTGCCGACGCCAGCCGTCCGACCCAGAGCGGCACCATGCCTGGCATCGATCCGGCTCCGGCCAGTCAGCGTTTCACCCTGACCGAGCGTGAGTCGCTGCTGCGTTACGGCATCGCCACGGCGTACTACGAAGGCGGTTACGTACGCATTCAGCGTTCGATCACCACCTACCAGAAGAACGCTTACGGCCAAGCTGACAACTCGTACCTGGACAGCGAAACCATGCACCAGTCGGCGTTCATCATCCGTCGTCTGCAAGGCATCATCACCAGCAAGTACGGCCGCCACAAGCTGGCCAACGATGGCACGCGCTTCGGTGCCGGCCAGCCGATCATCACGCCGAGCACCATCCGTGGCGAGTTGATTGCGCAATACGCACGTCTTGAAGAAGAGGGTCATGTGGAGAACGCCGAAACGTTCGCCCAGCACCTGATCGTCGAGCGTGACGGCAATGACCCAAGCCGCGTGAACGTGATGTTCCCGCCTGACTACATCAACGGCCTGCGCGTGTTCGCGCTGCTCAACCAGTTCCGCTTGCAGTACGACGAAGCGGCATAAACCTAACCAACCCTTTCAAGCCCGCCTCGTGCGGGTTTTTTCATTCTGGAGATAAACAACATGGGTCAGAAAGTTGCGGGTACCTGCTACATCAAAGTGGATGGCACCCAATTGACCATCAGCGGCGGCGGCGAAGCGCCTTTGATGAACATCAAGCGCGAGACCGTCGTGCCTGGTTACTACAAGGAAACCGAAAAGGCCGCCTGGTTGAAATTCACCGCCGTGCATACCGCGGATCTGCCGCTCAAGCTGCTCACTACCGGTGTGGATATGACCATCACCTGTGAGTTCAAGAACGGCAAGACCTACGTCCTGTCCGGCGCCTACCTGGTCGATGAGCCGAGCAGCAAGGCTGACGACGGCACCATCGAACTGCAATTCGACGGCAATCAGGGGAGCTGGCAATGAGTGAAGTCATCGACCTGGCCAGCCCGATCGAAGCGCACGGCGAAACCCTTTCGCAACTGACCTTCCGGCGCCCTACGGCGCAGGAAGCGCGGGCTATCAAGGCCCTGCCGTACAGGATCGACAAGAACGAGGAAGTTTCCCTGGATCTGGACGTGGCGGCGAAGTACATCGCCGTCTGCGCCGGCATCCCGCCCTCGTCGGTCAATCAGATGGACCTGTGCGACATCAATACGTTGAGCTGGAAGGTCGCGAGTTTTTTCATGGCAGCGGCATCAGCAACCTCGAAGGACTGATCGCCGTCGTTTACGACCTCGCGTACTTCTGGAAGACCGATCCCGAACTGATGATGTCCAGGGAGCTGGACGTCATCACCGAATCGATCTTGCAGGCGCAACGCATCAACCAGATCCTGCAGGGGGAGTGATGGCAGACACTATCAGAACGCTGATTACCGGCGTCGACCAGCTGTCTCCAACGCTGGCAACTATCCGCAACAATGTCAAAGGCCTCGAGACCAGTCTGGGGGCCATAGACCTTGGCAAGGCAGTCACGGACAACGCTTTGGCGGGGCCTTTGATTGCCGGGGTAAAGGCAGCGATCGGTTTCGAGACCAGCATGGCCGGCGTGAAACGCTCGGTAAGCTTTGAAACACCGCAGCAGTTCCAGCAGATGGGGTCCGATATTCTGGACCTCAGTGAACGGCTGCCGGAAAGCGCCAATGGCATCGCGGCGATTGTTGCTGCCGGTGCCAAGGCCAATGTACCGCGTGAAGAACTGACCGGGTTTGCCAGCGATGCCGTGAAAATGGGTGTCGCATTCGATCAGACGGCGGCCGAGTCGGGCGACATGATGGCCTTGTGGCGGTCATCGTTTCAGATGACTCAGCCGCAGGTCGCGGCGTTGTCCGAGAAGATCAATGTGCTCGGCGGCAACAACCTGGAAAAGAAAATCGCCACCATGGTGACTGCAATGGGCCCGCTTGGGCCGGTTGCGGGCATGGCCTCCGGGCAACTGGCGGCAATGGGCGCCACGCTGGCCAGCGTCGATGTGCCGGCCGATGTGGCCGCCAGCGGTATGAAGCGATTCATGCAGTCGTTGACCGAAGGGGGCGCGGCGAAAGCCGGGGCGTTCGAAGCGTTGCAGCTCGACGTCAATCAGCTGACCCAGGGCATGCAGAGCGACCCGTCCGGGACCATTGAAAAGGTCCTGACGGCGGTCTCCAGTGTTGACCCTGGCAAGCAGTCGGATGTCATCACGCAATTGTTCGGCGCGGAATCGCTGGGTGCTATCACGCCACTGCTGGCCAATCTGGATGTGCTCAGGTCCAACCTGGCCAAGGTCGGCGAGGGCGTGCAGAACAGCGGCACTATCGAGAAGGAATTCGCCGACAACTCACAGACCACGGCCACGGCCATCAAAGAGATGACCAACCGTGTCGATCGTCTGGGCATCAACATCGGCAGTATGTTTCTGCCGGCGATGAACGAAGCAATGGCCGTGATCGGGCCGATGATTTCTCAGGTCGCCGCGCTGGCGGCCGAACACCCTGGCGTGATCAAGGGTGTGGTGGCCGCTGCGATTGCGTTCGGTGTATTGCAAGTTGCGGTCATGACCGCGACGACCGCCATGAGCGTACTTAGCGCGGTGATGGGCCTGTCACCGCTGGCCCTGATCGTGCGCGGCCTGGCGCTGGCGGCAGGTCTTCTGATTGCCTACTGGTCGACCGTCGCGCCTTATTTTCAAGCTGTCTGGGAAGCGATTCGTGGGCCGGCCATGGCGCTTTGGGACGTACTAAAGGCGGTATTCGCCTGGACGCCGCTCGGTATGATCGTCGCCAACTGGCAACCGCTGTCCGAGTTCTTTGCTGCGCTTTGGGACGTTATCAAGGCGCTGGCAACCCCGTTTTTCGACTTCCTGCAGACGCTGTTCGCCTGGACGCCGTTGGGCATGGTCGTGGCCAACTGGCAGCCAATCTCCGAGTACTTCGCCGGGCTATGGGAAACCATCAAGGCCGAGGCGCAGCCGTTTACCGATGTGCTGGCAACGCTGTTCAGTTTTTCGCCGCTGGGCATGGTCATCGAGAATTGGCAGCCGATCAAAACCTGGTTCGCAGGTCTGTGGGCGGACATCAAGCCATTCATCGAACCGATCATGAGCTGGTTTGGTGGCGACACTGATAAGACCGTGCTGCAGAGGGCGACCGAGAAGGCCAATCAGTTCGCGGAAGAACAGCGGATACGCAATGCAGGCCCGGGCGGCGGGACCGGTGCGTTTCTGGCGGCCGGTGCCGTCGAGAACGTTCGCATGAATCAGCAGTTGCTCAATCAGGCCACTGGCGTGCCGTCGACCAGCCAATTGCTCGGCGTACCCACCCCGCTGGCACCCGGCAGCCTGTTGTTGCAGCAGGGCACAGGCGGGGCCGGTCCGCGACTTGAAGGCGAGCTCAACATTCGCTTTGAAAACGCGCCGCCGGGCATGCGTGCCGGGCAAGTGCAAACCAACCAGCCGGGTTTGACGATATCGCCAAACGTCGGTTATCGAACCCTCGGCGCAGGAGCCGGATCATGAGTACATGGCGTGACAGCCTGCTGCCAGCGTCTTTTCGGGGCGTCGGTTTTTTCATTGAAAAAGCCGTCGTTCCGGCAGGCCGCAAGGGGCAGTTGCATGAGTTTCCACAACGCGACGAGCCTTATTTCGAGTCGCTGGGCAAACAGTCGAAAGTGCATACGCTGACGGGGTTCATTGTCGGTCCCGACTGTTTCGAACAGCGAGACAGACTGCTGCAGGCACTGGAGCAGGAAGGTGCCGGCGAGCTGGTACATCCCTGGCTGGGTCGCGTGCAGGTTCAGGTTGGCGAGTGCGGCGTCACACACAACCTGAGCGAAGGCGGACTCGTCCGGCTGGACCTGAAATTCTATCCGGCCAACCCGCTCAAGTTTCCCGTGTCGACGCTCAATACGCGACGGCAGTTGCTGGGCGCGTCCGAGAGCCTGCTGGATTCGGCGCTCAGGCGCTACCGCTCGGTGATGGCCACAGTGGACGCGGTACGTATCAACATTCAGGCGCTGCGCAGCGCCCTGTCGGGTGTGTTCGCAACCATTCAGCGGCAGTTCGTACCGTTTATGGCGATCTATTCGGATGTCACCGCGCTGGTGCATTCGCTGGTCAATGCGCCGTTGACGGTCAGCACGCTGTTTACCACGTTCTTCGCCAGTTTCGACGGTGACAGCCAAAGAGCCAGAAGAGCGAGCGGCACCAGCAGTTCCGGCAGCTCGGTCACCGGCAGTTCAGCAAGCGCTTCCGCGAGCGGCAATAGCGGCGGCACGTCCAACAGCATTGCATCAAGGTCCAGCGGCAACGGTGGGGCGTCTTCTGTTGAAACGGTCGATTACCGGTCTGTGATTTCCGAGGCCACACAACAGGCAGAGGCGGTGTCCGGTATCAATCTGGTCAGCCAGGGCAGCGGTCGTGATACCAGTGTGACGGCTCAGGCCACTGCCAACCTGGTTCAGGATGCGCTGTTGGTCAAGGTGGCGAGAATCGTCGCGAGCATGCCGATTGCGACGACGGCCACGCCGCTCAACGTGGTGCCCTCGCTTGATCAGCAGGTGACGCAAGCCCTGCAACGCGTGGATGTGCCGGTTGCCGATGACGTCATCGAACTGCGCGACACGCTGAGTTCGGCCATCTGGGAAGCGTCGTTGAAAGCCGATCCCGAACATTATCTGGCGCTCAACACGTTGCGTCAGGCGTTGATCAGGCACCTCAACGCGGTGGCGGCCTCCGGTGTACGTCTGGTGGACATGAAGGTCTCCGAGCCTTTGCCCGCGCTGGTGCTGGCCTATCGCCGATTCGGTGACGCCAGCCGGGCGCAGGAAATGGTGCAGCGCAATCGGCTGGCCCACCCGGGTTTCGTACCGCCAGGCACGCTGAAGATCGCACAGGAGTGACCCATGATCGACCCTAACGTTGTCACCCTGACGGTTGACGAGCACGACTATGCCGGCTGGAAGTCGGTGGAAATCTCTGCCGGGATCGAGCGTCAGGCGCGCAGCTTTGACGTGAGCATTACCTGGCAGTGGCCGGGCACTGAAATCTCGCATCCGATCACGCCCGGCGCAGCGTGCGAAGTACGTATCGGCGGCGAGTTGATTCTGACCGGCTGGGTGTTTGCCGCGCCGATCAGCTATGACGGTAAGCAAATCACGCTAAAGATTTCCGGACGCTCGAAAACCGCCGACCTCATCGACTGCTCGGCCATCAACAGGCCGAGCCAGTGGAAGGAGGTGGGGGTGTTGAAGATCGTTGAAGCGCTGGCTGCTCCTTATGGTTTGTCGGTGATCAGCGAAATACCGGAGACCTCGAAGATGGCCGATCACACCATCGAGCCTGCCGAAACCGTGTTCAAGTCTATTGACCGGCTGCTGACCCTGTTCCGGATTTTTTCCACCGATGACGAATACGGCAATGTGGTGCTGGCCAGGCCGGGTAGTCGCGGGCAGAGCGCAGACGCGCTCGAACTCGGCAAGAATGTGTTGAGCGCCGTCATCGCGCGGGACTTTTCCGGGCTTTTTTCCGAGTACCGGGTCATTGGTCAACAGACCGGTAATGACCAGACGTTCGGCAAGGACTCGTCGGAGGTCTCGGCAGAAGTCACGGATGACCGGCATGACGACCCCGCGCATAAAAAGCGTCTTCGCGTACTGGTCGTTCATGAGGATGCGCCGATCACACCGAAGCTCGCCCTGAGTCGCGCCAATTGGGAGCGTGGTCAGCGGGCCGGCAAGGCACTGCTCACCACCTACAAGGTCCAGGGCTGGCGGCAGTCCAACGGGGCGCTCTGGCGGCACAACACCATGGTCCGGGTGATTGATCCGGTCATCGGTTTCACAAGCCGCAACATGCTGATTTCAGCCGTGACCTACTCGCTGAGCGACCAAGGCACGATCACCACACTGGTGGTCGGTCCGCCTGAAGGTTTCCAGGCCGAGCCAGGTGACCCCAACAAGCGCAGCAAGGTGCAGGTCAATCAGGACGCTTACTCCTGGCTGCTGCCCATCGACGAGGAAACAACCTCATGAGCTTACTCAATCGCATGCTGGTGCGCGGCACGGTGGTGCTCGCCAGGGCCAGCAGCAAAATGCAGACGCTTCAAATGCGCCTCACCGCCGGAGAGGTCAAGGACGACATGGAGCACTTCGAACCCTATGGCTTCACCAGCAACCCGCTGGCCGGCGCCGAGGGCATCGCCGCCTTCATTGGTGGCGACCGGTCGCACGGTCTGCTGCTGGTAGTGGCCGACCGGCGCTATCGCCTCAAGGGCCTGGAGTCGGGCGAAGTAGCGATCTACACCGACGAGGGCGACAAGATTCACCTCAAGCGCGGCAAGGTCATCGACATTGAAACCGACACCTTGAACATCAAGGCCGCGGTAGCGGTGAACTTCGACACACCGCAGATCACCCAGACCGGAAAGATTGTTTCCAAAGGCGACCAGCTTGCCGCTGGCATCAGTCAGATCAGCCATCTGCATGGCGGTGTTCAGGCAGGTAACGGCCAGAGCGGACCGCCCGCTGGAGGTGCCGGATGATTATTGAAGGCTCTCTGCAGGCGTCCTTGCTGCGCTCGGTGGTCATCAGCCTGTTCACCTGGCGTCGCGCCGAAGCGGACGACCCGTTCGACGATGCCGAGCGCTATGGCTGGTGGGGCGACACCTACCCGGCACAGGCCAATGACCGTATCGGCTCCAGGCTGTGGCTGCTGCGCAGGGTCCGGCTCACTGCGCAGACCCAGCGCGACGCCGAGTTCTATGCGCGCGAAGCGCTTGCCTGGCTGATCGACGACGGTCAGGTCAGCAACATCAACATCCTTACCGAACAGGTTCAGAGCAATCGCCTGAACCTGGGCGTCGAGCTGGTCGTTTCGGACGGTCAGATCGTGCGCTTCAACCCTTCTGAACAGTGGCAGGTGATTTATGCCGTTTGAAACACCTACGTTACCGGCGCTGATCAACCGAACCCAGGTCGACCTCGCCGACGAAGCGCTGCGTCAGTCCGATGCTCGGGTACTGTCCCGTGCGCACAGCGGCGCGGCCTACGGACTATATGGCTATCAGGACTGGATCGCCGACCAGATTCTGCCGGACACCGCCGACGAGGAAACCCTTGAGCGGCAGGCCATCCTGCGCCTGAGGCAACCGCGCAAGGTGGCACAGGCCGCTACCGGCACGGTGCGCTTTACCGCTGCAGCCGGCGCGGTGCTGGATGCGGACACTGTGCTGCAGTTCAGTGATGGACGCTTCTACCGCGTGACCAAAGGCGTCACCACGGTTGCGGGCAATAACACCACCACGGTCGAAGCAGTCGATGCCGGTGTTCTGGGTAATGCGGATGCCGGTCTGGTCATGACTGCCGTGCAACCGGTCGAAGGCATCGACAGCACCTTCACCGTCATTGCCGACGGACTTTCCGGCGGCATCTCGCAGGAAAGTATCGAGTCGTTGCGTGCGCGTGTCGTGCGCTCCTACCGGGTCATCCCGCATGGCGGCAATCAGGATGATTACGTGACCTGGGCGCTGGAAGTGCCGGGCGTGACGCGCGCCTGGTGTGTGCGCCGGTTCATGGGGCCGGGGACGGTGGCGGTGTTCTTCATGCGTGACGACCAGGCCGATCCCATTCCTGACGCCGAGCAGCTCGCCGCGGTCGCTGCGTATATCGAGCCGCTGCGTCCGGTCACCGCAGACGTATATGTGCTGGCGCCGGTGCAGAAACCGGTGGTCTACACCATCCGGCTCACACCGGACACCTCCGCTGTGCGGGCGGCGGTCGAAGCGCAACTGCTGGACCTGCACAACCGTGAGGGCGGACTGGGCGAAACCCTGTTGCTCACGCACATCGCCGAGGCCATCAGCCGCGCGACAGGCGAAACCGATCATGTGCTGGTTTCACCCGTGGCCAACGTTACTGCTGCAGCCAACCAGTTACTCACGTTCGGGGGCATTCAATGGTCGTCATAAGAACTGCCGAGCACTACGCCGGGCAATTGCAGGCGCTGTTGCCACCCGGGCCTGCGTGGGACCCGGAGCGCGTACCGGAATTGCAGCAGGTCATTACCGGCCTGTCCCGCGAGTTCGCGCGCATCGATGGCCGCGCGTTCGACCTGCTCAACGAGATGGACCCTGCAACCGTCAGTGAATTGGTACCGGACTGGGAGCGGGTCATGAACCTGCCGGACCCATGTCTGGGGCTCAAACCGTTGTTCGCAGACCGGCGTCTTTCGGTGCGCCAGCGGCTCGTGGCAACAGGAGGGCAGAACGCGTCGTTCTACATCGACATTGCCATCAGCCAGGGCTACCCCGATGCCACCGTGACCGAACACCGAGCGCCCCGTATGGGGCGTTCGCGTTTTGGCCAGGCGCACTTCGGCACCTGGAATGCGCAGTTCATGTGGACCCTGAACACCGGCGGCCGCCAGCGGCTGGGACGGCGCTTCGGGGCCAGCTACTGGGGAGAGCGGTTCGGAGTCAACCCCGGCACCGCCATCGAGTGCTTGATCCGTCGAGCTGCACCGGCGCACAGCGTCGAATTCGTTAATTTCAACTGAGGAACACAATGTGGATTATCCCAAGAGTGTGCCAAGCGTAGGCTTGGTCAGCGGCAAGTTTGTAGATGAAAACCCGGCAACCGGCACACCCGGCTCGCTGATCCCTGCGGCATGGGGGAATTCGGTGACGCAGGAGATTTTGAATGCGATGGCTGCGGGAGGTGAGCAGCCTGACGAAACCAGAACCGATCAACTGGCAACGGCAATTACCCAGATTGGTTCGCAGGTCAGGCAGGCCTATAAGGGTGTCGGTGTCGGATATGCAGCGTCCGAGACGCTTATGCCGGGAGTGGCGGGGAATTGGCACAGGATCAACGTCGCAGGCATCACGCTGACGCTGCCCTCCAAGGCGAGCGTGACGGTCGGCAAGTCCGTAACTTTTCATAACGCATCGTCCGGGGCGGCAACCATCAAGGCCAGCGGTGCCGAGGTTATTTCACAGTTCGGCTCTGGCAGTAATACGTTACGGCTAAACGCGGCGGAATGGGTCGAGCTTGTTTTTAACACTGACGCGATCTACATCACAAAGCGCGGCAAAATGACAGAGGTAAAGGAAGTCGACTCTCAGAAAGTGTTCTCTTTCAATACCGATACTGTTTTTACAAGAGACCAGATGGAGTTGCTGCTACTGGATGCCTCTGGCGGCAATCGTACGTTCACACTGCCCTCCTCAAACGCGGCACTAGGCGCCAAGGACGTTATTGTTCGCAGGATAGACAACAGTGGCAACCGGTTGACCGTTAATGCAACTGCCGGGGAAAAAATAAGGTTTCACACCCATTTGAATGCTGCTGGTTATTCCTTTCTGGTTCTGATGGGAGCTGGCGACTGGTGGCATCTGCGCAGCGATGGTGCTGGAAGCTGGTGGCCAATAGGGCGATATGACAGCACTCCTTTGGGACGGCCTGTTTTCGAGACAACGACATTGTTCAGCCCAGGAGGATATGGAGCGTTGAACGGTGGGCTTCTTAACCGCGCCGACTGGCCGTGGCTCTGGGACCATGCGCAGAAATCCGGGATGGTTTACACCGAAGCAACTCGTACCGGGAAGGAAGGTGGTTGGAGCAGTGGAGACGGCGCTCTGACCTTCCGAGGGCCTGAAGGTAGGGGCGAGTTCCTGCGGGTACTGGATGAGTCTCGTGGCGTCGATACGTCGCGTGTCGCCGGATCTTGGCAGGATGGCACTTGGCTGAGGACGGTGGCTCAGGAGTGGAGCGGGTCTGACATAGAAACGGGTACTTACTTGTTGGGCAATGGTCATGCCCAGGCAGATGGACGCCTCAACTCCTCAGGCCCTAATGGCTTGATGCCGATCGGTGCATTAGTTCCAGCTGGAGGTTCTGGGTATCTCCGTGAAACGACAGATAACGGCGCGACGGGAGCCGCTATGAGAGACGACCAGCAACCGATGAACAACTGGATTCGTTTCCGTAGCCGCAACCTGGCCTATCCCGGCCGTATCAAACTGATCTGAGGACGTTATGCCTACTTACTTGATAGATGACTCTGGGGCCTTGATAGGGCCTGTTGAATTACCGGTTGTTCCTGGACTGGGCGAGCAAACGCCCAGCAATGCTGTAAGCATGACCGAATTGCTCAGCGAACCGAACACAGGATTTGCCTGGACACTGATAAACGGTGAGCTGCAGCAGGTCATAGATCGCCGTGGCTTGATGTATCGAATAAACGACGGCTCGGTAGAGGAGTGGAGCAGCCTCGGTCTGCCGCCTGAACGGCTTACCGCCAAACAATGGCCCGGCAAGTATTACGTTTGGCGAGAGGGTGAATGGGTTCTTGATACCGAAGCGCAGAAGACCGCTTTGGTGTCCGCCGCTCTGCTGGTTCGTGACCAGCGTTTGCAGGAAGCAGCTACACGTATCGCCCCGTTGCAGTATGCCGAAGAACTGGGAGATGCTACCGAGGCGGAGAAGGCAAGTTTGCTCGAATGGAAACGCTATAGCGTAGAACTGAACCGGATCGAGCAAACCCCGGATTACCCTCTCCAGGTCAAATGGCCTTCACCGCCCTCCGATGCAACTGCCCTGTAAACATGACCGCGAGAGCGGTTTTTTTTGCCTGTTGCCTACTGAACAGCTAGCCCCGGTAGGGCGCGAGTACAGACGAACTGCCCCGCTCTGAGGGGGAGTTGTTTTATTCGTCATTTAATCTCGCTTTTGAACAGGAGAGCTTTATCGGCTCATGGGGTGGGCTAGTCCCGCAAGCCCTTGAGAGGATCAATGCCTCTTGGCCCACAACAACAACTCAACATCATCCCTGACGCCGGCCCCACCGCCGGCGTTTTAGTTCCTGTCCTTAAACGAAACAGGAGGTCCACTGACGCCCGCAAGCGTCAATCATTCATAAACCCATACTTTCTCAATAGAAAAATCAAAGGTATTCCTATGTACACAGTAATAAGCGCTCGTGATCCACGTTGGTCCGATATGACACACACATACATTAATCTGTGGGTGTTGTTTGCAGAGTTTAAAGACACTTACGGCGAGGTGCCTTTTAGTGCGTCTCCCAACGACTCCGCTGCTCATGGAGTCGATCTGTTTAACCGTGCCCTCGCCGGTGAGTTCGGCCCGGTTCTCGAGCCGACCGAGGAGGCGGTCTTGCAGCAGGTGACGAGTCAGCGAAATAACTTGTCAAGTAACGCTACCTATCGAATCCACTCGCTGCTGGACGAACTGGATATTCTTCAAGACGCCATAGCAATGAATCTGGCGACCGAAGAGCAATTGAAATCCGTGCCAGCAATAAACGCTGAGCTGTACGCGTTCCGTCTTTATCGCGTGCGGCTTTCCCTGATTGATACATTGCCAGGTTATCCAAGGAAATTCGACTGGCCCGTAGCGCCTGCGCAACCTTTTGTGTATGTGCCACCTTCTGAGTAGTTGGCCATTTGGCAGGGCGAGCGCGAAAACGAATTGCACCCGACGCCGGCTCTGAAGCTGGCGTTACTGTTTATGCTTTCGATATCGCCGCGACCAGCCGACATGACTGCTGCTAACGACTCAGGTAACGACGCCTCGCAATGATGGGGCGTTTGTTACCCCTAATGCGCGTCGCTTTTGAGTCACGAGAGCTTCGTCGATTGGGGACACTGACGAGCTTCATAAGCAAGGCAGGAGTAACCATGCCTATCAACCAGCAACAACTACTGCAAATCCTCCCCAACGCCGGCTCTCAAGCCGGCGTTTTTGTTCATGCGCTCAACGCAGCCATGACCCGCTACACCATCAACACCCGCCTGCGTATCGCCGCGTTCATCGCTCAGATCGGGCATGAATCCGGGCAGCTTCGTTATGTGCGCGAGCTGGGTAGCGACAGCTATCTGGCCAAGTACGACACGGGCCAGTTGGCGCTGCGTTTGGGCAATACGCCAGAGGCAGATGGCGACGGTCAGTTGTATAGGGGCCGTGGGCTGATTCAGGTGACGGGGCGGACCAACTACGAGGCGTGCGGGGAGGCGCTCGGACTGGACTTGCTTGCTCAGCCGCAACTGCTCGAACGACCCGACCACGCGGCCATGTCGGCGGCGTGGTTCTGGGATCGGGCCAATCTCAATTTGCTGGCGGACAAGGGCGACTTGCTGATGATCACCCGGCGTATCAACGGAGGCACCAATGGCCTGGCAGATCGGCAGGCGCTTTACCAGCGGGCATTGGAGGTGCTGCCGTGAAAGTGCTGGAGATGCGATTCCTGATCCTCGCATTCGTGCTGGGGTCAGGGCTGGGTACATGGGTCGCCTGGCAGTGGCAGGCGGCTCACTATGGTCTGCAACTGTCTACGCAAACGCTGGCTTGGCAGCAAGAGCGCGAGCAGGCGGCGCTGGCGGTCGTCGACTGGCAGAACGCTGAACAAGCGCGAAGGCGGGCGCTTGAACTCCGTCTGCAAGATAACGATACAACCATTCATAAGGAATTGAGCGATGCACAGACTTCTCAGGCTCGCTTGCGTGATCGTCTGGCTACCGCTGATTTGCGGCTGTCAGTCCTCCTTGCCAGCCCCACCGGTGGCGATGGAATGCCAACCGCCTCCGGTTCCGGCGGCGTGGTTCATGGAAGCTCGCGAGGCGAACTTGACCCAGCGGCTGCTGGACGAATTGTCGCCATCACCGACTACGGCGATCAGGGATTGATCGCTTTGAAGGCCTGCCAGGCCTACGTGCGCGAGATTGCGCACTGATGTTCCTCTCGGCTCCCCACCCTCGGCCATCGTGCCCCTGCCTCAATCCCGCCTCCACACGGAGGCGCGGCCCTCTTTTCAGCCTTTAACCGCTTTTCAATCGGCGCAGCCCGGTACATTCATATTGCACCGGTCGGTTCGGTACGCTAATGTCCCGAAACGTACCGATGAGACCCCTTCCGTGACGACTGTCAGCAAACTCTTGATGCGCGTTATCAAGGCTCACGCCCGTTGGCGTTGGCGCGCCTGACTATTTCCTTGCCGGCCCTGCCGGACCCGTACCTGTATGCCTTCGATTTTGTGATGTTTTTCTCCGTCCCCCGGCCTTATGGCTGACGAGGGGATGCATGAGTGAAGCAGAATCCGGAAGGCCTGAATCAAGTCAGTAAATCAAAAGGTTGATAGCAAAATGCTGCTGATGATCGATAACTACGATTCGTTCACCTACAACGTCGTGCAGTACCTCGGTGAGCTGGGGGCCGATGTCAAAGTCATTCGTAACGACGAACTGACCATTGAACAGATCGAAGCCCTGAACCCCGAACGCATCGTGGTCTCGCCCGGCCCGTGCACACCCAATGAAGCCGGTGTCTCGCTTGAAGTGATCAAACATTTCGCGGGCAAACTGCCGATTCTGGGTGTGTGCCTGGGGCATCAGTCCATCGGGCAGGCCTTTGGTGGCGATGTGGTGCGTGCGCGCCAGGTGATGCACGGCAAAACCAGCCCGGTGGTGCACGAGGACGGCGGCGTGTTCGAAGGCCTTAATCATCCACTGGTGGTAACCCGCTACCACTCGCTGGTGGTAAAAAGCGATACCTTGCCCGAGTGCCTGGAAGTGACCGCCTGGACTGCGCTGGAAGACGGCTCGGTTGACGAGATAATGGGCCTGCGTCACAAAACGTTGAACGTGGAAGGGGTACAGTTCCACCCTGAGTCGATTCTGACCGAGCAGGGCCACGAGCTGTTCGCCAACTTTCTCAAGCAGAGCGGCGGCCATCGTCAGGGCTAAGGATTTTTTATGACTACCCCCATGAACATCAAAAGCGCGCTGAACCGCGTGGTCAACCAGCTGGACCTGACCACTGACGAGATGCGCGACGTCATGCGCGAGATCATGACCGGCCAATGCACCGAAGCGCAGATCGGTGCGTTTCTGATGGGCATGCGTATGAAGAGTGAAACCATCGATGAGATCGTCGGTGCTGTTTCGGTCATGCGTGAGCTGGCAAGTAGTGTCGAGCTGAAAACACTGGATGGCGTTGTAGACATCGTTGGCACTGGCGGTGACGGCGCGAATATTTTCAACGTGTCCACGGCGTCGGCTTTTGTCATCGCCGCTGCTGGCTGCACGGTGGCCAAACACGGCAACCGCGCAGTGTCGGGCAAGAGCGGCAGCGCCGATCTGCTGGAAGCCGCCGGGGTTTATCTGAACCTTACGCCTGTTCAGGTGGCTCGCTGCATCGACAGCGTGGGCATCGGTTTCATGTTCGCCCAGTCTCATCACACGGCCATGAAGCACACGGCCGGGCCGCGCCGCGAGCTGGGGCTGCGCACACTGTTCAATATGCTCGGCCCGCTGACCAATCCGGCGGGCGTTCGTCACCAGATCGTCGGTGTGTTCAATCAGGCGTTGTGCCGGCCGCTGGCCGAGGTGCTGCTGCGTCTGGGCAGCAAGCATGTACTGGTGGTGCACTCGCAGGACGGCCTGGACGAGTTCAGTCTGGCCGCGCCGACCTTCGTTGCCGAACTGAAAAATGGCGAAGTGACTGAATACTGGGTACAGCCCGAAGACCTGGGCATCAAAAGCCAGAGTCTGTATGGCCTCGCTGTGGAGAGTCCGGCAGTTTCGCTGGAACTGATTCGTGATGCGCTTGGGCGACGCAAGACCGAGAACGGGCAGAAAGCCGCGGAAATGATCGTGCTTAATGCCGGTGCCGCGCTCTATGCTGCCGA
Organism: Pseudomonas syringae group sp. 26L6; assembly: GCF_032587815.1. Taxonomy (NCBI): domain Bacteria; kingdom Pseudomonadati; phylum Pseudomonadota; class Gammaproteobacteria; order Pseudomonadales; family Pseudomonadaceae; genus Pseudomonas; species Pseudomonas syringae group sp. 26L6. The sequence continues at coordinate 286,879 of NZ_JAWHPJ010000018.1, forward strand.
TCATGCGACCAGCCTGAAAGAGGGTGTGGCCTTGGCACACGATGCCCTGCACACCGGCCTTGCGCGGGAAAAGCTGGAAGAGTTGGGTGCCTTCACGGCAGTATTCAAACAGGAGAACGAAGCATGAGCGTGCCAACCGTACTGGAAAAGATTCTTGTCCGAAAGGCCGAGGAAATTGCGGCCCGTCGAGCAATTGTCAGCCTCGCCGAACTTGAACAACAGGTCGCCAGCGTCGATGCGCCACGTGGCTTTGCCAATGCGCTGATCACTCAGGCCAGGTTGAAGCTGCCTGCCGTCATCGCAGAAGTCAAAAAGGCGTCTCCAAGCAAAGGCGTTATCCGGGAGAATTTTCTGCCGGGCGAGATCGCCAGAAGTTATCAGGCGGGAGGCGCGACCTGTCTTTCAGTGCTCACTGATGTCGATTTCTTTCAAGGTTCCGATGCCTATCTTCAGGAAGCGCGGGCGGCGTGCAATTTGCCGGTGATTCGCAAGGATTTCATGATCGATCCTTATCAAGTGGTCGAGGCTCGCGCGCTGGGCGCTGACTGCATTCTGCTGATCGTGTCGGCACTGGAAGACGCGCAAATGGCTGAGCTGGCCGACGTTGCCAAGCGTGTCGGGCTGGACGTACTGGTCGAGGTGCACGACGGCGACGAGCTGGAGCGCGCACTCAAGACGCTTGATACACCGCTGGTGGGTGTCAACAATCGCAACCTCCACACCTTTGAAGTGAGCCTGGAAACCACGCTGGAGTTGCTACCGCGCATCCCGCGTGATCGCTTGGTCATCACCGAAAGCGGCATTCTCAATCGTGCGGATGTCGAGCTGATGGAAATCAACGATGTCTATTCGTTCCTGGTGGGCGAAGCTTTCATGCGCGCCGAACACCCGGGCGCCGAGTTGCAGCGGCTGTTCTTTCCGGAGCGCAAGCTTGCGGCGAGCGGCCCGTCCATCGACTGACTGAACTGAACACCACGCTGAGGTCCGGCATGCAAGACTCGATCATCGACATCTGCGTCGAACAAGGCTTGCAGGCCGAGCAGGACCTTCTGGCGGCTGTGTGCTCCGGCGCTGCCGATCATGGTTTGCTGTTCTGGCGACCTACTGATCGGGCGCTGGTCATGCCGCGGCGCATGAGCCGCTTGCCGGGTTTTGTCGAGGCCAGCGAGACTCTGGCTGACAATGGATGGCCCGTGTTGTTGCGTGAAACCGGTGGTGAGCCGGTGCCACAATCCTCTGCCACGGTGAATATCGCGCTGGTCTATGCACAGCCCGCTGCTGATGTTGATCGTGACCGCATAGAAACCGCCTACCTGCGCTTGTGTCAGCCGCTGCTCGACCTGCTGGTCGAATTGGGCGGCCAGGCTTCATTGGGCGAAGTGGCAGGTGCATTCTGTGACGGCCGCTTCAACGTCAACCTTGATGGTCGCAAGATGGTCGGAACAGCACAGCGCTGGCGGCAGAGTCAGGGCGGAACGCGTCCTGTGGTGTTGGCCCACGGCGCATTGCTGCTGGATGATGAACGTGTACAGATGACGGGAGCGGTCAACCGCTTCAACGAGCTTTGTGAGCTTGAGCCACGTATTCGGGCCGAAAGCCACGTTGCCTTGCACGAAGTGTTTCCGGATGTCGACGTTCTGCCGCGCCTGGCGCAGGCCTATCGGCAGCTACTCGCTGAACTCTGACTGGCAGAGGTTCAGCGCGTACCGTACACCACCATCGTTTTTCCCTTGACGTTGACCAGGCTCTGCTCTTCCAGGGCCTTGAGCACGCGCCCGACCATTTCTCTTGAACAGCCTACGATGCGTCCGATCTCCTGGCGGGTAATCTTGATCTGCATCCCGTCCGGGTGGGTCATTGCATCTGGCTGCTTGCACAGCTCAAGCAACGTGCGAGCTACTCGCCCGGTGACATCGAGAAACGCCAGATCACCGACCTTGCGTGTGGTGTTGCGCAGGCGCTCGGCCATCTGACTGCCCAAAGCGTAGAGAATTTCCGGCTCCTGGCGGGTCAGCTCGCGGAAGGCGCCGTATGAAATCTCGGCCACTTCGCATTCGGTCTTGGCCCGCACCCATGCGCTGCGCACGGATTCGCGTCCCGGCTGCTCAAACAGACCCAGTTCACCAAAAAAATCCCCGCTGTTGAGATAGGCGACGATCATCTCGCGTCTTTCGTCATCTTCGATCAGAACCGTGACTGAGCCTTTCAAGATCAGAAACAGCGACTCAGAGCGATCACCCGCATTGATGATGTTGCTTTTGGCGGGGCAGCGGCGGCGTTCCGCATGGGGCAGCAGCTTGTCGAGACTGTTTGCTTTGGGCGTAAAAGTTATTGCGACCATGCGTGACTTCCGAAATAAGGTGTATGGCCAAATGGCATACCTGTAGGTATCGGCTGCGCCTGCATTCTCACCAGCTTTTCCAGACGTGTAGGAAGCTATTTGCGAATATTCCTACGCGTTTCCTACGAAAAGCATTTTTCCAATGCGTCCAGGCAGCGTTTGGCGCTGTGCTAAGCTGGCGACCCCTTTTTTACAGTGGAGTCCTGGCGATGAAGGCACGCATTCAATGGGCTGGCGAAGCCATGTTCCTCGGCGAATCCGGCAGCGGTCATGTGGTAGTGATGGACGGCCCGCCTGAAAGCGGTGGCCGCAACCTGGGTGTACGCCCGATGGAAATGGTGTTGATCGGCCTGGGCGGCTGCAGCAACTTTGACGTGGTGAGCATCCTGAAGAAGTCGCGCCAGCCAGTGGAAAGCTGCGAGGCATTTCTTGAAGCCGAGCGCGCGGATGAAGATCCGAAAGTGTTCACCAAAATTCACCTGCACTTCGTCGTCAAGGGCCGCGGGTTGAAAGAAGCTCAGGTCAAACGGGCTATCGAGTTGTCAGCGGAGAAGTATTGCTCTGCTTCTATAATGCTCGGAAACGCGGGTGTGGAGATCACTCACGATTATGAAATTGTCGAGTTGACCTGAACGCCAGACATCCAACGATCATAAAAACGGCGCACACTCTGGCAGACGGCTTCGGACGTCTGCATAATGCGCCACTTTTTCAGGGCGCAGCATGTACTGGTTTTCTGCTGGCGGCCCGAACAGACAACCAAAATCGCCAACGCGAAGAGGTGTTAACCGTCCTACGCAGATGAGCCGGACTCAACTGACGGGCATGCTTGATCACGCGGCTGGCGCCGCACCCATATAGAGAGTTTTTAACGGTGAAAAGCAAACTCAAGCTCCACGGGTTCAATAACCTGACAAAGACCTTGAGCTTCAACATTTATGACATCTGCTATGCGGAAACCCCGCAGGACCAGCAGGCGTATGTCGAATACATCAACAGTGTGTACGACGCAGAACGCCTGACGCGGATTCTGACTGATGTTGTCGATATCATTGGTGCCAACATCCTGAACATTGCACGTCAGGATTACGATCCACAAGGTGCCAGTGTGACCATTCTGATCTCCGAGCAGCCGGTGACGCCTACCGAAAGCCAGATCGAAGAGTCGCCAGGTCCACTGCCGGAAACCATCCTGGCGCACCTGGACAAGAGCCACATCACGGTTCATACCTACCCGGAAATTCACCCGGTAGATGGCATCGCCACGTTCCGCGTGGATATCGATGTGTCGACCTGTGGCGTTATTTCACCGCTCAAGGCGTTGAATTACCTGATTCACAAGTTCGAGTCGGATATCGTGACCGTCGATTATCGCGTGCGCGGCTTTACCCGTGACGTGGAAGGCAAGAAGCACTTCATCGATCATGAAATCAACTCGATCCAGAATTACCTGTCCGAAGACACGCGCAACGGTTACCAGATGACCGACGTGAACGTGTATCAGGAAAACCTGTTCCACACCAAGATGCTGCTCAAGCAGTTCGAACTGGATAACTACCTGTTCGGCGACGCGACCAGCAACTTGTCTGCCGAGCAGCGCGAACAAGTGACCGCCAAGGTCAAACACGAAATGCTGGAAATCTTCTACGGCCGTAACGTAGCCGTATAAGCCCGGATTCCGGACATTAAAAAGGCGCCTGTTGCAGGCGCCTTTTTTATTCGTCCTTATCCGTCCTGATGCATCGTCAGATACGATAAGTCGACTTGGTCATGACCTTGGCCAGTACGCTCATGCCAAACTTGACCGGTGCCGGGAAGCGAAAGCCGCCTGCTTCCAGCGCTGACTCGGCATGGTGTTCTTCATCATTAAGCATCTGTTCCAGAATGGCCCGCGACTTTCCGTCTTCGCTCGGCAATTGCTCAAGGTGCTCACTCAAGTGCTTGCAGACCTGATCCTCTGTCGCCGCGACGAAACCCAGGCTGACCCGGTCGCTGATAACGCCGGCTACCGCACCGATCCCGAATGACAGGCCGTAGAACAGCGGGTTCAGCACGCTGGTATGGCTGCCAAGCTGATGAATGCGCTGTTCACACCACACAAGGTGATCGATTTCCTCTTCAGCCGCATGCTCCATCGCCTTGCGCACCTTGGGCAGCTTCGCTGTCAGCGCCTGCCCCTGGTACAGCGCCTGGGCGCAGACTTCACCGGTATGGTTGATGCGCATCAGGCCTGCAACGTGGCGTGTGTCGACGTCGCTCATCTTGTGATCGGGCTGGACAACCGCCGGGGAGGGGCGCTGCGGATGTGCGCTCAATGGCAGCAATGTGCGCATTGCGCTATCGGCTTGCAGTAAAAGACGGTCGAGGGGGGAATAGTGACGTTCGGTAGCCATGGGCACCTCCGGAAGATCATGTGGGCAGTTTACCCGAATCGGCCGCAGGCAGCAGGGGCTTGTGTCGACCGGCCAGCGAACATAACGGCCGCTGACCGGCTGCAAAGCCCGGAAACGCGGGATCAGCCCGGCGGCCAGTTCATCTGACGCTGACCGAGTACATGCATGTGAATGTGATAAACGGTCTGTCCGCCCAGATCATTGCAGTTCATGACCACGCGGAAGCCCTCTTCACAACCCAGTTCAAGGGCCAGACGCTGCGCTGTGAACAGGATATGCCCCGCCAGGCCTTTGTCTTCTTCGGTCAGATCGTTCAGGGTCCGAATGGGCTTTTTCGGGATAACCAGAAAATGCACGGGTGCCTGTGGGGCGATGTCGTGAAAAGCCAGTACCTGGTCATCTTCGTAGATGATCTTCGCCGGAATTTCCCGATTGATGATCTTGGTAAACAAAGTTTCCACAGCCGTTTGCTCCTTGTCGGTTGATGGTCGTCGCAGGGTATCGCTGTGCAGCAGTGCGCCTGAGTGTACTGAGCGAGACGCCGCTCGCCCAGTCGTTTGTCTGTCAGCGTGGGCAGTACTTCCTGTTGATGTAGCCGCTGATCTGGCGGGCCAGCCAGCGCGAGACCAGGCGCGGGCTGAGCGTCCATAGTCGGGTGCTGAAGCCGGGGATGATCACTACACGGTCCTTTGCCAGTGCGCGAACGGTATACAGGGCCACTTCTTCGGGGCTCATCAGGTTGTCGACATTGACCTGCAACTGCGCGGTACGGAAAAAAGCCGTTCGGGTCGGGCCGGGGCACAACACCGAGACCTTCACCCCGGCCTTCTTCACTTCCTCGCGCAGCCCCTCGGAAAAATGCAGCACATACGCTTTGCTCGCGTAGTAGGTGCTCATCCACGGCCCTGGCTGGAAAGCCGCCACCGAGGCGACATTGAGTATCTGCCCACCACCCTGAATGGCCATGAGGTTGCCGACCGTATGGCACAGGCGCGTCAGAGCGAGGATGTTCAGGTCGATCAGGTCCTGCTCGGCGCTCCAGTCCTGCGCCAGAAAAGGTCCGCACGTGCCGATGCCCGCTGCATTGACCAGCAGGTCAATCTGATGCGCGCCGTCTTCCAGCTCCAGCAGGAAGCCCGAGAGTCGCAGCGGTTCGCCCAGGTCGCATGCACGAAACAGCACTTCCACGCCAAAACGCTGAGTCAATTCCAGTGCAATTGTTTCCAGCAGGTCGCGCTGACGGGCGACCAGAATCAGGCTGCGACCACGGCGTGCCAGCGCTTCGGCCATCGCCAGGCCTATGCCGCTGGACGCGCCGGTGATCAGGGCGTAACGGGTCATGCATTTCTCCATTGAGCATATTGCGCCCGGCAGTCTGCCGAACCGTGAGCAGTCTATTACGTGTCACTGTGTTTCTTTGAGTTCTTTGTTGACATCCACCGGCACGATCAAGGCACTGTCCTGGTCTTGTTCATCGTCGTACGGGAGGGATTGCTCGTACTCGTCGGTCTGCAATTCCAGCTCGTCGCGCAGCATGCCTGCGCCTCCGGCAGTGAGGCCGATCAGAATAATCGGTAGCAGCAACAACCACAGAACGGCCAGCGTCTTTACGCCTTTCGAGTTCGGCGGTGGCGGTGGGCCGAACCGATTGGGGCCTTTTGTACCCGGCAGCAGGACCATGAGGAACGGGAAGACGCTGCCTATGAAGGGCACCATCGTCAGCAGTAAAAGCCAGCCCGACCAGCCCAGATCGTGCAGCCGTTGTATACCGATCTGTGCACCGATGACTGCAAACACCACGAGCACCACTGCGCTCAGCAGCCCGCCAGCGACCAGTGACTCGTTCATCGTCAGCAGGCACACGGCAACCAGCGCCAGTGCCGCTGCGCTCAATACCAGGCTCCAGGCCAGATAGCGCAAACGCCCGATGCGCCCGTTTATGCTCAGGACTTTTAGAGTCGAATGCTCTGGCTGATCACCGCCAACCTGTGCTTTGGGCGGCGCATAGGGCGATATTTCCAGAAGCGCGGGTTTTTGTGCCAGAGCGCTGGCTGTTTCATTGAGGCTCAGGCTGATGTCGCTGTCAGGTTCGATGCGTGCTTCGACGCCTGCGTCATTAAGTGCCTTCAGGTAGCGCTCAGCATCCTTATGGGTCAGCCCGCGCTTGAGCGCAACGGGCTGGCCGTTGAACAACTTTTGCACTGCGCGAGCTTCACTTTTGAACAACCCCGCAAGGTTGGCCTTCGCGGTATCAAGCTCGACGCCTTCACGCACCTGTCCTTCAAATACAATCTTGAAGAGGGAATCGGCCATACAGGGCTTCCTTGTCTTGTGGTTGGGGACAGTACCGGGCGCTTGCGTTACACATTGCGTAAAGCCGAGCGCCCTGGTGTGTTACTGGAGAGGCCGAATGCTTTCCGGTCAGAAGGGTTTGACGATGACCAGAATGACGATAGCGATCAGGATCAGCACAGGAATCTCGTTGAACCAGCGATAGAACACATGGCTGCGGCCATTCTCTCCACGGGCAAAGCGTTTGACCTGTGCGCCACAGACATGGTGATAGCCGATCAGCAGGAACACCAGTGCCAGCTTCGCGTGCATCCAGCCCTGACTGAAATAGCCGCTGACGTCAAAGCTGATCAGCCAGCCGCCGAAGACCAGCGTTGCGATCATCGCCGGGGTCATGATGCCTCGGTAGAGCTTGCGTTCCATCACCATGAAGCGCTCGCGGCTGACCGTGTCCTCACTCATCGAGTGATAGACGAACAGTCTTGGTAGATAGAACAGGGCTGCAAACCAGCAGACCATTGAAATGACATGCAGCGCTTTGACCCATAGATAGAGCATTTTTGATTATTCCCAGGTTCACGGTGGCCGAATAGTAGTGTCTTGTGCGTCCGTACGTCACGTTGTCGGTTGTCGCAGAGGCGATAGGCTCCTATTATCGACCGCTTTCCAGTTGTTTCGTTGAGGGCAGGTTATGGTCAAGGTCGGTATTGTCGGCGGCACGGGTTACACCGGGGTCGAGCTGCTGCGTCTGTTGGCACAGCATCCGCAGGCAGAAGTAGTGGTCATTACCTCGCGCTCGGAGGCCGGCATGCCAGTCGCCGAGATGTACCCGAACCTGCGCGGGCACTACGACGGCCTGGCTTTCAGCGTACCTGACGTGAAAACCCTGGGTGCCTGTGACGTGGTGTTCTTCGCCACGCCCCACGGTGTCGCTCATGCACTGGCCGGTGAACTGCTTGCGGCAGGCACCAAGGTGATCGACCTGTCTGCCGACTTCCGTCTGCAGGACCCGGTCGAGTGGGCCAAATGGTATGGCCAGCCGCACGGTGCTCCGCAGCTGCTGCAGGATGCGGTTTACGGATTGCCGGAAGTCAATCGCGAACAGATCAAGAATGCTCGGCTCATCGCCGTGCCCGGTTGCTATCCGACAGCTACACAATTGGGTTTCCTGCCGTTGCTTGAGGCGGGCATTGCCGACAACACTCGCCTTATTGCCGACTGCAAATCTGGCGTGAGCGGTGCCGGACGTGGCCTGAGCATTGGTTCTCTGTATTCGGAAGCCAATGAAAGCTTCAAGGCCTACGCCGTGAAGGGCCATCGTCACCTGCCTGAAATCACTCAGGGCCTGCGTCGCGCTGCGGGCGGTGATATCGGCCTGACGTTTGTTCCGCATCTGGTGCCGATGATTCGTGGCATTCATTCCACCCTCTATGCGACAGTCGCTGATCGTTCGGTGGACCTGCAAGCGCTGTTCGAGAAGCGCTACGCCGACGAGCCTTTTGTGGATGTAATGCCCGCTGGCAGCCATCCCGAGACCCGCAGTGTGCGCGGAGCCAACGTTTGCCGCATCGCGGTACACCGTCCGCAGGACGGCGATCTGGTTGTCGTGCTGTCGGTTATCGACAATCTGGTCAAAGGCGCGTCAGGTCAGGCGGTTCAGAATATGAACATCCTGTTTGGTCTTGATGAGCGCGCCGGTTTGTCTCACGCGGGCATGATGCCGTAAGCACTGCCGCCGTCCAGCAAATAGTTGACCGATTTTCTAGGAGAAGCGGATAATGCCGTCATTACGCATTACGACGGCTAACGCCGGGAGATATCTGACATGAGTGTCGAATCCTTCACGCCTACCGCTTTGGAGTTCACTCCGAATGCAGCGCACAAGGTGAAAACCCTGGTCGACGAAGAGGGCAATGATCGTCTCAAACTGCGTGTATTCGTTACAGGTGGCGGTTGTTCAGGTTTTCAGTATGGTTTTACGTTTGATGAAGACGTGGCCGACGATGACACTATCGTCGAGCGCGAGGGCGTAAGTCTGGTTGTCGATCCGATGAGCTTCCAGTACCTGGCTGGCGCAGAGGTCGATTATCAGGAAGGACTTGAGGGTTCGCGATTCGTGATCAAAAACCCGAATGCTTCCACGACCTGTGGTTGTGGCTCGTCGTTCTCGATCTGATTGAAGCTTGTTGTAAACAAAAACGCCGCTCATTGAGCGGCGTTTTGCGTTCAGGCACGAGGTCAGGCGGGGTAGATCGCGCCCAGAACACGTCTGCCTTTAGCGCCGGTTACCGTTGGGCGGTTGGCCGGTACGCCTTCGAGGCAGCAATGAGCCAGCCAGGCAAATGCCATGGCCTCAACCCAGTCAGGGTCCACGCCAAACTTCTCGGTACTGCTGACCTCGGTGTCAGGCAATAGCTCTGCAAGGCGTTTCATCAGCGCCTTGTTATGTGCGCCGCCGCCACAGACCAGAAGCTCCTTGGTGATCGCTTGTGCCGATTGCAGGGACTCTGTGATGGTCAATGCAGTCAGTTCCAGCAGCGTGGCTTGCACGTCTTCAGGTGTCAACGTTGGCAGCTGGAACAGATGATGGTGCACCCAACCCAGGTTGAACACTTCCCGACCGGTGCTTTTTGGGCCTTTGGTCAGGAAAAACTGATCGCTGAGCAGTTTCTGGAGAAGCGCTTGATCAACCTCGCCGCTCGCCGCCCATTCCCCGTCCTTGTCGTAGCTTTCATGGCGCTGGGATTGTATCCAGGCATCCAGCAGCACGTTACCTGGACCGCAATCGAAGCCTTCGACCGGGCGATCGGATTCGATCAGGCTCAGATTGCTGAAGCCGCCGATGTTCAATACAGCGCGGTGGTCTTTGTTATCGTCGAACAGTGCTTCGTGGAAGGCGGGCACGAGCGGTGCACCCTGTCCGCCTGCGGCGATGTCGCGACGACGAAAATCGCTTACCACAGTGATTTCTGTCAGCTCTGCCAGCAGCGCCGGGTTGCCGATCTGAATGCTGTAGCCGCGCGCAGGTTCATGACGAATAGTCTGGCCGTGGCTGCCAATGGCGCGAATCTGAGCAGGCACCATGTTTTGATCTTCAAGCAAGGTCTGCACGCCCTGTGCGACCAGCCTGCACCACTTCTGCTCGGCGATTGCTGCGCGTGCAAGCTCATCGACGCCACTGGAGCAAAGCCCCAGCAGTTCGGCATGCAGATCTTCCGGCATCGGGATGTAGTGAGTAGCCAGAAGCCTTGAGCGGTCATCCTGCTTCAAAAGGGCGATATCAATCCCATCGAGACTGCTGCCGGACATCACACCTATATAGAAGAAGTCCATGGATTACCTTTTATTCGAGGCCAGCGTGGTGGCCTTTTCCTGATCCATGCGCGCCATCAACGGCTGGCTTTGTTGCATGAACCGCTGTTTTTCGGATTTGGCGATCGGATCCGCCATCGGAAGCTTCTGGCCCAGCGGGTCTACGTGAACGCCATTGACCTGAAATTCATAGTGCAAGTGCGGGCCAGTAGACAAGCCGGTAGTTCCAATATAGCCGATTACCTGACCTTGCTTAACGGTTCCGCCGGTTTGTATGCCTTTGGCAAAGCCTTGCATGTGACCGTACAGCGTGCGGTAGGTATCGCCGTGCTGGATGATGACGGTATTGCCGTAACCGCCGCGACGGCCAGCGAGCAGAACCTTGCCGTCGCCGGTTGCCTTGATCGGCGTACCGCGTGGCGCCGCATAGTCGACGCCCTTGTGCGCACGGATCTTGTTGAGGATAGGGTGTTTGCGACCCATCGAAAACATGGAACTGATGCGGGCAAAGTCTACCGGGGTGCGGATGAATGCCTTGCGCATGCTGTTGCCGTCGGCAGTGTAGTAATTGGTATTGCCTTGCTTGTTGGTGTAACGAACGGCGGTGTAGGTCTTGCCGCGGTTTGTAAAGCGAGCGGAAAGGATATTGCCTGTGCCGACGCTTTTGCCGTTGACCACTTTCTGCTCATACACCACGTCAAACTCGTCACCCTTGCGGATGTCCTGCGCGAAGTCGATGTCGTAGCCGAAGATGTTGGCCATGTCCATTGTCATGCTATGAGTCAGGCCAGCGCGCTGCGCGGATTGCGAAAGTGAGCTGTTGATCACGCCATGCACATACGCATTGCGCACATTGGGCTTGCTGATCTCGCGATTGAAAACGAAGCCGGAAGCCGATTTCGACAGGCTGATGGTCTCGAGCTCGCTGAGTTTGGTATGCAGTTGCTTGAGCTGGCCGTCAGGCGATAGTTCGAACTGCAAGGTTTGCCCGTTCTGCAGCTTGGTGAACTGTTTGGCCTGCTTGTCGCTGGCCAGTACTTCATGAACGGTAGCGGCTGGCAGCCCGACTTTTTCGAACAGAGTCGAAAGCGTGTCGCCCTTGCTGACGATCACTTCCCGATGGTTAGGGTCTTTGGCTGGTGCCGGCTTTTCTGCGTCAGACTGTGCTGTGGCGGTGTCTTGAGCCTGGTCATCTGCATTGTCGATCTGGGCAAATGGCGATTCAGTGGTTTCAGGTGTGGCTTGAGCAGCGTCTGGAGCGTCTTGGTCTTGTACGTCCTGATCCGGCATCTCCAGATCAAGGGAAAGGTTCGTTCGTTTGGCTTCAACTTCGCTGGAAGGGAAAACCAGGAGAGCCAGGCTCAACAATGCGGCAATGCCGCTTGCAGCGAGCAGGTGACTCTTCGGATAAAGCGGGGGCGCTTTAGGCGGTGTGTCTTTCATAGGTAATTTGACTTTGAAAAAGGTGAAATGGAAAAGATGAATGACATGATGAAGATGAAATAACTGTATAAAATATAACCAAAACCTGCTCGAAGCAACCCTTCCCGCGTATCAGTCACTGATTCGCAGGCGAACGCTGGGCAAAACTTGTAATTGGGCTCTGATCTTGTAAGGTTGGTTCCCTTTGAATTGGGGGCTGAAATGAAGTCGGTTGAAGAGCAGCTGGCGCTGATCAAGCGCGGTGCAGATGAACTCCTGGTCGAGGCCGAACTGGTCGAGAAGCTGAAGCGTGGCCAGCCACTGCGTATCAAGGCTGGTTTCGACCCGACAGCGCCCGATCTGCACCTTGGACACACGGTGCTTATTAATAAGCTGCGCCAGTTTCAGGACCTGGGGCATCAGATCATCTTCCTGATCGGTGATTTCACCGGCATGATCGGCGATCCGAGCGGCAAAAGCGCCACGCGTCCGCCGCTCACCCGTGAGCAGGTTCTCGACTACGCCGAAACGTACAAGTCTCAGGTTTTCAAGATTCTCGATCCGGCCAAAACCGAGGTGGCGTTCAACTCCACCTGGATGGACAGGCTGAGCCCGGCTGACTTCATTCGATTGTCTTCTCAGTACACGGTCGCCCGTATGCTTGAGCGTGACGATTTCGACAAGCGCTATAAAAGCAACCAGTCCATCGCCATCCACGAATTCCTTTACCCGCTGGTGCAGGGTTACGACTCTGTGGCCTTGAAGGCTGACGTCGAACTGGGTGGTACTGATCAGAAATTCAACCTGCTGATGGGGCGCGAGCTTCAGCGCGCTTATGGGCAGGAGCCGCAATGCATTCTGACCATGCCGCTGCTGGAAGGCCTGGATGGCGTGAAGAAGATGTCCAAGTCGCTGGGCAACTACGTTGGTATTCAGGAAGCGCCGGGCATTATGTACAGCAAGCTGGTATCGATTCCGGATTCGCTGATGTGGCGCTACTTCGAGCTGCTGAGCTTCCGTTCGATGGAAGAGATCAATGGCTTGAAGGCTGATTGTGAAGCGGGTGCCAATCCGCGTGATATCAAAATCAAGCTGGCCGAAGAGCTGGTCGCCCGTTTCCATGGTGAAGAAGCTGCCGCCAATGCGCATCGTTCTGCGGGCAACCGTATGAAGGAAGGCGAGTTGCCAGACGATCTGCCGGAGATCTCCGTGGCTGCTATAGAGGATATGCCGATCTCGGCCGTCCTTAATAAAGCAGGGCTGGTAAAGAACGCTGCAGTCGCTCGCGATCTGTTGGCATCTGGTGGTGTGCGTATAGATGGTGAGGTGGTGGATCGCGGCTTTGTATTCAAGCTAGGTGCA